>JAIXRC010000102.1 GCA_027485415.1 Cryomorphaceae bacterium | reverse complement strand
CTTTGAAAAAGAGGGTCGCCGATGGGATTGTATTCAATTAAATTTATTTTACAAGGGACACAGCGCGCAAATTCCGCAAGCTTTGCTGCATCTTCAAGTCCGTCGTTGAAATTTTTAAATAAGATGTACTCGAAGGTTACCCTGTTGTTGGTTTTTTGATAATAGTATTCCAAGGCAGCGGATAGGGCTTCTAAATTATTTGAATCATTGATTTCCATCACTTGACTGCGCTTTTCGTCTTCTGCGGCGTGCAACGAAAGGGCTAAATTGAAACGGACTTCATCGTCGCCTAATTTCCGAATCATTTTTGCGATACCCGCCGTAGACAACGTAATCCTTCTTGGACTGATATTGTAGCGTTCAGGGTCGCTAAGAATGTTCATTGCAGTGATTACATTGTTGTAATTTAGTAGGGGCTCACCCATTCCCATGAGCACTATATTACTTAAAGGTATCCCGTATTTTTCTTGGGCTAACTCATTTAAATAAACAACTTGATCAACCAATTCATAAGAATGGAGATTTTTCGTCATTTTAATTTTGCCAGTTGCACAGAATTTACAAGCTAAACTGCACCCTGCTTGGGACGAAATGCACGCGGTCATTCGTTTTGATGTTGGTATCAAAACGCTTTCGATTACCTGCTCATCGATGGTTTTAAATCCGCACTTTATAGTTTTATCCGAGCTGATTTGCTGGTTGATCAATGTGAGCTTATCCAGGGTAAACTCCCTCTCGATAAAGGCTATGGTTTCCTTACCGATGTTATTTATTTCGCTAAAGTCTAGTATGTTTCTTTCCCAAACCCACGCATAAACTTGGTTTGCTCGGAACGCAGGAAGCTTGGACTCAACGAAAATAGATCTGAGGGATTCAAGCGAAAGTGAACGAATATTACGTTGTGCCTCAGCCATTCAAGCTTAGCGCGTAATCATCACGGGCATCACCAACATCAGGATTTCTTCCTGAGGATTCTTCGATTCAAACGGAGTGAGTATTCCTGCTCTGGAGGGTTCGCTGAGTGAAAGTTGGATGGATTCAGTTTCGAGAATGGAAAGCATTTCAACTAAAGCTTTAGAATTAAACGCGATTTCCATATCGGCACCGTCATAGTTGCAAGTCAGTCGCTCGTTGGCTTCATTGGAAAAGTCCAAATCTTCCGCCGAAAGCCGAAGTTCAGAACCCGCCAATTTGAGTTGTACTTGGTGGGTTGTTTTGTTGGAGAAAATGGCAACACGCTTAAAAGAGTGTAGCAACTGACTTCGTTCAATCGTCAAAACGTTCGGACTCTCTTTAGGGATTACCGCTTCGTAATTGGGGTATTTCCCTTCAATTAGACGGCAAACTAACGTTAAATCATTGAATTTGAACGTGGCATTGGATTCATTGTACTCCAAAGTTACTATTTCATCACCGCGTAAATTCGACTTAAGCAGGTTCAAAGGTTTTTTAGGTAATATGAACGCAGAACTCGAAGCTGCTGCAATGTCGGTGCGTCGATAACGAACTAATTTGTGAGCATCTGTCGCGACAAACACAATGTCCTCTGGTGAGAATTGACAATATACTCCCGTCATTATAGGTCGCATTTCGTCGGTGCCTATGGCAAAAAGTGTTTTATTGATGGCATTAGATAAAAGCTCGCCTGTAACTTCAATGGAACTTTTATATTCTGTTATCGGTAGTTTTGGAAATTCATCACCGTTAAAACCCACCATTTTGGATTTTCCATTATCGTAGGTGATTTCAACGGAAAAATTGCTAGGATTGATGCGGAATGTACAGGGTTGATCGGGTAGATTTTTTAATACTTCGAGCAATACTTTGGCGGGAACTGCAATTTTCCCTTGGTCCTCCGATTGTACCTCCATCCGAGTAATCATCGTCGTTTCCAAATCGGTGGCGCATAGGGTTAAGCTATTTCCTTCGAGGGTAAACAGGAAATTGTCCAGAATAGGGAGCTTGGTATTCGTACTTAAAGCACCGGAAATGCTTTGGAGATGGTGCAATAAATTATTGCTTGAGGTTACAAAATTCATAGAATTCAATTAGCCATCAAAGATAATAATACTTTGGTAATTTGAGATAAAATACTTTATTTACGATTATTCAACGCAGGAAAATATACGTACCCCATCAGTAAAGGATTAAAGACGAAATATTGGCACTTCACTAAACTTCGGTTTGGTAATTCAGCCCAAAATACGTTCAAGTCCATGTTCACCATTTCTCCTAGCTCGTTGCGTTGAGGTTCGATGCTCCTAATCCTAAACATCTTCAGAACGGTTGTTGTTCCATTGGTTTGACGAAGTGTTAGTTTGGCAAAAGGTTTCGTGTTTCGAACAGAATCGCATTGGACTGAGCTCAACTCAAAGTTGGCAGAATTGTAATGTACTTTTTTATATCCCTGTAAATAACGATAAATATTCGCGGTGTCTACTTGGCTCAAAGGAACGCCTTGTGATCGAACGTCGAATTGTTTCTGGTTTTTTTGGATGCTAAAACTCAACGATGAGTTTTCGAGATTTTCCACATTTACGGATTGGATTTCATCGGGACTTAACGCGAAGATTGAGGTGCACATCCATTGTTTTCGGTCCGCAAAAAACCGAGGACCAATGATGCCGTTTAATCCCCGGATGCGCATCATGACCGGGTCTTTACTCTTCCCGTCTTTTGCGGATTCAAGCAACATGATTTGTCCATAATGGTCTTGAGCCGGGGGACCAATGTACCAGGTTTTTTCCCAGGCACCGTGTACAAAAAAGTCAACTTTTATATGCTGAGTGGTCATTAAATTTGTAAATTTTTCCAAGGATGAATCGGGTAAATAACCTTTAAATTCAATGAGCTTTGCAGCTTCTAGTATATAAGAAATGTTGGAACGAGAAACGCAATTTCCCGTTTCATCTTGCCAATCGTTTCCTTTCTTTATGAGCATAATTTCTTTGCCAAAACCATCGCGTATTTTGATGGCAGTTATGGCGTTGGTATCACTAATGGAAAAATTGAACAAGGTTTCATCGGATTTACCGCGACGGGACAAAAGGTCATAGGCCATATAAGCAAGAACAGCAACAAGCGCAGTAAGAAGGAGGCCGTAAAGTAATTTTTTTCTCATTATTTTTTCCGAGCGTAGGTGTTATAACGGTAAAATATCATCAGCGTTCCGAAAAGAAAAATCAAACCTACAGGCACCAAGAGGTTAAGATACTTGACATTGCTTCCGTGTTGGGTGACTTTGGAACTATCCAACCTTCTGAATTCAATCTGACGGCTTCGTAATCCAAGTAAACTGTTGTCTGCCATAAGGTAATCAACCATGTTTTGCACAAATTCCTGGTTCCCATAGATCAGAGGCCTTCCGTTTGCATCAGGGACTTTGCTGAACTTAAGGGTGTTAAAAGTAGGGCGATATTTAATTTGACCATTGACATATACCGAGTCGTAAGGATTGGCAATGCATCGACCAGAGCCTACTACGAAGATCTTAGCATTTGATGAACTTATCGCCTTTTTGGTTTGGAATTTTTTAGGAACTTGTTTCATGCTCGAGGATTCTGTAATGTTCGCTCCTTGAACGGTGTCGACAAGCGTACGGTTGACAAAGAAAGAAGGTATGGTGCCTTCAATCATTGCTGCCAAGGTGATTTTATTAACGGGGTCATTGGGGTTTTCGATGAATTGAGGATCAGACCCAAACATCTTGAAGTCTTCACAAGCGATTTGAGGTGCTATGCCGGTGCGGTTGGCATTTGAAGAGGTGGTAAGTATCGAGGTGGATCGAACATTCGGAACATCAATAAGCTGCAACTGATTCGGATATTCTAAACTTACCGGATCAATGTTGGCGGTAATTTGATGCTTGGTAGGACTTGCCATAACAAAATAGGGCCAAGGAATCGCACCAATTCTATTGAAATAATTACCGGAACAAATACGGTCAAACACGTAATTCTCATGGACTTTCACCCCGTAATCAAAGAGCATTTTGTCCAATTGCAAATTTTTACGGGTGGTGTGTTCAATCCAATTTTTGGTTAAGGTGTCCTCGTTATGTTTTAGGGTATTCATGAACACCATAAGGCTTCCTCCGTTCATCACGAATTGGTCAATGAAATATAAGTCTACCTCGGAAAAGGGTGTTTGAGGATCGGCGATGATTATTCCATCAAGGTTGGCCAATTCTTGATACGATTCCTTCGTTTTTAAGGTCAAGGACGATAGCGAAAAATAAGGACTCAGTAAGGATCGAAGGATAAAGGTTTCTGCTTCTTTAAGCTCCCCATGACCTTGTAAGAAAGCGATGCGTTTTTGTTGTTTTTGACCGAGTTTACGAATGCCTGATAACAGGTTATATTCTAAGTTGTTTGTTGCATTTTCTACGTAAGGAGAAATGTTTTTTAAATCAAATGGATTGCGGTTGGTACTTCCCGGCAAGAGTTGGACCGTAGTGGATTTGATTTCACCATTGACCGAGGTGGTCATTTCGGCTCCCGCCCAAATGCGCATTTTTACTTGTTCATTGTTGTTCTTGTAAACGATGGTGGTTGGTAAAATGCCTTTATCAAAAATGCTTTTTTCAAATTCCAGCTTGTCCTTTTCCGATTCATTGCCTTGATCTATGGAAACAAATTCGTACTCGATGCGGTCTCCTGCAAGATCTTTGAAGTCTTTGAGTTTGTTTTCTATCGAATTCCTGAAATTTTTTATCTCTGCAGGTAAATCTCCGTCCAAATATACTTTTATACTGATACGGTTTTGAATGTTCTCTTTCTCCGAAAGAAATTTTTTGGTTCCCTCTGAAAGCGAAAACCGCTGGTCTTCTGTTAAATCAATTTTATAATTCAACAAGGAAAAAATGATGTTTACTAAAACCAAAGACGCAGTAATTCCCGCGAAAACCCACCAATTAACGAATCCTTTGAAACTTAATTTCGGCATAGGTTATTTTTTTAAGGATTTAATAACCAACAATGAAGCGCTTAAAAACAAAACGATTAGAGATAAGCAATACATTAAATCTCCCGCAATCAATACGCCTTTGTTAATGGCTTCGTAATGATAGCTCAGGCTTAAGTACTTAATTATAAGGTCCAGTTTGCCAAATTGAGCGTAAGAGCCCAAGGAAAACAAGCCGTCAAAGAAAAAATAGCACATCGAACAAGCCAAAATATAGGCGACGATTTGGTTAGAGGTGAGTGCTGAGGCAAAAATACCTATGGCTACATAGGCACTTCCAAGCAATAATAAGCCAATGTAGGAAGCGATTGCAACACCAGAATCCATCCCCGGGTCTTGGAGTGCTAAGTAATCCATCGAAAAATAATAGACCAGCGTAGGTAGTAAAGCAATCAGGAGTAAGGTTACTCCTGCCAAATACTTTGCTAGAAGAATGTTTAAGTCTGAAATTGGTCGGGTGAAAAGTAATTCGATAGTTCCTGATCGGCGCTCCTCGGCAATAGAACGCATGGTAATTGCTGGTATGAGCATTAAAAAAATGTAGGGAGCCGTTTTAAAAAATGGAGCCAAATCCGCTTGATTCTGGCCAATTAAATTCATGTCATCCGATTCAATCATCCAATTAAATAACCAACAGGCGACAAGAAAAATAATAATAAACGTGTATCCCACGACGGAACTTAGAAAACTACGGACTTCTTTTAAATAGAGTGGTATCATCGATTTTATGAAAGCAAAGGTAGTTTTTTTTGGTTTGCTTAATTATTTCTCTGATGAATCATGGCGGATTTCAGTCGAGGTTGATTTTAAACTCCACGCTTTTGCGGTGTTGGAAAACCAAGGTTTTATTTGGCTCCATGTTTCAAGGAACAATTCCGATTGCCGGTACTTTTCCAATCGATCCTCGGATTCCCAATGACTCATGGTAAAAAACACATGTTCAGTCTTGGAATCTTTGAGTAATTGAACGTCAATACAACCGGGAAATACCAAAATTTCTTTACGCCGTTCGTAAAATAACCTTTCAAATTGACAACAATTTTCGGGATGAAACTCCAATTTTACAATCCGGATAATCACAACAAGGAACTTAAATTTTTAACGGAACCTTTGGGATAAAAAGTAACGCGTACGTTTTCACCTAAGCGAACACCAAAAAGGCGGTCGGCCCCGCCATTTCCAGCATTGGCGCCACGGTTTATCGCAATCTCAAGAAAGTTAGATTCGTTGAATATCGCCACGCGATCTCCCATAGAAACGGCATTGTAAGAGGAAGAAATAACATCGATATCATCGCTGCGCTTTTGATAACTTATGGTGAACGGAACTTCCGCACCAAAGCGATCAAAATCCGATTTTTGAATGTTGGTTATAATATTTCCAAAAGCATCAATGTGAATTACGCTGCCAATTATTTGATGTTCTTCCAGCACCGGAATCGGAACAAAAGCTTTTTTGTACTTGACTACCGCCTCCGTAAATGTTGCGATGGAAATCCCTTCCGCGAGTTTTTTTGCTAAGTCGATAAAACAGAATTTAAGCATGAAATTCCATGATTGCGGTTGGTTTTCAATGGCTTTATACCGGTAAAGTGCCTCCGGAAAATCGTTTCTTAAAAACGCCCCGATAAATCCGTTGTCGTTGCAAACGATGAACTGTTGCTTAAAAACGACAATCGTAGGATAGGATGCCTGGTTTTCCGATAATCCTACTGTAGATGGATTCGGCAGCACCGGCGCACAATCCACTCCCACAAGGTGTATCGTGCCCTGTGGAAATTCATGGAAACAACTGCGCAACTGATAAGCCGCCTCGGCAATATCGAAAGGCTTAATTTGATGGCTTATATCAAGTTGCTGCGCCTTAGGTATTTCTTGCATTAATCGAGCCTTAACGCTTGCTACGTAATAATCCTTTAAACCTAAGTCAGAAGTAAGCGTTATGATTTGCATTATTTACGAACGCAATGTTTGAGTAATTTTCTAATTTTACCAAAATTATATTTTTTCTACCACTCCGTAATTTTTAATTGGATTTTAATTGGATTTAGGCACCCGAAATATCGAGCTTTCAAGCATTAACGCAGCTGCTTTTTTTGGGGTAAATAATCAGAACCTTAAGCACATAAAATCTTTTTTCCCTAAGCTTTCCATTACAGCTAGAGGTCATCGAATAGTCGTGAAAGGAGAGGAAGAATTGATCGATTTCTTTGAAGTGAAATTTGGGTTAATGGTGCGACATTTCGAAAAGTTTAATTCACTCACAGAAAACAATATCGATAATCTCATGCTCAACGAGGGGGAAAAATTACTCAACGACGACGACGGTTCTGAAACGCTTGTTCATGGGAATGGAGGAGTAAAAATAAAAGCGCGTACCGTCAATCAAAAAAAGCTGGTAGAAGCCCTTCGTAAGAACGATATGGTATTTTGCATTGGTCCCGCAGGTACTGGTAAAACCTACACCGCAGTTGCCTTGGCGGTCCAAGCATTAAAGAATAAAGAGGTTAAACGAATTGTACTCACCCGCCCTGCCGTGGAGGCCGGAGAGAATTTAGGCTTCCTGCCCGGCGATCTCAAAGAAAAGCTGGATCCATATTTAATGCCCTTGTACGATGCCTTGCGCGATATGATACCACCAGAACGCCTCGCGGAAATGATTCAATACGGAGTGATTGAAATTGCTCCTTTGGCGTTCATGAGGGGACGAACCCTGGATAAAGCCTTTGTTATTTTGGACGAAGCCCAAAACACGACAATCATGCAAATGAAAATGTTCCTGACACGAATGGGTATGACGGCCAAGTTCGTTATTACAGGAGATATGTCGCAAGTGGATTTACCTCGAAAGCAACGCTCAGGATTAACGTATGCTACCCGAATCTTGAGGGATATTGAGGGGATCGGTGTTGTGGAAATGGGCCAAAGCGATATTATTCGCCACAAAATCATTGCAAAAATAATTTCCGCCTTCGAGAAACAAGAAGAGCTGGATAAAAAATTCAAAGAAGATCATGGGAATCAAGGAGTTTAAATTCAAAGGTCAAACTAATTTTTATCGAGGTAAAGTGCGTGATGTTTACACGTTAGAAGACGGTCGTTTGGTCATGGTTGCATCGGATAGAATCAGTGCGTTTGATCATATTTTGCCACGAACAATTCCCTACAAGGGACAAGTGTTGAATCAAATTGCGGCGTATTTTCTCAACCAAACCGCTGACATCGTTCCTAATTGGTTTTTGGCATCTCCAGACCCTAATGTTACGGTAGGAATTGCCTGTGAACCCATTCGGGTAGAAATGGTGATTCGAGGGTACCTTTCAGGGCATGCAGCGAGAACATATGCTTCAGGTGAACGTACTTTGTGCGGCGTTACCATGCCTGAAGGAATGAAGGAAAGCGACCGTTTTCCTGAACCCATCATTACGCCTGCTGTTAAAGCCGAAGAAGGTCATGACGAAGACATCTCCAGGGAAGATATTTTACGCAACCATTTGGTTTCCGAGGAGATCTATCTGCAAATGGAGGACTACACCCGAAAACTTTTTCATCGAGGTACTGAAATGGCGGCTGCGCAAGGGTTGATTCTCGTGGATACCAAGTATGAATTTGGATTGTTTCAGGGCAAGGTTATTCTCATGGATGAAATACATACGCCCGATTCTTCACGGTATTTTTACCTTGATGGATACGAAGAAAGGCAAATTAAAGGTGAGCCACAGAAACAATTGTCGAAAGAGTTTGTGCGTCAATGGTTGATAGAGCAAGGCTTTCAAGGTTTAGAGGGGCAAACAATGCCGATCATGGATGAAGCCATGGTGAATCAGGTGTCTCTAAGGTACATAGGATTGTATGAACAACTTACGGGTCAAAAATTTCAAGCCGGGCCATACGATCAACTTCAGCAGCGCATTCAAGATGCGGTGGATCGTTTTTTACTTATTCCATAATTCGAAAATGGGCTCCCCCGTCATGCTGGCCGGTCGCTGCAATTCAAGAAAATAAACCAAACTTGCCGCGATGTCCGTAATGGCTATTGGTCGATATACATTGCCTCGTTTTATGCCAGCTCCGTACCAAAGAAGTGGTACATGCGTATCGTAGTTGTAGGCAGTGCCATGAGTAGTTCCGCGATGAGCCTCGTCGCTATCTTCCGATCCGCTGATTAATCCCGGTTTGAGCATAAAAAGCACATCGCCGCTTCGTTCTTTGGTATAACCTTTGGCCAACATCTTGTCCCAGTTGCTCATGGCATTTCCGTGATCCAATTGATAGGCGCTTATAACCGAACGAACTAGGGGCTGTTTGCGCATCCAATCGGCCGCTTCTTCTTGCAACATTGTTAAATCCAAGCCCAAGGCAGCAATCCTGTCTCTTTTTAAATAAAGGTTTAAATTCTTGCATTTGCTGACCAACGGTTCTCCATATTTCACTTTCCATTCCTGGTTTAAGGCGGTAACCATGGAATCCACATCCAAGTAACCACCTGGCAACTTGGAATCCACCAATTGTTGTGGAACGGGAACCACTGCATGATCGGCTGTGAGAAAAACGACATAATTCTTCTTTCCTACCTCTCGGTCGAGGCATTGAAACAATCGCTCCAACTCAAGATTCAACCGCAGGTACATATCCTCGACTTCCAAAGAGTATGGCCCGAATTCATGTCCCGCTATGTCCGTTGAAGAATAGCTGATGCAAAGTAAATCGGTAGCATTTCTTTTTCCTAATTGCTCTGCCACAATGGCCCTTGTTGCCAAATCTGTTAGTTGCGTATTGGCGAAAGGCGTAACCACAAATTGAGCATAATTACCCCTCCCAATTTCCTCCCGGGTATAGGGGAATACTGGGGCTTTTTTACTTGAAATGATTCGTTCATAGGGAGAATCATCCAAGGTGCGAGAATAACGATTTGAAGGAAGCAATAAGTTCCAATCCTTTAAATACGTATCCGCAGGATAGTTAGCATTAAAATCCGTTAACCATGCAGGAAGGCTTGATCTATAGTAACTGCTTGTGATGAATGTTCCGGTTTGAAAATCAAACCAATACGAACCGTCAGAAAGATGACCTCCAGGAAGTATTGCACTACGGTCTTTGATGGACAGTGAAATGACTTTTGCTTCAGGATATGTGAGTTTCAATTGGTCCGAAATAGTCGTGGTTTCTAAGAAATGAGGGGATGCCATTCCAAATTTCGAGGAAGATCCAATGGTTTTTACACTGGTATCCGATACGCAGTTTACCGATTTTTTCAAGGCACGATCGTACCAATCGTTGGCCACTATTCCATGGTTGGATGGGGTAGTGCCAGTGTAGATAGAAGCATGTCCGGGACCAGTGTAAGTGGGGACATAATTGTAGGTAGTATTTCTGCAATGGAGACCTTTCTGGAGAAATCGCTGAAATCCAACGTTTCCAAAATTCTCATTAAAACGTTCTACGTAGTCATAACACATTTGATCCACTACTATACCCACAGCGAGTTTAGGACCCTGTGCATGAAAAACAATAGGAATCAAATAAAATAGCGTAAAGATTCGGCGCATTAGTTTTTTCCTTTTCCTGGTTTGACGGTTGTTGGAATTGAGGGCGAGGGAGCTTTATCCACAGGTTTTGTTGTTACCGGTTTCACGGGTTGTGGGGATGGGGAATCCTGTTTAGCCGGCTTGAAGTCCGGAACGGAAAAAGATGGTTTGGTCGTGTTTGGTTTTTTATCAGGAGCGTTGGAAGCTGGATTTATTTCAGCGGGCGATGCTTGAGGTTTCGGCTGAGCATTGCCACCGGGATTTTTCTCAGGCTTCACGCTGTTGGTATTAACCAGAGGGTGTTTCATTCTATCCATGATAACCCCATCGGTTGCCGGAGGAGGATTGGGTATTGGGTTGGGCGTTAAATCCAAATAGTAGGAATCGAATATACATCCATTCATTTCGGCTTCTGTGACTCCTTGTTCACGGCAACGGTTACGGGCTGCTTCACGGTTGTTGTTGGGTATCGATGAAAAGGTGCGAATTACCCTAGGAAAAGATCGGTCAGTATAAAAATTAGTATTCAACCCTGGCCGATAGTCAAAAAGGCTACTGTCGTTTTTTACCCTGTGCAATTCAGCAAAATCTTTGATCAATTGATTTTGATAACGTTGCTCAATATCCTCGGTTATGGAGGCGAATTCAGGAGCATTCATACTTATGAAGCCAGCCATCGCATTGGAATTACTTTGCCGATTTGTTTCGAACTCGTCAAACGACACTCCATTTCCATTGCCAAGCAATCCAGTAAGAACCAAATTGTGGCATCGAGGAAGTTCGAAAGTTACGTTGATAAACCCTGTTCTTCCGCCTCGAATATCCAATACAACACGTTCACCCATAGGACCTGCTATAATGTAATTTCTTCCTATAAGTCTAACCGTTCCGCCATGAGGCAAGTAATAGGTTCGACCCCGTAATTGTAATGGATTACCATTCAACCACAAGGGTTGGCTGGAGCCATCGGGCACATCTTCAGCGTAATAACATATTCGATCTCCGTACATCTGGATAGCAACTGCGGTGTTTAGAGAGAAGTCGTCGCGTTGCGGCTTTTGCCTAGTTTGAACCTCAAAATGCCCTGCAGACTTGGTCAATATAAATTCTCCTACCGTCTGAAAAGAAAAGGAACTTCGGTCTAAGGTCACCATGTGCGGGTCTCCATAACTTCGTCCTTGCAAAGACGAACACAACGTAGCATTGACTAAGGCAATCAAGGTGTTGCTAACTTGATCTAAAGAAGGATTCTCATGCGATAATTCTTGCAGAGCGTTTCGTGTCTCCACAGGGACCATCGACATCATTTCGTAAGGGGTAAAGTCTTCCTCAAAAGTCCTGTCCGGAATAATTTTATCCTGAGAGATTGCTCTAACCGATTCCATTAACCAAGAACCACGAATTGAGTCCCATTGAAGTAACGTACTCTCCAGATCGTTCACTTGAGCAATGAATCCGCAAGAAAACAACAAGGATAAATATCCTGTGGCAATCAATTTTTTCATACTTATTGTGGAGTTAATTTATAGCCAACGCCTTTTATTGTTTTTATCCAGCCATCCCCAATTTTCTCGCGAATTTTTCGAATATGGACATCAATGGTTCGGTCCCCTACTACAACATCAGTTCCCCATACGGTCGACAGTATTTGCTCTCGCTGAAATACATTATTGGGTTTGGAAATTAATAGCGCTAACAATTCAAATTCCTTACGGGGCAGTTGTAAAATATTTCCATCAAGGTTCACTACGTGTTTTTCTTTATCAACGGTTAATCTCGCTACACTAGTGTCACTTGGAACATTGAAATTTGGATTTTTTCTCCGCAGTAAGGCTTGAATTCTTGAGAGTAATACCGCCGGTTTTATCGGTTTAGCTATGTAATCATCACTTCCTGCTTGTAGCCCAGCGATTTGACTGTAGTCTTCTGATCTTGCCGTTAAAAAAGCGATAATAATATCGTTATTGTTTTTGTCTTCGCGAATAGCTTCGCACGTTTGTATACCATCCATTCCGGGCATCATAACGTCCAATAAAACGAGGGAAGGTTTATTTACTTTGATTTTTTCAAGCGCCTGAATACCGTTTTCGGCATGATCGCACTCGAATCCCGCTTTTTCCAAATTGTATCTTAACAATTCTCGAATATCCGGCTCGTCATCGACGATTAAAATGCGTTTCATACGGTTCGAAGTTAATGATTTTATGCTCCCATTTCAACGGAAGTGGGGGGTGAATTTAATATTAACAAAATTTTAGGAAAAAAAACGGGATTTAATGTAACGTTGGTATGAAATTCGCATTACCTTTGCAGCAGTAGTAGGTTAGGTTGATTAGTCAAGGGCTTTGGGAAACCAAAGCTCTTGGCTTTTCTAAATCAATGGAGAATCAACACATTAAATCTATGGAAATCTCAATTTTATTGGCAGAAGACGATATAAACCTCGGGTTTGTAATAGCTGACCAATTGCGCCTAGAAGGATATAGGGTGTCGCTGGCTACCGATGGCTTGGATGCCTTAAAAAGGTTTAGCGAGCAAGGGTATCATTTATGCATCTTTGATGTAATGATGCCAAAAAAAGACGGGTATACCCTCGCAAAAGACATCCGTAAAATCAATCAGGAGATTCCCATTCTTTTTCTCACCGCCAAGGCCATGACCGAGGATAAAATTGAAGGGTTTAATGCAGGTGGAGATGATTATTTAACCAAGCCATTTGCAGCGGAAGAACTTAGCTTAAGGGTCAAAGCATTACTCAAAAGAGTGAATATTCAAACCGAACAACCGGAAGAAAAAATCTTAAAAATTGGATCGTTTCAATTGGATACAGAAAACCTCAAGTTGCGACAAGATGACACAGAAACAGGACTTACAAAAAAAGAAGTGCAAATTCTAAAATTGCTTTTTAAGTTTCAGAACCAGGTGTTGCCCAGGGATGTCATTTTGAACACCGTATGGGGCCAAGACGATTATTTTGTAGGGCGAAGCCTGGATGTATTCATAACAAAACTCAGAAAATACCTCAAACCAGATCCCAATATTAGCATTACTAACGTACATGGAGTAGGATTTAAAATGGAAGTGAAAGAATGATCCTTCACCTCGAGACATCCACCCACATATGCTCTGTAGCACTTTCGAATCAAGGCAAGTTGGTTGCTATCGAAGAATCTTACGCAGAACAGTACATCCATGGGGAACAATTAACCCTCTATATTCAAAAAGTACTCACATCGGCAGAGATTACTCCCGATCAACTCACCGCTGTATCGGTCTGTAAAGGGCCAGGATCTTATACGGGCTTGCGCATCGGTATGTCAACTGCCAAGGGTTTAGCCTTTGGCTTGAATATTCCTATCATTGGTGTTTCCTCTTTGGAAAGCCTCATCGCCCTAGGTCAACAGAAGTACAGCGATGCCACATTTGCAGCAGCATTCGCGGCACGCAAATCAGAGGTGTTTTTGCGAATTCAATCGGAAAAGTCCCTTTTACTCGAGGATCAATCGGTTGATTTAGACCATTTCACGTTCGAATCAAAAGGGCCCCTCGTTTTATTAGGTAACGCCTGCCATACCTTGTTTGATTTTTTTGGGTCGCAGCACCATATCTCAGATGAGACGATCTTGCCATCCGCCTCAGGTCAAATGCTCTTAGCGTGGAAACGTTTTGAGATAGGAGCCATGGATGACTTAAATTACTTAACTCCCAACTACACAAAGCCCTGTTTTATCACTCAAAAGAAAGGTTAATTTCCTAAATTTTTTGCAGCGGTTACATTATTAACGCTTGCTTTATTAACTTTGTAAAAAGTTTGTGGAAATGCCATCAAAAATTGAGGCTCAAATCGACAGAATACGTGCGATTTTGGTTGATTTAAGGTCAGCTTTGATTCAAGAACAAGCGAGGGTAAGCGCCCTTGAAGTTGAATTGAATAAGGCAAATGAAATGTTGGCAAAGGTTCAATTGCAGAATTCTGATTTGACAAATCAATTAATTGCAATGAATGACAACCTAACCACAAACCAGCAGGACATCATCCATTCTACCCCGGAATTGTCGCATCGGAGAGAGGAAGAGATTGATGCTTTGGTGAAAGAAATCGAGTTTTGCATTCGACAGTTAAAAGATAAAAATGCCTAAAGTATCCTTAAAGTTGGAAATAGCCGGAAGAACCTACCCAATTTCTGTGTTGGAAACGGAAAAGGAGCGGGTACTTGAAGCTTCCCAAACGCTTAACGATGCCATTAATTCGCTGAAAAAGCAATACGCAGTAAATGACCTGCAAGATTTAATGGCAATGGCTTCCTTGCAATTGATTTTGAAATCGGAACAAAATCATGTAGGTGAACTTGAGGCGCTTGAACGCAAACTTGATGGACTCGAAAAGGAATTTTCGGGCCGCTGATTTCTTTTTCCTTTCCTGCCTAATGGTATAATTTAAAAGGTAATGAAATGGATGTACTATCAATTATTTTAGGATTCGCTGTAGGCGGAGGGGGGGCTTATGCGGCCCTCAACGTGTTATCGGGTAAGTCCGTTAAGAAGAAACTTTCCGAAGCGTCAGAAGAAGCTGAACGCATTAAAAAGGAAAAGATGCTTCAAGCGAAAGAAAACTTCCTTAAACTCAAGGAAGAACACGAATTGAATATCAGAGATCGCGAACGAAAAATGCAGTCCAATGAGGACCGTATCCGTGGTAAAGAAAATTCACTCAACCAAAAACTGGAAGAGGCAAACCGTAAAGAGAAAGAACTAGAGCGTCTCAAAGAGGAAACAGAACAACGGAACCAAGCCATTGCAATCCGAAATGTTGAACTTGAAAAACTTCAGCAGAAGCGCGTTGCAGAGCTTTCGAAAATCAGCGGAATGTCGGCCGAAGAAGCAAAGAAAACCATGATGGAGGCCCTTGTTGATGAAGCAAGGACTGGAGCCATGGCGCAAATCAAAGAAATTGCTGAAGAAGCAAAATTGAACGCCAACAAAGAGGCCCGAAGAATTGTTATTCAAACCATTCAGCGCGTAGCTACCGAACAGGCGGTAGAAAATGCCGTTACCGTTTTCAATATCGAGTCCGATGAGGTAAAAGGTCGGATTATTGGTAGGGAAGGACGGAATATTCGAGCGATAGAAGCAGCTACAGGGGTTGAAATTATTGTGGATGACACACCAGAAGCCATTATCCTTTCTTGTTTTGATCCGGTTCGTCGTGAAATTGCACGTTTGTCCTTGCACCAATTGGTTTCCGATGGACGCATTCACCCCGCAAGAATTGAGGAGGTAGTCGCTAAAACCAGAAAACAGTTGCAAGAAGAAATCAATGAAATTGGCCGCAGAACGTGCATCGATTTAGGCATCCATGGCCTGCACCCAGAATTGATGAGGATGGTTGGACGGATGAAATACCGTTCCTCCTACGGGCAAAACTTGCTCCAACACTCCCGCGAAGTAGCAAATTTGTGCGCCATCATGGCGGCAGAACTCGGTTTAAACGTCAAACTCGCCAAAAGAGCAGGGTTGCTCCATGATATTGGTAAAGTTCCCGACGATGAGCCAGAATTGCCGCATGCAATTTTAGGTATGAAGTTGGCCGAGAAATACGGAGAAAAAGCGGAAGTGGTCAACGCCATCGGTGCCCACCACGATGAAATAGAAATGAAAACCTTGATTTCTCCAATAGTTCAAGTTTGCGATGCCATCTCCGGTGCACGCCCCGGCGCGCGTCGTGAAATTGTTGAGGCTTACATTAAACGAATTAAGGAATTGGAAAACCTTGCCTTGTCGTACGATGGTGTCGGCAGCGCCTATGCGATTCAAGCAGGTCGAGAACTCCGTGTTTTGGTCGAAGCCGAGAAGGTGAGCGATGAAAAAGCCGATGAGCTTTCCTTTACTATTTCGCAGCGTATTCAAACCGAAATGACCTATCCAGGACAGGTTAAAGTAACTGTAATTCGCGAAAAACGTTCGGTCAATTTTGCTAAATAATCTATGCTCGACAAGCACCTCAAAATAATTGCAGGGCCTTGTAGTGCAGAGACGCCAAACCAAGTTAGGCAAATTGCGGAATCCCTTTCGGGGATGGATTTATATGCTTTTCGTGCAGGAATATGGAAACCACGCACCCAACCAGGAGCCTTTGAAGGGGCAGGTAACGAAGGCCTACTCTGGCTCAAAGATGCATGCGAAGAATTTAGTTTTTCTCCCATTACCGAGGTGGCAAGCACCGCTCATGTTGAAGCAGTACTTAAGGCAGGTTTTGATAAAGTGTGGATTGGTGCTCGGTCCACGTCTAATCCTTTTTCGGTGCAGGAACTGGCCGATGCCTTGCAAGGAACTTCGACAACGGTTCTTATAAAAAATCCAACGAATCCAGATGTTAAACTATGGATTGGGGGCATTGAACGTTTGTACAAAGCTGGCATCAAGGAGGTCATTGCCGTGCATCGCGGTTTTTCAACCTACGACAAACAGCGCTACCGAAACCTCCCCAATTGGCAGCTTCCCATAGCCTTGCGTCAGGCATTTCCACAAATGGAACTATTATGCGATCCTTCACATATTACTGGAAAAGCGGAAAATGTTCCCATGGTAGCACAAATGGCCATTGACCTGAAGTTCGACGGTTTAATGGTTGAAGTGCACAACGATCCTGAAAATGCATGGACCGATGCGCAGCAGCAAATAACTCCGAAAGGGTTAAAAGCGCTTTTATCCGGGCTTAAATACCGTAGCAGGATAGAATTGGATAAAGAAGAGCTTCGCGGCCTTAGAGCAGAGCTTTCCGTGCTGGACGAGCAATTGATACGGTTGATCTCGAAACGAATGGGAATTTCTGAGGCCATTGGTCATTATAAAAATACCCACCAACTGGCGATATTCCAAACGTCTCAATGGGAAGAATCCTTAACTAAATTTATTCAAATGGCCGGCGAAATGGAAATATCACCGGAATTTGCCAAAGAGCTTTTTACCCTTATACATCAAGAGTCTATAGAAACCCAATCGCGCATTCTAACAAAGAAAAACGATCATGGTTCTCATCAATCCTAGTAAACTTGGTCAAGATTTCGTGGCTCCAGTTGCTAAAAGCCACTTGCAAAGGGAATTGCTCTTATCCCTGTGTTCCAGTCAAGAATCGCTATTAGTGGGCAATTTTGCTCAAATTCCTGATGATGTACTTCACGCTCTTGGGGTTATAGAAACGCTGGGTTGTACCGTAGATCGTTCGGATTGGGAATGGAAAATTACCCCGCCGAAATTAAAGCAGCAATTCGAACGCATCGAACTGCATGTGGGGGAATCGGGTTTTTTGTTACGGTCCATACTATCTATTGGGTTTGTGTTTTCGGAAGAGTTAACACTGCATGCCTCAGGCACACTGTTGAACCGAAATTTGACGAGCCTACAGAAGGATTTGGAAGTTTTGGGAATAGTGCAGTTGTCGACCAGTGGAACCTGGCCTTTGGTATTGCGAAAAGAGGATGATTTTAGCGAGATAGTATCCTTGGATGCATCAAATACCTCGCAAATTGCTTCCGGTGTCCTTATGGCAATGGCCGCCTCTCAGGGAAATTTCGCCTTGTATTTGGAAAATCCAGTGAGTAAGCCCTATCTGGAATTCACCTTACAATGTCTTAGAAATCGAGGGGTGGAAGCGTCGTTAAGCGAAAATATATGCACCCTAAATTCTGCGGGAATTCGCGGGGGAAATGTGCATATTCAAGGCGATTGGAGTGGCGCGGCTAACCTACTGTGCATGGGAGCCATGTCGGGTCAAGTTAGCGTAAAAGGATTGTTATTGAATTCATTACAGGCCGATGAATTGGTGTTGGATGTGCTCCGGAATTTTGGGGCTTCCGTTGAAATCGATTCGGATGGAATTAAAGTGGCTCATAAGGAACAAAATCGTTTTCAAGTTGACCTCACCGACGCCCCGGATTTATTCCCCGTACTTTCGGTACTTGCCGCTTCTGCGAACGGCGAAAGCCGATTAGAAGGGATTCATCGATTGGCGACAAAAGAATCCGATCGATTAGCCTCCACGAGAGCATTATTGGACGTTCTAGGGGTAGCCCATCGAACCGAGGAAAATAGTTTAATGATTTATGGAGGGATGAAGTATCAAGGGGATATTATCAACTCGTTTAAAGACCACAGAATCATACTCGCAGCGGTAGTTGCCTCGAAGTATTTGAACGAGTCTCTACGGATAAATTCCGTGCAGGAAATAACTAAGTCGTTCAAGGGACTCGATTTTTACTAATTTTACCTCGAATTCTAAAATCTATATTATGAAAAAAGTTTTACTTAGTTTGGGCTTTGCCGCCCTTAGCACTTTCACCTTTGGTCAAATGGGACAAGGTTCCGTTTCCATTGATCCTTACATCGGTATTCCGAATTGGGCTAATTCGATTATCTACAATCAGTATGACGGAAACGCAACGAATGTGCAGGATTATCAAGTGGTAGGAAGTATGCTCTCCTACGGTGGTCGAGTTGAATACATGATCAGTGATCAGGTTGGGATTGGTGCTGATGTCAATTATGAAGTTTCTGGTTATTCTTTCAAATTTGATGATTATGTTTACGATGCAAATGGTAACGCATTACAGGATGTTAACGGTGATTATTTAATTACTACATATCAAACGCAATACACTGCGAAAAAAATGCGTGCCATGTTTCGCTTGAATTTCCATTTTGTGCAATCCGAGAAGGTGGACATGTACACAGCATTCGCAGGAGGCTACCGAAATGTAAATCGCACGAGCGAAACGAATCCAACAACTTCAGGATATTCAGATATTAATTTGAATGGAGCCCTTATCCCTGTTGCAGGAAGATTGGCGGTTGGAGCGAAAATTTATTTTACACAAAACATCGGGGCCCATGTTGAGCTTGGAGCCTTCGGAGGAGGTCTTCTACAGGCGGGCTTATCCGTTAAGTTCTAACAACGGTTTATAGAAACTAAAAAGGGGGAAGCTTGCTTCCCCCTTTTTTTATTCCGTTCGCTGGAGTTATTGCTCCATGCGCTTAATCAAATTCAAGGCCGATCCCGCTTTAAACCACTCAATTTGCGACTGGTTATACGTATGGTTGAGAACGATATCATCGTGCGTTCCGTTTTCGTGCAGTATGCGCAATGTAAGCGGCTTTTCAGGAGCAAAGGCGGTTAAATCCAAAAAGTCGAACGTATCGTTTTCTTGGATTTTATCATAGTCTCCTTCGTTCGAGAACGTAAGCGCCAACATGCCTTGCTTTTTGAGGTTCGTTTCATGGATTCGCGCAAAGCTTTTAACGATTACCGCACTTACGCCTAAATGGCGCGGTTGCATCGCTGCGTGTTCGCGAGAAGAGCCTTCTCCGTAATTATGGTCGCCTACAACAATCGAGGCAATACCCGCAGCTTTGTAGGCCCGTTGAACCGCAGGAACTTCACCGTAGGCACCGGTTAATTGGTTTTTAACCTCATTGGCTTTACCGTTGAAGGCATTCTCTGCTCCAATCAATAAGTTATTGGAAATGTTGTCCAAGTGTCCTCGGTACTTCAACCACGGCCCTGCCATAGAAATGTGGTCGGTGGTGCATTTGCCTTTCACTTTAATCAATAAGCGCGCTCCTTGGATATTGTTGCCGTTCCATTCTGGGAAATTATCCAACAATTGCAGGCGTTGCGAGTCCGGAGCAACCAATACCTCAATCCCGCTTCCATCAGCAGCAGGTGCTTGGTATCCATTATCCTCAACAGCAAATCCGCGTTGCGGTAATTCATCGCCCGTCGGAGGATTTAATTTAAAGGCAGTTCCATCGCTACCAATCAATGAATCGGTGATGGGGTTAAAACCTAAATCACCGGAAATCGCAAGAGCTGCTACCATTTCTGGGCTAGTAACAAAAGCATGGGTATTGGGGTTGCCATCCGCTCGCTTCGAAAAATTTCGGTTGAACGAATGCACAATTGTATTTTTCTCCTGTTTTTCTGCCCCAGCACGGTCCCATTGACCAATGCACGGTCCGCAAGCGTTGGTGAAAATTTTGGTCCCCATTTTCTCGAAATCGGATAAGATACCATCGCGTTCAGCAGTGTATCGAACTTGCTCTGATCCCGGATTGATACCAAATTCTGCTTTCGGCACAACGCCATGTGCAACGGCTTGTTGAACGATCGATGCAGCCCTCGCCAAATCTTCGTAGGATGAATTGGTACATGACCCAATCAATCCCCATTCTACCTTTGTCGGCCATCCATTTTGCGCTGCCTCATGTCGCATTTTGGATACTGGAGTACCACGATCCGGAGTGAAAGGACCATTAATGTGAGGTTCCAATTCAGAAAGGTTGATTTCGATCAATTGGTCGAAATAGTCTTTAGGATTAGCATACACCTCCGGATCTCCGGTTAAATGCTCGGCAATAGCATCTGCGGCTGCAACCACGTCTTTACGACCAGTAGCATTCAAATATCGACGCATCGATTCGTCGTAGCCGAAGGTGGAAGTGGTAGCACCAATCTCTGCACCCATGTTGCAAATCGTTCCTTTTCCGGTGCAAGACAAGGACTCTGCGCCATCACCGAAATACTCAACTATGTAACCGGTTCCTCCTTTAACGGTAAGTATATCAGCCACTTTAAGTATCACATCTTTGGCGGATGTCCATCCGTTGAGTTTTCCGGTCAACCGTACCCCAATCAGTTTAGGGAATTTAAGTTCCCACGCCATGCCTGCCATAACATCTACTGCGTCAGCACCCCCAACACCGATAGCGATCATCCCTAATCCTCCGGCATTCACGGTGTGCGAATCCGTTCCAATCATTAAGCCGCCGGGAAATGCATAGTTTTCTAGAACAACTTGATGGATAATTCCTGCACCCGGTTTCCAAAATCCAATGCCATATTTATTCGAAATAGAGGCCAAGAAATTGAACACTTCGTTGTTTTGGTTCAAAGAATCTTGCAAGTCCTTGCTCGCTCCAACGCGTGCCTGAATCAAGTGATCCGCATGCACGGTTGACGGAACAGCTACCCGCTTTTTTCCAGCTTGCATGAATTGCAACAACGCCATTTGCGCAGTGGCATCTTGCATCGCTACACGGTCCGGAGCGAAATCTACATAGGACTTTCCTCGTTCGAAGGCGCTTTGTGCCTCACCATCCCATAAGTGAGCGTACAAAATCTTTTCAGATAAGGTTAAGGGTTTATTCATCACAGCTCTTGCCGCTGCAATTCGTTTCGGGTATTGGCTGTATACCCGTTGTATCATATCTAAGTCAAATACCATCGTTGTAATTTTGTGCGAATTTAGGGTTTTTAAGGCAATTAGCGTATCGTTTTCGGCATTTTTATGGGGGGATTATGCCTAAATTTGACCCATGCTAGAAAAGTTAAAGGTCCTTGATTTGTCCACCGTACTTGCGGGGCCATCGGTTGCCACCTTCTTCGCTGAATTAGGCGCAGAGGTCATAAAGATCGAACATCCCATCCACGGAGATAGTACTCGGTCGTGGAGAATCCCTGGAGAAAAAGCCGAAGTAACGAGTTATTTTTCCAGCATTAATTATAAGAAATCATTGCGTTTATTAGATCTTTTGAATCCTCAAGATCGCACAGTGTTCCATGAGCTTATCGTGGAGTCCGATGTGGTAATCATGAATTTTAAGCCAAGCGATTATCCAAAGTTCCAACTGACCGATCAAGATTTGAGAGCGCTGAATCCTCGGCTAATTATCGCTAAAATTTCAGGGTTTGGTAACGATGCTGACAGGGTTGCCTATGATCTTATTCTTCAAGCCGAAACGGGTTTTATGTCCATGAATGGAGAGCCCAATAGCCAAGGGTTAAAAATGCCGCTGGCACTCATCGATGTTCTTGCGGCTCACCAATTAAAGGAGGCGATATTGCTCGCGCTCTTGAAGCGCCAACAAACGGGAGAGGGGAGTACGGTAAGCGTTTCCTTGTACGATGCGGCCATTTGCAGCCTAGCCAACCAAGCCTCAGCGTATCTGATGAACGGTTTTATTCCAAGGCCCATCGGCAGCCTACATCCCAACATTGCTCCTTATGGGGAGGTTTTTACTACCAAGGATGGAAAATCCGTTGTTTTTGCCATCGGAACGCAGCAACAGTTTACCCAATTGTGCGAAATTTTAGGGATACCCGATACTGCCCAAGACCCTCGCTTCAATGAAAATGTTCGAAGGGTAGAACATCGACAGGAACTGTACTTGCTTCTGCAATCTCAAGTGGTTCATATGAACGCGGAGGAGTTGGAAAAGCAGACCCGGGTGCGCCGCGTTCCAATGGGTAGAATCAAAGCCATGAACGAAGTGTTTTCCCATCCAGAGGCTCAAAACCTGGTGCTTGAGGAGCTTCAGGGATCCACCTTAACCCGTCGTGTCTCACAAATCGCTTTTCAATGGAAATAAGATGCCCTCAAAACCCCCAAGAATGGGAAGCGTATTACCAAGTGCGTTACCGTGAATTAAGGCAACCATGGAATCAAGTTCCTGGATCAGAAAAAGACCATCTCGAACACCTTGCCGTGCACCGAGCCGCTTATTTGGACGGAAATACGGTAGGGGTTGGACGTTTGGATACCGTGGATGAAATCACGGCGCAGGTTCGTTTCATGGCGGTTTCGAAGGGCTTTCAAGGAAAGGGTATTGGAAGTGCAATAATGAATCATTTGGAAGAACTTGCATGGAAAAATGGTAAAAAAACAATCATCCTTCATGCCCGAGAGATTGCATTAGATTTTTATATGAAAGAAGGCTATGAATACGTTCAAAAATCCCACCTTTTGTTCGGAGAAATTCAACATTTCTTAATGCAAAAGAAAAAGGGATAGCCGTTGCCACCCCTTTTCCTAACCCTAAACCTAACGTTATTACAGTACCACAATGCGTTGGGTTCCTGCAATTCCTTCGGCATTTGCCAATCTCACAAAATACGTTCCAACGCTTAATCCTTGTAGGCTGAAGGCGTTGGTTCCTTCAATGTTTTCTCGAACGATTTCGCG
>JAIXRC010000086.1 GCA_027485415.1 Cryomorphaceae bacterium | reverse complement strand
TAGATTTCTTAAACTGCTCAATCATAACATCACCACTATATGAATACACATTATGTGCCCTAGGTATATAAAACTCGAAGAAGTATGTCTCCCCGGCCTTCAATACCCCAAATTTTGGGGCATTTGTTTGTTATTAATTTTCTAGTTTACCGAGCCAGTTGTACCCATAATTTGTCCGTTGAAATTGTAAGAAATACTCAAGTTTCCTACTCTCATTAGCCTACCGGTTAAACCATAAGTCACATAAACATTACCGACACGACTTACCTGACCATTTAAATTATAACTAATGTAAACATCACCTACCTTATTGGGATTTCCATTCATATTGTATTGTATTCTATCCCCAGGGAGTAATGTATATCCCAATTCTCCAGTTGGTGCAATAATATTAAAGGCCCGACCACTTTCGTCTTGCCATTGAATTTTTAGATTTTGTGAATTTGCGAATGTAACGACAATCGTGGTAAGTAAATATAATACGAATTTCATGTATCTAAATTAGAGAACCTTACATATTTGGTAGTAATCAATTTTAACTAATAAATGAGGTCAACTCATAAATTATTCAATAAAGAAAACAGATCTACTCCTTGAAATAAATAATCGGCATAAATTCGCGGTACAATATAATTCGGTCAGAGAGTTTCATTTCTTTGACTGCGTTAACCGTATTAACTTTTATGGGTTCGCTTAAGGATTCGATTAAAGTTTTCAGCAGGTTCGATTTGATGGCATAATTTACGTTTTCTCCATTAAACTCTTTTCGATTTAGAGTAGCATTTACGATTCCTACGATATTACCGCTTTCCTCTTTAAATAAGGGGCCGCCACTGTTACCGGATTGTATAGGGGTGGTAATCTGGTAGGTAGTAATATCCCCTTCGATGCCACTTTTGGCTGAAATCTTTCCGTCCGTAAATTTCAATTCTTCTCCCATTACATCAACCATGGGATAACCTAAGGTAAATACCTCTTCACCAACGTCTAAGGTATTGTATTCAAAACCATATGGAATATCTTTTCCTAAGTCAAAACCTGCTTTATCTACTTTTAAAATAACAAGATCATTCAATTTGTCTTTGGAGACTATTCTAAGGGGAAGTTTTTCAATCTGTCCATTGATATTAAGTTTTGTAAACAACGCAGATGTTTCTTCCACTACATGATAATTGGTTACGATATGACCTTGTCTTGAGATGAAAAACCCACTCCCGTTCCCGTCATATTCACTGGGGTTATAATTCACCACTTTTTTCTGAACAAAATCACTAAAATCATTCGAGGTTTCTTCATCAAAAATCTCTAAAGTTGAAAGCTCTGATAACCTAAATTTAACATTGCCTGAGGCGAATACACCGTACTTATCGCCAAGTGAATTGTTTTTTTTGTACTCGGTAATTAACTGATCGTTTAACCAAAATAATATCTTTTCAGAACCAAAGGCAACAGTGAAGTCGTAAAATTCTTTTCCTTCTTTTATCTTTTTAAATTGTTTTTCGATAACCGCTGAAAACTTTTCAGTGATGGAACCGGATTTGTGTTCAAGGATTTTTACTTCATCCTTATGATTGATCACCATGGAATAAAAATCATCTTCTGCTCTATAGTCGAAGATTAATCCGAATATCCCCCCTTTTTTTATTTGCTTTCTTATTGCATTAGCCTGCATAGAGATGACAAAATCACCTGTTTTATCCGCGGTTAATGGTAAGGTCCGAAGGAATCTAGGACCATCTAGAACGGGAATGATCAATTCGTAATTAAAGAGGTACTGGTTAGGGTATTTTTTAGCTCCGATTTTGCTATAATCTATCCAGAAATCCTCATCATTCTCAAAATCCTCATAATTGTAGATTTCCTCAGATTGCCAAAGTCCATTTGCATCTATGGTGTAATATTTATTACCTTGTATTTCTCCGTTTTCATAAATGTCATATCTAATCAATTTGCCCTGTTCATCGAAGAATGCCCAATTTCCATCTTCGTTTCCATTTATATCATAGTTGCCAATTTGTTTAAAATTTCCATTGTCATGATAAGCAATGAATCTACCTTCGAAATCCCCATTTTGATTTACCTGACATTTAGAACGTAGTGTTCCGTTTTGATAAAATTTTTTATAGGCACCAAATCCGAGTCTGTCCATTTCAATATCCCTGCAATCCACATATTGCAGGTTCATTTCTCTAAATAACGCACCGTTTATGTAATAATCCCGTACTGCCCCGATGGCTAAATGCTCAGCCTGATAAGTAATTTTACGATAATACGAGGCTTTAACTTGTTCACAGCGCTTCCAATCTGCATCAAAAAATTCAGTGATTTCTGTATTCAATTCGGGCGCACAAGCTTTCAATTTAATCGGTTTTTTGACTTTTTCTCCCTTGTGAATATACGTGGTGTCATGATTTAAACTGATAATTTTCCCGTTCCATAGCTCATTATCTATTAACGACCCCGTAAATTCATCTCCGTCTGGGTAGATCAAAAGACCATCGCCGTGTGCACTAAAATTGACAATATTTCCTTTGTATTTTTCACCATTTTGCATGGTGTATGACCCTACCCCCCAAATTTTACCATCTACTAAAGGTACCTCAATTTTTGTTCCATTATTTGTTATAATTACACAAGGGCCCATAGGAATGCCATTCTCAAAATTACCTTTGATAGAACATTCCAGCTCGTCAGAATTTGGTCTTTGTATAGTTAATTCACCGTATTGATGCGCGAACCCATTCTTACAAGATCCTTTCCAAGAATAAGAAAATTCTTCATCGTAGTATAGACTGTAAACCTTACAGCCTTCTTTGGTTTTGAAAAATCGAGAAGAATCGATTTGAAACGATTGGGAGAAACTCCAAGTTGAAAGGAATATAGTAAAACCAATAATTATTTTAAGTTTCATTAGTTGTCAATTTAAATGAATTCATTGTTATTGCTGAGGTATACCAGATAAATTGGTTATGCTAGTATTTTTGTTGACGCTTGGATCATAAATCAATGATAAGTGGCTAGTTCCTTCCTTATAATCAAAAAAATGCAAATACCTATTGCTGCAATAAAGACAATAAATGTCAATGCCTTCTCTCGTCCTTATAGCATACATGAAGTATACGAATTCGTCATTTACCGGATTCACCATGTAAGCGGAGTACACCAAGTTTTTCTTTTTATTAATGATTGGTTTGTCACCAGTAAATCTATTGAGTTTATAAATTTCACTTATTACTTCTTTTACATCTTGTTCTTCATCAACGTGGTAGAAATAATTGCCTGAACCAATGTGAATAGCCATTTCCTTGGAGTCTTTCATAAGTATGAATTGACTGAACGATGGAAATGCCATCATGATTATGCTACTTAATAAAAAGATCTTTTTATTCATTGTTCTCTTACCGTTCTTTTTTCTCCTCCAAAAACGCGGGATCCCATACGAGGGAAATACGTTTGTTGCCTTCATCGATTTCATAAAAGTACCTTCGACGATTTTCAATGTAGTAAAAGAACAAGTTGACTGATTTACCTTGATTGTCCTTTATGGCATGTATGATGTATACATAATCAGTATTCAAAGGATCAACCAAGCACTCGTTGACACAGATATTTGCATTTTTGTTGTACTCTAATTTACGATCTTTGAACACCGGGTTCATAGAAAGGACTTCTTCTATGATACGTTTGGCATTTTTTACATCAACCCGTGCATGATAGTTAACCAATCCATAACTATTGAATCGGCTCATGTTTTTCCATTGAGCTAGTAAATTAAATGGAGCACACACCAAAACTGCGAAAACAATAAAGTGAATCATTAACGATACGCTAATTTTATTCAATTTTATAACACTCAAACGCTTTATCAATGATCTTGTGAATAAACCTCTAAATAAAAAAAAAAAAAAAAAACAAATGTTTTGATTTCAGTCCTGATTGTAAAATTAATTGTTGAAAAACATACCCCTAAACATAACTCTACATAATACTTGAGCCATTGTAATATTTTATGAAGTTTATCCTATCTTCGCGTAAACACTTCGCTATGGATACCTTAAACATCGGAAATAAGATTAAAAAGCTCCGTGAATTGAAAAATCTGACGCAAGAGCACATGGCTTCGGTTATCGGTGTAACCCAAAGTGCTTACAGCAGGATGGAAATGGGTGAAACCCAAATTACCTATAGTAAACTAGAACGCATTGCCGGTGAACTCGGGATGAAACTCGAAGATGTAATAGCCTTCAACGAAAGCATGGTGTTTAATGTCATGCACAACCAAACGGGTAATGGCCTCATCATTCAAAACAATCCCCTCAACAGCGAAGAACGAGAACTGTACAAACAACAAATACAAACCCTCAAAGATGAGGTAATTCACCTGAAAAAAATCATTGATAGCTTGTTAAAATGAGGTTGATGGATCTGCTCCATTGTTCAAGTTTACTTCCCCTTCTGGTACGCGTCGTGCAGGCCTTCTCCTCGTAAAATCATGCTCATGGATTGTTCAATCCTCTTGGCCCGAGTTGCGGCTTGTTTGGGCTGCGAAAAATGAAGCAAATAGGCCCGTTGCCTTCCGGGAGTTAATTTGTAGAAGGCCGATTTGAACGCCTCGTCTTGCCCAAATGCCTCTTCTAATTCTTCGCTTATTGGGGGTTCTTCCGTTCGCGCCTCCACTTTTTTTCCTGCTTTTTCAACTTCGATGGCTTGCAGGATAAAGGCCTTTGCCTGCGGGCGTTGATCCATGAATTCCTCCAGTTTTGTGTACCGCAACTGCCTTCCAGCTGTCACATGTTCCGTCTGACGGTGCAACTCCTCGTTCGGATCGTCCAACAAAGATCCTTTCATGAACATGACGCTGCAATATTCCATAAACGCATGAATCATGAGGACGTTCTTACCGTTCAGGGTGTAGCAGGGAACCGACCATTTGACCTCTTCCGTGAGCCCGCATTCCAAGGCTAATTCGCGCAGCGCTACGAGGATGGGGTGCCAACGATGAACCGTGCACTGAGGTGTGCCTCCTTTTTTGCACCTGCCGCAACCGTCCAACAGGTATTGATCAACCGTCGTAGCTTTGATCGGCATTTCGGAGTTTAGCTTTTGGGTCCAGCCTCCACAATGGCCGAGGCAGTTTCTGCCTCGAATTTGCGGAAGTTGTTTTGGAATTTTTGCGCCAAACTCAGGGCGGTCTGGTCGTACATGGCCGGGTCTTCCCATGTATTTCTTGGATTCAACAATTCCGTAGGAACGCCTTCGCAAGCGGTGGGAATCGCCAAGTGAAATACGGGGAGCGTTTCGAAGGCAACGTGGTCCAACTTGCCTTCGAGGGCCGCAGTAATCATGGCGCGGGTGTAGCTCAACTTCATGCGGCTTCCCACTCCGTAACTTCCTCCGGTCCAACCGGTGTTAACAAGCCAAACGCGGATGTCCGTTCCTTCCAGTTTTGCGCCCAATAATTCAGCGTATTTTGCCGGGTGTAAGGGTAAGAAGGCCGCCCCGAATCCAGCCGAAAACGTGGTCGTGGGCTCCGTGATTCCCACTTCGGTTCCAGCGACTTTCGCGGTATATCCTGACATGAAATGGTACATGGCTTGTTCTTTCGTCAATCGAGAAATCGGAGGCAAAACTCCGAAGGCATCCGCTGTAAGAAAAAAGATATTTTTTGGGGTGCTCCCAACCGAAGGAACAACAATGTTATCGATGTGGTGGATCGGGTAGGAGACCCTGGTGTTTTCCGTAATGGAACCGTCGGCGTAATCGGGTTCGTTCGAGCCTTCCTTAAACCCAATGTTCTCCAACAAGGCGCCAGGTTTAATGGCATCGAATATTTGAGGTTCTTTTTCGCGGCTTAAATCGATGGTTTTGGCGTAGCATCCGCCTTCAAAATTGAAGACTTCGTCGTTGGCCCACCCGTGTTCGTCGTCGCCAATCAAACGGCGGTTGGGGTCGGAGGATAAGGTGGTTTTTCCCGTTCCCGACAAACCAAAGAAAATCGCGGTGTCTCCGCCTTCGCCGATGTTGGCAGAGCAGTGCATGGAAAGCACTTTCTGCTGATGGGGCAATAAAAAATTCAGGGCAGAAAAAATGCCTTTTTTAATTTCTCCCGTGTAACCTGTTCCGCCGATTAAAATCATTTTTCGGGTAAAATTCAATACCGCAAAGTTCGATTGACGGGTTTCATCCACGGCAGGATCCGCCAGGAATCCGGGAAGGCAGACAACGTGCCATTCGGGAGAAAAGCTTTCCAGCTCCTCGGCGTTCGGGCGAAGGAACATGTTGTAGGCAAATAAATTGGACCATGGAAACTCGGCTACCACCCGTAGGGGCAAACGGTACGCATCGGAGGCGCAAGCGTAAGCGTCTCTTACGTAAAGTGGAATTTCGGAGGCATATGCCATCATTTTATCGTACAAACGGTCGAAGGCTTCTGGGCTAAAACCCAGGTTGATGTCACCCCACCAAACTGCGTCTTCCGTGAGGGCATCGCGCACAATAAAACGGTCTTTGGGAGATCTTCCTGTGAATTTTCCAGTATTGATCGCCAGGGTGCCGTTGTCAGTTAATCGACCCTGGTTCAATTCAAGGGTAATTTCAACTAATCGTTCCGGGGATAAATCCCAGTGAATGGGTTGTGAAGTTGTTAATCCAAGAAAGGATTCAAGGTTTTTTGGGGTGTTGTTGATGTGATGATCTTGCATGAATGAAAGATTAAAGTGCTGCAAAACTAAGGTTATTTCCCCCTGTCAATGTTAAATTTTCAAGCCTTTTACCAACAATTAGAGCAGCGATGTTGAAAACAAACCCAGTGAATAGAGGATTTTTCAGGACGGTACGCTAACTTCGTTGCCATGTTTAAATATGCTTTACTTTTTGGAATTGGTGCAATAACGGTAATGGGGTGTGTGGTAAACTCGGTAACGAATAGACAAGCTACATTCAATGAAAAACCTGCGGAACAACAACGTTGGTTAACCCCCGCCTTGCTGGCGCTTCAAAATCAACCGCAAAAGCTTGCTGAACACTTGGATTCCAATACGGTTTGTCTTCAGAATGAAGGAGCAGCACTTCCGTTAAATAACCTGCAGACCAGAACTTCTGTGATTACCTTGGGAGGTAATAGCGATGCATTCGTGGAAGGATTGAAGTTGTTTTTTCAACCCAGCGTAGCGTATATTTACGCAGAGCAGGCCGTAGAGGAAGTTGAAAAAATTAAAACGGTCGAACGCTGCATTGTAAGCGTGCATGCTGCGGGTCCAAATTCCACCGAATTGAGCGATTGGTCGCTTAAATCTTTGGCTAAAATTCCCAAGGGTAAGGAAATGATTTTGGTGATTTTTGGAAATGTTCAGAAACTTAAGACAGAACACCTGGAGCGGTTTGATGCGGTGCTTTGGGTTCCTGAAAATCATCCTGAGGCTCAAAATCGCTGCGCTCAAAAACTAGTAGGTGCGCTCCCATTAGTGGGACGTTTGGATAAAAAAATGCTTGATTTTGAGGCGGGGGATGGGATTTATGTAGCGTCCAATGGCCGTTTGAGTTTCGAAACCCCTGAAGCATTGGGCATGGATTCGAAGCGCTTTGAAAAAATAGACCAAATGGCCTTAAACGGCATTAGTGCAGGAGCGTATCCGGGATGCCAAATTGTGGTGGCAGTTAAAGGCAAGGTAATTTACCGCAAATCTTTTGGAAGCTATACCTACGATAAGGCTTCCTCGAAAGTGAGCGATAATTCCCTTTATGATATTGCTTCCATCACCAAAATCGCGGCATCAACCTTAACGGCGATGAAATTACATTCCGATGGGAAATTAAACCTGGACGAGCGTTTGGGTAATTACATTCCGGAGGTAACGGGGGAAACAGGCTATAAAAGCATTGTCATCCGTGAAATGATGGCGCACCAGGCAGGATTGGAACCTTTTATTCCTTTCTACAAGCGTACTTTGACCGATGGTAAACCGCTCTTACCTTGGTATGCTACGCAACGGGATGAGGTATTTGGGTTGGAGGTGGCGGATCAATTGTTCATGAAATCTACGTACAAGGACTCGATGTACGCTCGGATTTTACGTAATCCGCTCAAAGAGAAAAAATACGTGTATTCCGATTTATGCTATTATTTCATGCAGCCCATTGTTGAAAAACTTACGGGTCAGTCCTTGGATGCCTATGTTCGTTCTACTTTTTATCAAGCCATGGGGCTTCAATACATCGGATATAAACCCTTAACGCATTTTGCCAAGGAGCAGATTGTTCCAACGGAAAACGAAAATTACTTTCGCAAGCAGTTGCTTTGGGGGCACGTGCACGATCCAGGTGCTGCCATGCTCGGCGGGGTTGCGGGACATGCTGGGTTGTTTTCCAATGCAACCGATTTAGCCAGCATCATGCAGTTGTTCTTGAATAAGGGGAGCTATGCGGGTCAAACCTTTTTCAATGAATCGACGGTAAAAGAATTTACCAAGGCACAATTTGCCGGGAATAAACGAGGCGTTGGTTTCGACCGTCCCAGTGCCAACGGCGGAGGAACCTGCGATGAATTGGCTTCTCAGCAGAGTTTCGGCCACTCAGGTTTTACCGGAACCTTGGCATGGGCGGACCCCAAAAACGAGGTGGTGTTCGTATTTCTCTCCAACCGCGTTCATCCGAGTCAAGAAAATTGGAAGTTGCGTGACATGGGAATTCGAACCAACATTCAACACGTCGTTTACGAAATCGTCAATGCCCGCTTCGGGAGTTAACAATTCCTTAATATTCCTTAACTTTGCTATATGAAACCTCGATGGACATTGATTTTTATGATGCTTCAAACGCTTTGTTTTGGGCAATCGTACCACTATTATTTTGGCAACATACACGCTCACTCGGGGTATTCAGACGGGAACAAAGACAGCTTAACGTCGGGTATGTATACTCCATATCAGGACTTTATGTATGCGAAGGAATCACAGCACATTGATTTCTATGGCATATCGGAACACAACCACAGCAATGCGGGGATGACCAGTAAGCAAAATTATTACAATGGAATTGCCGATGCGGAGTTAGCTACAGTGGAGGACAGTTTTGTGGCACTTTACGGCATGGAATGGGGCATCATCTCGCAGGGGGGGCATGTGCTCATTTACGGGTACGATAGCTTAATTGGATGGGAAAATAATCTCTACGATGAATACGTTCAGCCCACAGATTTCCATAGTTTGTGGAATGTGATCAACAGTAAACCCAATTGTTTTGGTTACTTGGCACACCCTCAAGCCAACGATTTTGACTCCCTGCTCATCAAACCATGGGACGCAACAGCGGACCAAGCGGTGGTTGGCATGCCGTTCCGAAGCGGGCCAGCTTTCTCTCAAAATGTCACTTACAGTAACCCTTCTACCGGTTCGTATTGGTCGAGGTACACGCAGTTATTAAAACAGGGCTACCACGTGGGTATCGGATTAGACCACGACACGCATTATAGCGTTTTTGGACGTTCGCAGCAGGGTAGGATGGGGCTCATGGCTCCCAAGCTTACCAAAAACGACATGATGTATGCCTTGCGAAAAATGCATTTTTACTCCACCGACGATTGGAACTTTCGTCCCGAGTTTAAAATTAACGAACAGCCCATGGGCAGCATTTTGGAGCAAAGCGGTAATCCCACTATTTTCATCGATTGCATCGATTTGGATTTATCCGAAACGGTATCCGCTATTTACATCTACCATGGCGTACCAGGAAGCGTACAGCAGGCGACCTTGTTGACCCAAATCAATGGTTTGTCCATGGCAACGTATACGGATACCTTGCTAAACGGTGAAACCTATTACTATTATGCCCGCATCGTACAAGCCGATGGCGACGAGATTTTCACATCACCGATTTGGTATACCCGCAACGACGCAAGCACCGAAGTACTACCTGTAGCCTCATATTCCACGGATGCGTCGCCGGCTTGCCTTGGAGTTCCGTTGCAGTTGACCTACGACGGCACGGGAACCAACAACCAATATTTTTGGTCTTTTTCCAACGGTGTTTTACCTACCTATTCCACAGAAGCGAATCCCACCATTAACTTTGAACAGACCGGCACCTTTCATGTCACCGTCTACGTTGAAAACGCGGCAGGAACTTCCTTTTACACTCAAGAAATTACCGTAGAAGGTTGTGCAGGATTGTTGGACCACGGCATGGGGTATAAAGTGTATCCGAATCCAGCAAGTACCCAGCTCACGGTTGAAATTGAAGGGCAAGCTTCGTATGAAAACCTGGAATTATTCGATGCTATGGGACGGGTTTTGGTTCGAGAATCGTTGAATGATTCGGGCAAAAACACCATCGACTTAAGCCATGTTCCTAGCGGAATGTACGTGGTGCGTTTATACGGAAAAGCCCACCAGGCAACGGAATCGCTCTGGATACGGAAGTAGTGATTTCTCTCTGGGTGCGGGTTTAAACCCGCACCCAGGGAGATGATAAAAGACTATTTTCCTTGAATGGTCCGGCTTCATTTTCTCTCAAAACCAACTTTTTATGCTCTGGATTGTTTTCACAAGAAACCAACCAATGCAACGATTATTTATAAGTACCGCAGTGATCGCCATTGCGTTAATAGGACTTAACTCTTTTTACATGGGACGCATCGAAAAACCCGCTTACACGGTGGAGAAAGAACTATCACCACGTATCGAAATCCGACAGTATGCATCCATGGTAGTTGCTAAGACCAATCTGCCCGGATCGTCTTTCGATGATTACGGTTCGCAGGGCTTTCGCAATGTGGCGTCGTACATTTTTGGCAACAACCAACAACAGCAAAAAATTGCCATGACTTCTCCGGTTATCATGGAGCAAGGAAAGGAAGCCAGCATGTATTTTGTCATGCCAAAGCAATACGCGAAAAGCGATTTACCGCAACCGAATTCAAGCCGCGTAGAAATTACAGAAGTTCAGCCGAAACGATTGGCCGTGATTCGTTTTGGAGGATGGGCTAACGATCGCAGAATCGCGAAGTATCAAGCCTTATTGAAAGCAGCCTTGGAAAAGGAAAACATCTCATTCAAAGAACCCTTTTTGTTCATGGCTTACAATGCGCCTTGGGACATTATTGCCCGACGCAACGAAGTTGCAGTGGAGTTGTAATGTATTGGGGGCGGATTTAAATCCGCCCCCTGATACTTGTCTTTGGGTGTGGGGTTAAACCCACACCCAAAGAATAATCACATTCCAATTACTACTTATGATGCGATTTTTGATTTTCAATGCATCTTTTCACTGTTGGCAACACTCCTTTTGAAACGCTAATTGCAGAAAATCCACGCTGCCAAATAATGCGCTCATGTTCGAAAGCATGGTTTAAATAATGTGCGCTACTACCTTTGATTTGTTTCATCACGTCAATAATTTTCAGTTTAGGGTTTAACTGAAATAAACAATGTACATGGTCTGACATTCCGTTTATGGCATAAGGTTCACATTTCAATTTTATAAGTTCTTGCCTCAAATGTTTATACAGTTTATGCTCTATTTCAGAAGAAATCTGTGGTAATCTTCTTTTAGTAGACCAAAATGCATGAATATAAATTCTCGAAAGGGATTTTGACATCGTAAAATGCTGTCAAAAACGAATAAAATCCATTTTATTGTAAAATCCCCTGGGTGCGGATTTCAATCCGCACCCAGGGGATTAATTGCACCCAAAAATCATCCCCTCACTGGCAGTCGATAGTATTGTCCGTTCAAGCGGATGAATGCAAAGGAGGTTGGAAGGGAAAACGTGATGAAGTCATTGCTTGCATCAAGTACCTTTAGACCAAGGGCTTTTCCCGAATAATCGAAGGCTTGGATGTTACCCTGGTGAACGTTGTTGCCTTGGATGATCCATTGGTTTTCTTCCAATGCATGGATGGTAACTCCTGATTCCAAGTTCGAAATGCCGTTAGCACCTAGGTTAATCAGCACCGAGTCCGTTGCTTGTCCGCAAGGACCAGTGACCGTACATGTGACCCAATAAGAACCCAGGGTGAATACATGAATAACGCTTGCTCCGAAGGCGGTGGAATTGTCGCCAAAGTCCCACGCGATGCTGTCGCAAGCGCTGCAGGTGGCATCGAACGTATAACTTCCAGGTAAAATTCCGTTTAGTTCGGCGACAATATCAACTTGGGTCAGGGAATCGGGATGGGTTAGCATCCACGTCCCCATACTATCCAGGACCACTAAGTTCGCGGCATTGATTAAGTGTTGAGCCGTTACCGCATCCAGACCTGCAGTGTAGGCAAGGTTTGGGGTAATGGCCTTGTGAAACAAGGAGACATAAAAAACACTCGCAGCTAGGTAGGTTCCTGCCACCGAGGGATGTGATCCATCGCCCACGTACAGTTGAATGCTGGGTTGAGTTTCACGAATATGCCTCCACGCGGCGCCCACGGGAGAAACCGAAGCGTCGCTCGAATCAGCAATGCGTAAATAGGCGTCGCGAAGTCGAGCGTTCATTTTGTGAAACGTGTTGATGCTATCCCATTGAGGATCCCCGTTTTCGCGGCCCCAAGTCATGAAGTAATTGACTTGCGCACATGGGTGGTTGGCATCCACGGAATCGGCGAGCTGCATGGCATAAGGAATGGATTGGGTGTTAACTTGTCCAAACGGAAAGGAAGGTTCTTGGCTCTGTCCTTGTATTACCACATAATCCCAGGCTTGAGCGTTGATTTTTTGATAGGTTATCGGGTCTTGGCTGTGCATTTGGAAGGTAAATCCGCCGTTGGACTTCGAATCTACCGTCACCTGGTCGCCCATCGCTGTTGCAATTTGTGTAAAGGTTCCAGGTAAATCGTTGGCGGCCGTGTAGCTGTTTCCAACGAATAACACCTTTAAATTCATTTGTGCGAATTGGGTGGAGGAACAAAGTATTGCAAGGATTAGTAACAAGTTCTTCATCTTCTATAGTTTTCTTGCGTAAATTTACCTCATGTACGGAACATCTGCGCTACGATTCGTTTTTTTTACAGCGTTTTTTTGGTACTGTAGAAGCGTAAGCGCCCAATTTCAGTTCATTTATAACGATTCAGTTCCGGTCGTTAAATTGGGAAATGCGCTGAAGTTTCCATGGGCAGGAGGCTTAAATTACCCTCAATTTTCTGAATTGGACTACGATTACGATGGCGATCAAGATTTAATTGCCTTCGACCGAAGCAACGACCAATTAAGGGTTTTTGAACATTCAGTGCAATCCGGTCAGCATTCATACCGTTGGAACCCATACGGAGGATCCTTGTTTCCAAGCGACGTTCGGTATCGGATGTACTTAGCCGATTATAACCTTGACGGCAAAAACGATCTTTTTACCTACGGAATAGGGGGGGTGAAGGTCTATAGAAATACGGGCAGTTTGGGAACGGGACTGCAATGGACCTTGGAAAAAAACCTGCTGTATTCCGATTACAACGGTTTATTCATGGGTCTCTACGTGAGTTCAGCAGATATTCCGGCCATTGTGGATGTGGACGGCGACCAAGACCTTGACATTCTTACCTTTTCCATTGCGGGAGATCACGTGGAATATCACAAGAACATGTCCAAAGAAATGTACGGACATTGCGATAGTTTAATTTTTGAATTAAAAAACCGTTGCTGGGGAGGATTCAATGAGTCCGTGACCACCAACGCTATTACCCTTTTCAGTACCAGCAGTTTGTGCTCTACGGGAAACGTACCCAATCCTGAAATGCCCGAAATCATTAAACCCGAAGACGAGGAGAAAGCGCATGCAGGTTCAACTTTATTGGCGTTGGATTTTGACAACAACCAAGTTCTTGACTTGCTGATTGGCGACGTTGCGTACGGAAATTTAAATAAGCTCGTCAATGGAGGCACCAATCCCAATACGAATTCCGCGATGGTCTCTGTTGACCCGGCCTTTCCCTCCAATTCAGTTCCTTTAAACCTTCAGCTCTTTCCCGGTGCATACTATGTTGATGTGGATTTCGATGGAAAAAAAGACCTGTTGTGTGCACCGAATGCCAAGGGTACTTCCGAAAACGAACGCAGCGTTTGGAAATACAAAAACCAAGGCACCAATGCCCTCCCCAATTTTGTTTTTGAAACCAACGCCTTCCTGCAGCAGGATATGATAGAACATGGCATCGGAAGTATTCCCGTGTTAGCAGATGTCACCAACGACAGTTTGCCGGACTTATTCGTGGCCAATTATTTCGCTTACAAACCGACGCTACTCCAGGAAACCCGCATCGCTTACTACAAGAATACCGGAACTGCACAACAGCCCGTTTTTACCTTTGTCGACGACGACTTTTTGAACCTCAGCCAAAGCGTAAGCGGTTTACGCGCCATTCCCACCTTTGGAGATCTCAACGGCGATGGCCGACCGGATATGCTTTTGGGCCTGGAAAATGGAACACTTCAATATTTCCAAAACAACTCGGTAAACAGTTCGCCGAGTTTTGCAACTCCCGTATCCAATTTTGCTTCCATCGATGTTGGACAGATGGCCGCTCCGCAGTTGTTTGATTTGGATTCCGACGGAATACTGGATTTGGTAGTGGGCGAGAAAACGGGAACCTTGCAATATTTCCAAAACCAAGGAAGCGTAAACGCTCCAAATTTTGTGTTGTTGACCCCGCAATTGGGAGGAATCGACATTCAAACCGCAACCCCAGACGGTTTTCCCATTCCTCATTTTTTCCGGTGGAACGATACGACGTACCTTCTCGTTGGGGGATATGACGGGCAGCTTCGATTCTACGACAGCATTGACAACCATCTTGCGGACACCTTTCATCTGAAGGTTTTTCCTTTTCTCGGATTGGATGTAGGTACGTTTTCGGCCGTAAGTGTGGTTGATGTTGACCATGACGGCAAATTAGACCTTTACCTCGGTCAAGACCTCGGAGGTATTTTTCGGTTAGAGCACCAAGCGGGAGCGAACCTGTCTCTGACAGAACCCCAAGAACAGCATCTTTTAGTGTATCCTAATCCGGCTCGTACAGCCCTCAACTTGCGAGGGGCGGCGGAATTGGGGAGCCTTAAAGTGTACAGTTTAGAGGGAAAACTTGTACTTGAACACCCCGGTAAGGCTTCGGAAATAGTCCTTGATATTGAACACTTGCAGCAAGGCTTGTATACCTTGATTCTCGAAAGCGGATTCAAGGCAAGGTTTGTAAAGGAATAGGTTATTTACAACTTTTTTGTAATACTCGAATCATTCATATAATGGCGTTGAATTTAACCTTTCAATTATTTCTAAGCATCTTGGCCCTGCTGACATCCTGTAATGAACCAACCGCCTTTGACAACGAAAATTCCCTTCAACGTTTAAAAGGTGACACCGTCAACGAATTGGGCAAGAACATCATGGTGGTTTATCAAGACAGGAAGAATCAATTTTGGTTTGGGAGTTGGGAAACCGGCGTATATCGCTATGATGGAAATAAACTGGTGAATTACACAACCAAACACGGTTTACTTAACAACAGAATTGATGAAATTAAAGAGGATGAATTGGGCAACATCTATTTTTCAAGTGCCAACGCGACATCTTCAATATCAAAATTTAACGGAAGCTATTTCACCACGGTAAGGGCAGTTCCAAGCAATGATTGGAAACTATTGCCTACAGACATATGGTTTGAACATTCGTACGGTAATACCGGAAAAGTATATCGTTATGATGGAGCTACTTTACATGAACTGCAATTCCCTAAACCACCGAATTTATCCAATCCATTCGATGTTTACAGCATATACGAGGACAACAAAGGATGCATGTGGTTTGGTACCAATCCGGTAGGAGTCTGCAGATTTGATGGCACCTCGTATGAATGGATTACGGAGGAAGATGTGACTGAATTTCGAAATGAGGGGGCGAACGGAGTGCGTTCCATTATACAAGATAAAAACGGTGACTTTTGGTTTAACACCGAATTCCGTTACAGGGTGTATGATAGTGCCACGATGCAAAGCAATAATTGGTACACTCGACACGAAAGCATCGGTGGCTTGGATGGGAAAAAGAACAGTCATTTGGACGAGTACCTTTCATCGGTAAAAGACAATGAAGGTAATTTGTGGTTTGTAACGTACATGGATGGAGTTTGGATGTATGATGGAACTAAGATTACCCATTATGCAATTCTCGAGGATTTAAAAGAAATCAAGTTGTTTAGTATTTATAAGGATACGTATGGACAATTATGGATTGGTACTCCAGAAAATGGAGCTTGGAAATTTAATGGACAAAGGTTTGAGAAATTTAGGCGATAATCGATGATAAAAACGATCATGAACAGCGATTTGGCAATATTGATTTTTCAATGCTCCAACAAGTGATGGTTCATGAAGTTTGGTCGCCTATAACCGTATTTCGAGCAGGGATATTCTGATACCCTTACTTCACTGTGATCTGGAACATTTCCTGTCCTTCCAACACTCCTTTTAGCACATCGCCAATAGCAATGGGTCCTACACCGGCTGGGGTTCCGGTGAAAATCAAATCTCCCGTTTTCAGGGTTATGAATTGGGAAACATATCCCAATATTTGGTCGATGGAAAAGAGCATTTCACTTCCAGAGGCCTGTTGCTTTAAAACATCGTTTTGATAGAAGGAAAATTGCGCCTTTGCGAGGGGGAATTCTTGCACGGGCAACCATCGATCGGAGACTACTGCACTGTTGTCAAATGCCTTGGCCATCTCCCAAGGGAGTCCTTTTTCCTTACAACGGCTTTGTAGGTCACGGGCAGTAAAATCAATTCCTAAACTGATTTTGCTGTAGTAATTGGAAGCATAAGCGGGATCTATGTGCTTTCCCATTTTATCAATTTTCACCACCAACTCACATTCGTAGTGCATGTCTTGGGTAAAGGAAGGAAGGTAAAAATCAGACTCTCGCAACAAAGCGGTATCAGGTTTCATGAAGAACACCGGAGCCGTAGGGAGTTCCGCTTTCATTTCGGCAGCATGATCCGCATAGTTTCTTCCGATGCAAATGATTTTCATGGCTTTTTAAATTTCGTCGAAAGTTGCTGCAGTTTATCCTGTAATCCAGCAGCTTTATCTTCTTCTTTCAAGGCTTTTAAGCGCGCGACTTCTGCTCTCAGGCAATCCTTGGTTTGAAAGGGGAAATCCGCGTCGAGCATCCATCCGTAATAACCGGGCTCAAGTTTCATTACCTCTTCAACGGTGCGTCCTTTATGTTTTCCAAAATTGTACATGATAGCCCCGCGTTCATTTTTGGCTAAACGTCCGGCGAAATCAACGGCACCCATGGGGCTGTTGCTCGAAAAGGCGGCTAATGCTGGAATATCTCGACTTAATTGTTCATAGCGGTTGAGCTGTGCCAAGAAAACATCCAAGGTTACTTCCGTATCGTAAAGCGCGTCATGGGCGTTTTCCATGGTTTGCCCGCAATAGAATTGGTAGGCAGCAGCTAAGGTACGTTGTTCCATTTTGTGAAATATGTTCTGAACGTCCACGAAATTTCTCCCATCCATGGGGAAAGGATGACCAACACGGTAAAATTCTTCTACCATAAAGGGAATATCGAATTTATTGGAGTTGTAGCCTGCCAAATCTGAGTCCCCTACAAAGGCAATGAGCTCTTGGGCTACTTCTTCAAGTTTTGGTGCATCTTTAACCTTTTCGTCGGTAATCCCGTGAATCTCCGCAATGTTTGGAGGAATGGAAATGCCAGGATTGATCAAACACGACTTTGACTCGCGCTGTCCGTTGGGATACAGCTTAACAAAGGCAATCTGGACAATTCGGTCTTTGGTAATTTGGGTTCCGGTGGTTTCAAGGTCGAAAAAACACAAAGGTCGCACCAACGATATTGCCATCCGGGTTATTTAAGGATAATGAACTCGGTTCTTCTATTTTGTAAATGATTCGCTTCCTTGCAAGGAACGCCATCACCGCAGGGCTTTAAGAGTTCGGATTCTCCGTAACCTTTTGCGGTAATTCGTTCAGGATTTACCACATTTTTTTGGATGTACTCTTTCGCGGTTTTAGCACGCATGTCGCTCAACCACTGGTTGTAGATGGAAGGACCTCGGCTGTCAGTATGTGAGCGAATTTCAATCGCTAAGGTTGGATTGTCGTTCATCACTTTGATAACCGCTTTAAGCTTGTTTTTTGAATAATCGGTTAGGTTGTAACGGTCAAACTGATAGTTTACCAGGTATGGTCCTCCGATAAATCCTTTTTGCGTGGCTTCCAGTTGGAAATTAACCGTGACCACGGAATCCGATAAAAGATCTGCATCTACGGTGGCTGAAGCAGCCAAATATCCATCAGCCGTAACATTTACTGTTCCTTTAACATGATCTTCGTATTGATATTTGTCGAGGATGTTCGAGAAATACACTCCGTTAGAACCAGATGTCGCAGAGACGGTTTTTCCGTCCATAGATAAGGCAACCGTTGCACCCGCAATTGGAGCCTTGGTAGTAATATCCACCACAACACCTTTCACTTCGTAGGTTGGGAATGGAATAATGACTCTGTCTTCATCAATGATTAACAATTTCTTTTCGATCATTTCGAACTCACTGTCGCAACCGGTTTTAAACTTTTCTTTAAACGCTTTTTTGGTTTCTGGTCCGTAATAATAAGCAATTTCATATTCCTTACACTTCTCAAGTGCCGAAACAAATACCCCGTCGCGCATTCTTGAGGTTAATACCGTTTCCATCGTATTTGCACAGTTGGTACATTTGAGGGTTATGTACGAATTTTCAGGAATTGGATTTCCTTTGGTATTGACAATTCTACCGTTTAATACAGCGGTTCCAGCTGGAGTTTCCTCTATGCCGATGGCATATACATCGTAGCCTCCTTGTCCTCCAATGCGGTTGGAGCTTACAAAAGCCATTTTCCCGTTCGCGGTCATGCTGTAGGAAATTTCATCCGAGAAGGAGTTGACTTTGGATCCAACATTTACAGGTTTTGACCACATGCCGTTTTCATCCCGGGTGGCTTTGAAAACGTCGAATCCTCCCATACTCTCCTTGGAGTTTGAAGAAAAGTAAAGGGTTTTACCGTCCAGTGAAATGAACGGAGCCATTTCGTCTTCTTCAGAATTAAGCATGGCCAAGTTCTTGGCGGGCCCCCAATTCTCTCCAGCTTTTTCCACCATGAATAAGTCCCAACCTCCTTTACCGCTTAACGCATTAGAAACAAAATACGCCGTATTGCCATCGGAACTCACATTGAATTGAAGGTTAAATGGCGCAGCTTTTTCCTTTTTGTTGTCGATGTTGATAGCAACTTCTTTCTCCTTTGAAAAAACACCGTTGCTAAATTCCGAGCTGTAAATCTTGGGATTATTCCAAGAAGAATAATGCACTTTTCGTTCGTTCGTGCTAATCGAGCTGAGGAGCTCATCAATTTTGGGTTCATTCATAGGGAATAAATTCGCGCCGCTCCAACCTTCTTTCGTTTTGGAAAATTGGTAAATGTCCGCGGGAAGCACATTGAACATGGGTTCGACATAGGCTAAGGTGGTATTGTTTTCTCTGGCACGAGCAGAAGAAATAAGCAACGATTTTCCATCTGCTGAAATAAAGGCATTCTGGTCGTTGTATACTGTGTTAATCGGAGGATAAAGAACCGTACTCTCGGGTTTTGCCATTCCCCCGAGTTTTTTTGCTGCGGCAATTTGTTCAACGCGAACTTTAGCATCTGGAATCAACGTAGAGTTTTTTTGCGTTTCAGCTAGGAATTTGTTGTAATTTAATAAGGCCTTGTCTAAATTACCCAACCGGTGATGGCAAACCCCTATGTGATAAAATACATCTATGGGCGCAGCGGTTTCGCGTGGATTGTAGATGTCATAATTGATTTGTGTTTTTGCTGATCCTAATTCTAAGTGTTTTAATGCCAATTCTGGGTCTCGGTTTAAACCCAACAATATGAAGCCTTTACGGTAATTATAATTGCCGTTTTTGGCATTTAATTTTAACAATTGGTCTGTTACGATGTCCGCGAAATGGTAAAAATTTTCTTGTAGAAACCTTGAACATTCAGTAACCAATTGGGGCTCTTCAGCAGTGGATACCATCTTACGAACTTCACCTTCTGTCATTTGTCCGAACGAATATCCTACGAACAGAAAAAGAAATACAGCAACAATTTTCATGATATAAATTTGGGTTTAAGTTAGTTATAATTTTTTGTTTCCGTCAAATTGCTCCAAATAATCCGCCACACGTCTAACGAACTGTCCACCCAAGGCACCGTCTACCACGCGGTGATCGTAAGAATGGGAAAGGAACATTTTCTGCCGAATGGCAATCATGTCGCCTTCCGGGGTTTCAATGACGGCAGGAACCTTACGAATCGCTCCTAGCGCCAAAATAGCCACTTGCGGTTGATTAATGATGGGAGTTCCCATGACATTGCCGAAAGTACCAACGTTCGTAATTGTGTAGGTGCCCCCCTGAATATCTTCTGGTTTTAATTTATTATTTCGAGCATTATTGGCTAATTCATTCACGGATTTCGTCAAGCCAACCAGGTTCAAACGGTCCGCATTTTTTATAACAGGGACAATCAAATTTCCGGAAGGCAAGGCAGTAGCCATTCCAATGTTGATGTCTTTTTTCTTGATGATGGTCGTGCCATTGACGGAAACATTGATCATAGGAAAATCCTGAATCGCACGCACAACGGCCTCGATAAATATCGGGGTAAAGGTGATGTTCTCGCCCGTTTTTTCTTGGAATTCTTTTTTAACGCGATTCCTCCAGTTCACAAGATTGGTCACGTCGGCCTCCACAAAGGATGTGACGTGTGGAGAAACTTGTTTCGACATGACCATATGGTCAGCAATCAATTTTCGCATGCGGTCCATTTCGATGATCTCATCTCCAGCCGATGGTTGCACCGCGGGTCTTGGTATTGAGACGATTTCTGTCACGTTCGACGTGACAGGTGACGTGGCTGGGTTCGGTATAGTCGCGGGTTTTTGTCCTCGGTTTTCCAAATACGCTAGCAGGTCCTTTTTGGTCACTCTGCCCTCAGAACCAGTACCCGAAATGGCATCTAATTCGGATTGGGATAACCCTTCTTGTTGTGCAATACTTTTAACAAGCGGCGAATAAAAACGATGGGATTGGTTTGTGATAGTTGAAACAGCAGGTGCACTAGCAGAAACGGTATTTGACTTCGATCCGTTGACAGGCTCCGGTGCAGGGCTTGTAACGTTTACTTCAGCGGTCATAGTTTCAGAGTTCACCGAAGCGCCATCGGTGGATAATATGGCGATGACATCTCCCACTTTTGCAACCTCGTCTTTTTGAAACAGTTGTTTAATGAGAACACCAGCAGCTTCCGAAGGAAGTTCGTTATCCACTTTGTCCGTTGCAACCTCAACCAAAGGTTCGTCCATGGCAACGGTGTCTCCGATGTTTTTAAGCCAATTCGTTATCGTTGCCTCCGTTACACTTTCGCCCATTTTGGGCAAGCGGATTTCAATTTCTGCCATAGCGCTCTTGTTTTTTCAAGCGCAAAGGTAGTAATATTATACGTTTTTAGGGGAATAATTAAGCTCTATCCAAGGAAAAAAATGCCTTGAAAATTATTTGCATATCTTGAACTACTGAATAGTCCCTTGCGTAAATCAAGTTTAATTTGTCTTTTAGTTCGTTGGAATCTCCAGCATTTTCGAAATTAGGGTGCAGAATTCCTGCTTTTAGTTGGGGCAATAAGGGATCTATATAATCGCCAGTCTTAGGAATAAAACCTACCCATGTTTTTCGAGAACGAAGCACATCAAAGCAATTTTTTAAGAGCCTTTTTTTGTGTCGGAAAAAGATAAAAAGGAGAGGAAAAAATAACAAGATAAAAACACTTATTAATACGTCTAAAAAACGCTTGGACCGTAAATGCTCTGGTCGGTTAAGTTTATTGATGTTAATCTTGTAATACTCACCCGGTTTCTCAATGGAATTACTTCCAATGATAAAATCTGTTTCGGGCTGTGCAATTTTGAAATCGAGTCTTGTTATGTTAATGCGCGTCATCCAATGAATGATTGAGCCTGCGCTCATGTCTTTTGCGCTGAAAATTATTTCATCATAAAGCTCCATGTCCAACTGCTCCAGGGTTTGGTGTTCCGATACCTTACTTTCCATATAAGAATTCGTTAGATGGGCGCCGTGAACGTATTCTACCTCATTCCATTGTTGTAATATCATTGATTTTATACGAGAAAATTCCAGGGCATCTGCAATGATCAAGAACCGCGTCTTTCCTCTCGGATTCCATCCGCTGGCCTCCCGAAGAAAAAGATATCGTCCAAAACGGTCGATAATGATCCAAAGCGCAAACCAGAGCGCAGCGAATAATATGTAAAGCCTTGAGAATTGTAGTGTTTTAGGTAACAAGGCATATATTATCAAAACAATGGCGGTAGAGAATAAGGTTGATTTTAACAGTTTCTTCGGTTTGAAGGGCGCATCGTAGGTCCCTCCAAATAAATTACTTGAAGCAAAAATGATCCAATACATTGGGATCATCCAATAAAAGGCGGACTCCGGAAAATCAATGTTTTGAACCTGCCATGGATAAGTAAGGGCATATAAGCCCATGATCGAAATGGAATTGCTGATCAGTTTGGGTAATACGTAAACCAAAAGCCTTCGCAACAAAGCTGCGCTTGCGCGAACCAAAATTCCTAGGTAGATAAGAAATGAAACGAAAAATGCATGATTTTGTGAAAAGTGTTTCTTGGCAAAAATGATCATGGCCTTGTAAAACACTAACACATAATTAACTGAACTTTTTTTGGTGCTTTCCCCCTTGTAATGTATGATGGTCGTTTCCGATAGATAACGGTTTTTATATCCCGCTTTTTGTATTCGATACGATAAATCAATGTCTTCACCGTACATGAAAAAGGTTTCATCCAACAGTCCGATTTGAGATAAGACGGTTTTTCGCAATCCCATGTAGGCGCCACTCAATACGTCGACATCATGGTTTTCATTGGGGCTTAAATAACTTAAGTGGTATTTACCGAAGCGACGAGATCTTGGAAACAATGCCGCTAATCCGAAAACTTTGTAAAAAGCCACCCATGGAGTAGGTAAGCCTCTTTTCGATTCCGGTAAAAACCGACCCTTTCCATCGACCATTCTTACACCGATTCCCCCGATCTTATCATCGCTTTGAAAAGCTTCGATCGTTTTTTCAAAGGTGTGTTCTTCCACCACAGTATCTGGATTTAGCAATACTATAAACTCACCTTTTGCCAGTGAAATACCTTGATTATTGGCTTTTGAAAAGCCTAAATTCTCCCTGTTTTCGATGAGTCGAACCTGCGGAAATTTTGATTTCATCATGGCTGTTGAGCCATCACTGCTTCGATTATCTACCACGATAACCTCATAGTTTTCAATTCCCCGTGATTGATAGACTGAGTTCAGGCATTGCTCCAAGAAGTAAGCTACATTGTAATTAACAATGACTACCGTAAGCGATATGTCAGATGATGGGATCAAGCTTTAAGGGCAATGCAGGAAATTTCAATCATGGCATCCATGGGAAGTCGGCTGACTTGTACCGTTTCACGGGCGGGTGGATTTTCTGCGAAATAACTCCCGTAAACGGCATTCATGCGCTGAAAGTCGTTAAAATCAGTTAAGAAAATGGTGCATTTAACCACATCCGTATAGCTGAAACCAGCCACCTCCAACAAGTTGGATATGTTTTGCATTACCTGTTCGGTAGCCTGTTCGATGGATTCAGTTACCAATTCACCCGTTGTGGGGTTTAAGGGTATATGACCGCTGATAAAAAGTTGGTTCCCTACTAGAATTCCAGGAGAATAAGGCCCAATGGGCGCAGGAGCTTTTGGATTGTAAATCGCTTTTTTCATGAGTTTTGACGCTTTAGAGTGCTATTCGCATAACTTTGTAAAATTAAGACTTTTGTAACGAGTGCGCATTCTTATCATTGACTTTTACGATTCCTTTGTTTACAACTTGGCAGACTATTTTCGTTCCGAAGGTTGTGATGTTGAGGTGGTTCAAGATGATCAGATTCCCCAAGATTTGTCCTTTTTTTTATCGAAATTTCACGGGGTAGTTTTATCACCGGGTCCTGGACTACCAGAAGAAACCCATTCCATGATGCGGGTCATTCGATATTGCGAATCTTCCATTCCTATTCTTGGAGTTTGCCTTGGAATGCAGGGTATTGGAATCCATTTAGGTGGCACTTTGGTGAATTTATCCTCCGTAAGACATGGGGTTTCAATCGACCTCAAAGTGCTGAAAGATAGCTCTTTGTTCAAAAGCCTTACCGTCCCCATAAAAGTTGGACTTTACCACAGTTGGGCCGTGGAGGATTTACCTTTAGAGTACCTCACTGCCTGCGATGAAATGGGAGTTGCTATGGCCTTAGTTGCAGAAGATAAACTGTTTACCGGCGTTCAATTCCACCCTGAGTCAGTAATGACCAGTGGCGGAAAGCGAATGATTTTTAATTGGGTTTCCTTTTGCAAAAACAGGTTGAGTGCCCTGCCTGAACAATAGTTTATTTGACTTGTTTACCCTCAACAAACCTTCGTTTATGAAATTTATTATTCTCTTGTCCTTTATGATTCCGCTCGTAATGCTCAGTCAAAACGGTATTGTGCGCGGTTCGGCGGTCAATGCTGCCAATAATGCCCCAATTGCCGGCGTCAAGATCTTTATTGTGGAGGCCTCCATTGGTGCTATCTCAGATTCATCGGGGGTTTTTGAATTTCGGAAAGTTCCTCCAGGCGTTTACACCTTTCGGGCATCTGCAATGGGGTTTAAGACGGCCTTCTTAAATGAAATTACTGTGACCAATGCGCGTTCCGTGGCACTGAGCTTCAACTTAGAAGAAATCGTTTCTGGCAAAGAGTCCGAGGAAGTTGTGGTGAAGGGTCCAAAGTTTCAGCGGAACATTGAGTCGCCCGTTTCTTTGAAAACGTTGAATGCTACCGAAATTGAACGTTTGCCTGGAGCAAATCGCGATGTAAGTAAAGTTATTGCGGCACTTCCTGGTGTGGCATCGCGAGCTACTTTTCGAAACGATATTATTATTCGAGGAGGTTCACCGGGAGAAAACAAATTCTACCTCGACGGGATTGAAGTTCCCAACATTAACCACTTTGCTACTCAGGGCTCCAGTGGGGGACCAGTAGGCCTTCTCAATGTAAACTTCATCAACGAGGTGGATTTTTATTCTGGGGCCTTCCCTTCTAACCGAGCCAATGGATTGAGCAGCGTTCTCGCCTTTAAACAAAAAGACGGTAACGAGGACGGGTTGATTACCAATTTCGCATTGGGTTCCAGCGACGCAGCACTCACTTTTGATGGCCCTTTAGGTAAAAAAGGTAATTTCATATTTTCCGCCAGACGCTCTTATTTGCAGTTTCTTTTTGCGGCACTTAAACTTCCCATTTTGCCCACCTACAATGACTTTCAGTACAAAGTAAATTTCAACATCAATCCTAAAAATCGCATTTCATTTATAGGTTTAGGAGCCATCGATCAGTTTGCCTTAAACACGAAAGTTAATGAGGGAAATACCGATACCGCACAGGTAGAGTACAACAATTTCTTATTGGGTAATATTCCAATGCAAAGCCAATGGAATTACACCTTTGGGGTCAATTATCAACATTTCAGTGAACAGTCCATTCAAACGGTGGTTGTTTCCCGAAATATGTTAAGCAATAAGGCCTATCGATACAAAGACCTGATCGAGACACCCGCGAATCTTCTTCAGAATTATGCTTCATTTGAAGCAGAAAACAAGGTGCGTTTAGAACATACTTACCGTAAAAACGGATTTCGTTGGAATGTTGGAGCTGGCTATGAGTATGCCAGGTATCGAAACGAGTCGTTGCTCAATATAACCGTTCAAGGTTTGCCTTTTACCGTTGACTATACTTCCGATTTGTTTTTAAGTAAATATGCATTCTTTACGCAAGCAAGTCAGTCGTTATTCTCAGAACGCTTAAATCTTTCGTTGGGCTTGCGAATGGATGGTTCCAACTATTCTTCTTCGATGGCTAATCCTTTTAAACAGTTGTCTCCGTCCTTTTCTGTCAATTTCCGCATCAATGAGTTGTTAGCCCTCAATGGAAACATCGCTCGATACCATCAGTTACCCGCTTACACGATTTTGGGTTATCGAGATAATGCTGGAAACTTGGTCAATAAATCCAACGGTCTCGAATACATCCGTGCGGATCATTATGTCGTGGGAGCGGAGTACCGTACCAAGCAAAGTTCCCGGTTTACTTTGGAAGGTTTTTTTAAAAATTACTCCCGTTATCCCTTCAGTTTAAAAGATTCAATTTGTCTGGCAAATCAAGGATCCGATTTCGGAGTGGTGGGTAACGAAGGTGTCAAAAGTATTTCAACGGGTAGAACCTACGGTGGAGAGTTTTTATTCCAACAGAAGTTGTACAAAGGTTTTTATGCGGTGTTGGCTTACACCTATGTTATTTCAGAGTTTAAAGATAAAAACGACCAATACGTCCCCACGGCGTGGGATAGCCGTCACATTGTTTCACTAACCGGGGGTAAACGGTTTAAAAAAGGTTGGGAACTGGGCATGCGATGGTTGTTTTCGGGTGGATCACCCTATACGCCTTATGATATACCTACCTCAAGCCTCATTGCGAATTGGAACATCAACGGAGTCGGTATTTTGGATTATAACCAGTTAAATACACAACGTGAAGCCAGTTTTCACCAACTCAACATCCGCTTAGATAAAAAGCTCTTTTTAGATAAATTCAACATGAATTTCTATTTGGACATTCAAAATCTGTACGGTTACAAGACGCGAGTAGCCCCGATTCTTTTAGTTCAAACCGATGCTTCGGGTGCGCCAATGGTGGATCCCAACGATCCTTCAAGGTACTTAACCAAAACCATCGAAAACACCTCGGGTATCGTTCAGCCCACCATAGGTATTATCGTGGAATTTGCGAACCGGAAAAAGGCCCTTCCGAATTCCGTGAAATTCAATTAATTCGCGCCTTATTTTTTAATGCAAAGTTGGCCAGTTCGGTGGATTTCTCGAAACGCTGTCGTGAATATTCCACAAATTCGGGTACCTGGTAAAATAGCATGGACATTTTTTCCCCGTAGTTGATGGAAATAAGGTCGTATTGCAGCATGAGTTGAGGTTCACGGTCCAAATTGTTTTGAAGGCCTTTGATGAAATGAACTACACTTTCTTGGTACAGCGTTTCCCATTGCTGGTCTTTACTAAAATTCTTAGACCATTTTTCCCAAGCCTCATGGTGATAAGGTTCGGTCTTTTGATCATTGGGGCCTTCACTTAGCAAAGGCTTCGGTTGACTTTTGGGGGTAACGCTTTCTTTCGTTTTGGGAAGAAACTTTTCATTGGTAGGGCTTTCTCGCGGGGCTTCCTGGGGCTGTTCGTTGAGTGGATGAGTTTCAGTTGCACTCTTCGGTTTATCCGGAGTTTCGTGGGGAGTTATTCCAGTTTTTCCGGGTGGGTTTTCTTTACAAGACGCACCAATGACCAAGAATAAACAAATTTTTAGGGCTTTCATAACGTTGCAGGTTTTGAAATTTCAAGGACTCAAAAGATTGCCGTATCTTTGCACAAAATACAAAAATAATGACCACTAACAGAACTTTTACCATGTTAAAACCCGATGCCATTGAAAACGGTCATATGGGTAAAATTATCGACATGATTTTGCAAGATGGCTTTGCCATTAAAGCCATGAAATATACGCAATTGAGTAAAGAACAAGCCAGCGAATTTTACGCGGTCCACAAAGAACGTCCGTTCTATGGGGAACTGGTGGAATATATGACTTCTGGTCCGATCGTAGCGGCAATTTTGGAAAAAGAAGACGCGGTAGCTTCTTTCCGTAAGCTGATAGGATCCACAGATCCAGCAGAAGCGGCTGAAGGGACGATTCGCAAAGCTTATGCAGAAAGCAAAGGCAGAAATGCTGTTCACGGTAGCGATTCCGATGAGAACGCAGCTATTGAAGGGGCTTTCCATTTCGCGCCTTCTGAGATTTTTTAATTTTCGTAATAACTTTTGCCAAAGACCACCCGAGTGTGGTCTTTTTTATGCCCTATGAAGAATCAAGAAGCCACGGAAAAACGCCGAACCTTTGGAATCATTTCCCACCCCGATGCAGGTAAAACCACATTAACCGAAAAATTGTTGCTGTTCGGGGGCGCCATACAAACTGCGGGCGCAGTGAAGAACAATAAAATCAAAAAAACGGCCACTTCGGATTTCATGGAAATTGAGAAGCAACGAGGGATTTCTGTTGCTACTTCTGTCATGGCCTTTGAGTATAACCAAAAGCAAATCAATATTTTGGACACCCCCGGTCACAAGGATTTTGCGGAAGATACCTTTCGTACCTTAACGGCCGTAGACTCAGTCATTTTAGTCATTGATTGCGCGAATGGGGTCGAGGAACAAACCGAACGACTCATGGAGGTTTGTCGCATGCGCAAAACCCCGGTAATTATTTTCATCAATAAGTTGGACCGCGATGGAAAAGAAGCCTTCGATCTTTTGGATGAATTGGAGAAAACCCTCTCCATTAAGGTACGTCCGCTTACATGGCCCATTGGTATGGGCGATCGCTTTCAAGGGGTTTATAACATCTACCACCGCGGGTTGAACCTCTTCGCTGCGAACAAAACGAAGATTTCTGAGGAAGTGGTTTCTTTTGAAGATATCAACGACCCTGAATTGGAGGAGATTTTGGGAGAAGCCCCGGCCATGGAATTGCGCGAAGAATTGGCCATGGTGGAAGGCGTTTACGATCCTTTTGACCGCGACACGTATTTGGCAGGTGATATGGCGCCCGTTTTCTTTGGTTCGGCAGTGAATAATTTTGGGGTGAAAGAACTTTTGGACACCTTTTGTGAAATTTCCCCCTCACCGCGAGGGCGAGAAACCGACCTTCGATTCATTAAGCCCGACGAGGATAAATTCAGCGGATTTGTGTTTAAAATTCATGCCAATTTAGATCCTAAACACCGAGATCGGATTGCCTTTTTGCGCATTGTTTCGGGAAAGTTTGAACGGAATCAGTTTTATTATCATGTCCGTTCCGACAAAAAAATGAAGTTTCCCAATCCAACCTCTTTTATGGCTCAAGATAAAAGCGTTATCGATGAGGCATTTCCGGGAGATGTAGTAGGTCTTTACGACTCTGGAAACTTTAAAATCGGAGATACCCTTACCGAAGGGGAGAAAATGATGTACCAAGGTATACCCAGTTTCTCACCCGAGATTTTTCAGGAATTGGAAAACCTGGATCCTATGAAATCCAAACAGTTGGATAAAGGAATTCGTCAGCTCATCGACGAAGGGGTAGCGCAATTATTCATTCAGCAACCGGGAAATCGAAAAATTGTTGGTACGGTTGGACAGCTTCAATTTGAGGTAATCAACTACCGTCTGATACACGAATACGGCGCCAATTGCCGATTCGTTCCACGGAATTATTTCAAAGCCTGTTGGTTAACCACGGAAGATGAGGAAGAATTGCTTCGTTTTCAGCGCGCCAAGTCCAATCACATGGCCTTGGATAAAGATGAGAATTGGGTGTTTTTAGCCGAAACGCCGTTTTTACTCTCGATGGCCGAGCAAGATTATCCTAAGATTACCTTCCATAAGTCCTCGGAATTCAAACTGCAACGAGCGGTTTAGTAGTCCTTCACCTTGATACGATTACGGTGAATCTCAACAATTCCCCGGTGCTCAAGTTGCTTTAGAAGGCGCGAAATAACCACGCGCGATGAATGCAAATCATCCGCTATTTGCTGGTGGGTGTGGTGCAATTCCTCCGTGCCTAGAAGTTTCACCTGATCTTTCAAATATTTCAAGAGGCGTTCGTCCAAACGCATGAAGGCAATTTCGTCAATGGTCTCCATCAATTCCAACATACGGGTGTGGTAGGATTGCAGGATATAGGCCCTCCACGAGGGAAATCGATCCATCCATTCTTGCATGTTTTCCATCGGGAACATGAGCAATACGGAGGGTTCCATGCTCGTTGCTTTGATGTGGGACGATGTTTTACGAATGCAGCATTGCAAGGACATCGCGCAGGTATCACCTCCCTCTATGTAGTACAGCAATAACTCTTCGCCGTCGGGATTTTCACGCGAGACTTTTATAGAGCCTTGAACTACAATGGGTATCATGTGCAAGGTATCGCCGACATGGATGATGGTTTCGTCGGTTACGGTTTCTCGCAGGCGAGCCTGTTGAAGCATTTCTTCCAACAGCGCTTCTTCAAAAAGATAGCCTACGCTCTGCTCAATGAGCGCTTTCTTGTCGATGATGGATTGCATCTTTTTTATAGCTCATGAAAAAATTAGCCCAAATAATCTTGGATAAGGCATTGAGGTAAGGGGTCAATACAACTAAAGCTCCCACCACTAATCCTATTTGTGTCCAAACACTTACGTCGTTAAAAAACCAATTGCAAGAAGCCCAAATGGTCACAAAAACCGCTACACCCAAGGCGTAGGAAACGTACATTGCACCAAAATAAAAGCCGGTTTCTGGTTTGTAATTCAATCCGCATTGGTCGCATTCATCTCGGACCTGACCCATGGTTTTTAAACGATAAGGCGCACTTACCATGAATTTTCCTTCCTGACACTGGGGACAGGTCAGGGTTAAAATACTGTAAAGTTTGGTTCCTTTTTTCATGATCTAAATTCTTGGTAACAAAGGTAAATTATACGCTTCACGTTTCGTGTAACTTAAGTTGCTTTTGAAGGGGAATTCCATGGAATTCTGTGGTAAGGTCGATGTATTCGTCGCTATAGCTTCCATCCGCGTTTCGAAGTTTAAGAATTGAAGACTCTTTGGCAAACGGTAACTGGGAGATTTCCATAACTATTCTCACGGTCAAACCCTGTTGGTTTTGCACGTGAATTTCACGATGAATAAACATTTTCAAGCGTTCAGTGATTTCCTCAATGGCTCCTTTACTGGACGTTGGAACGATGAACCAAAGCGTTCCCAGCGGTGCAAGCAGTTGAGAACAATGCGTTATCCAAGTATGGAGTTCTTTAGTGCTCAGGTGTTTCTCGCGCCGGTTTCGCGACGTCGAAAAATTATCCGAGGTATAATAGGGTGGGTTGGTAATTACCGTGGTGTAGAGTTCTTTGGGTTGAAAGTCTAATAGATTTGAATGAATGGCTTTTAACCGTTGATGAAACGGGCTTTTTCGCAAGTTATCTCGGCATTCGAGAAAGGCTTTCTCATCGATTTCAACAAAATCCACAGAGCTGAGGGGGAATTTTTGAGCCGCCATCAAGCCAAGTACCCCAGAACCGGCTCCTGCATCTAGAATTCTCCCTGGATCCTGTCCATGCACAAGTGCACCCAACACCATGGCATCGGTACCAACGGAAAACGAATCATGGTTATGAAAGAGCGTGAAATGTTTGAATCGAAATTCGCCCAAGTTAGTAAGCTTTCGCGAAAATTACCCTTTGAGCCGATGGTTGGCCCGTCACCATGCATTTTCCAGGCACGGGATGTTCCGTAAAAGGAATGCAGCGAATGGTTGCTTTGGTTTCATTCTTTACCAACTCCTCGGTGGCTTCGGTTCCGTCCCAGTGTGCAAGGAAAAAGCCTCCTTCATCAATGCGCTGCTTAAATTCTTCGTAGGTGTCTACTTCAAAGGTGTTATTGGCTCGATGCAGTTTCGAACGCTCCAATAAATTGGATTGAATATCCAATAACAATTGCTCCACCGTTGCTAAAGCGGTTTCAAACGAAATGCTCGATTTTTCTTTGGTATCCCTTCTTGCTAATTCTACCATTCCATTTTCCAAGTCTCTTGGTCCCATTGCTAAGCGAATCGGAACCCCTTTTACCTCATACTCGTTGAATTTCCAACCGGGACGCTTGTTGTCGTCGCCATCGAATTTGAAGCGAATGCCTTTGGCTTTCAGTTCTTTGCCAAGAGCCATAAACTTCTCTTCAATGCGATGGAATTCTTCCTCTGTTTTATAAATGGGTACGGCAACGACTTGAATTGGGGCAAGTTTTGGAGGCAATACCAATCCTTCATCGTCGGAATGGGTCATGACCAAGGCGCCCATCAATCGGGTAGATACACCCCAAGACGTAGCCCAAACGTAATCCAATTTACCGCTTTTGTCCGCAAATTTTACTTCAAAAGCTTTGGCAAAGTTTTGCCCTAAAAAATGAGATGTTCCTGCTTGAAGTGCTTTTCCGTCTTGCATCATGGCCTCAATGCACAAGGTGTCATCGGCTCCTGCAAATCGCTCACTGTGAGTTTTCCTTCCCAAAATTACCGGCATGGCCATGTAGTTTTCGGCAAAATCTGCGTAAACACGTAGCATCTGTTCGGTTTCGGCAATGGCTTCTTCCTTCGTTGCATGGGCCGTGTGACCTTCTTGCCACAGGAATTCTGCGGTTCGTAAAAACAAGCGGGTGCGCATTTCCCATCGCACAACGTTCGCCCATTGGTTGATCAAAATGGGAAGGTCTCGGTAGGATTGGATCCAATTGCGGTATGAATTCCAAATAATTGTCTCAGAGGTTGGGCGCACAATTAATTCTTCTTGCAATTTGGCATCGGGGTCGACCTCGACGCCCTTCCCGTCGGCAGTGGCTCTCAATCGGTAGTGGGTAACCACAGCACATTCTTTGGCAAATCCTTCGACATGGCTTGCCTCTTTGCTCAGGTAAGATTTAGGGATGAATAAAGGAAAATAGGCATTGGAATGTCCGGTGTCTTTGAACATTTTGTCTAAGACGTCGCGCATGTTCTCCCAAATGGCGTAACCGTATGGTTTAATGACCATGCATCCCTTGACATCTGAATGCTCCGCTAAATCAGCGTTATGCACGAGGTCGTTATACCATTTAGAATAGTCGTCTTTTCGGGTTGTTGCCTTCTTGTCCATTGAATTGAAAATTGAGGCAAAGGTACGAAAAATGAACCTTTGTTACGAGCTACTTAAGACTCCGTTAAAATAAGAATTCTTGCTTCGTTGATTTGAAGCCTTCCACAAAAATGGTTTTAACCGTATCGCTTTGTGGAGCGTTTTTAATGAGGTATACGGTACAATCTACCGTACTTCCGCCGTAAGAACCGGCCTTGATATACTCGTCTAAATTAAACTCTGCTAAACCATTGACATCGGTGAATTCGGTCATAACAAAAGGCGTGTACGGTGCATTTTGCGTTACACCATCGATGACTACTTTTGCACTCATTTTTGGTTGTCCATTGTAACCCACATAAACACGAAGAATGGTGCTGCTTTTTTTACCGCATCCGTTCAATACTAAACCAAGTAGAACAAAAGTCAAAAGTAGAAAACGTTTCATAGCAAGTTTTTAGTGAATCAAAGGTAACAAACTTGCGGTGGAATTGCAAATCTTGGTACTTTTGAGCTCCATGGATTCAATTGTAGCTTTTTTTTCAAGTATTCATCCGGTTTGGGCGGCCCTGATTGCGACCACCTTTACTTGGTTAGTAACCGCTGCAGGAGCCTCCTTGGTTTTCTTCTTTAAGCAGATGCATCGCGGTGTCTTAGATGCCATGTTGGGCTTTACAGGAGGGGTAATGGTTGCTGCTAGTTTTTGGTCCCTGCTCAATCCGTCCATTGAAATGTCGGAAACGCTGTACCCTACGATGCCATGGATGCCAGCAGCTGTAGGTTTCCTAACTGGAGCTTTGTTCTTGTATTTCCTCGATAAAAAAATGCCGCATTTGCACATTAATTTTAACGAAAACGAATCGGAGGGTGTGAAGACACAGCTGCATAAAACAACGTTATTGGTACTTGCCATTACGCTTCATAATATCCCCGAAGGTTTAGCGGTAGGCGTATTGTTTGGAGCCGCGGCAAATGGTTTGGGAGGTGCCACCATTGGCAGTGCGGTAGCGTTAGCCGTAGGAATAGCCATTCAGAATTTCCCCGAGGGATTTGCGGTGGCAATGCCTTTGCGTCGTGCAGGTGCAAGCCGGTTTAAATCGTTTTGGTACGGTCAACTATCCGCCATTGTGGAACCCATTGCTGGGGTGATTGGAGCCTTGGCCGTTATTTACATTCAGCCGCTCTTACCCTTTGCCTTGGCTTTCGCAGCAGGCGCCATGATTTTCGTAGTTGTCGAGGAGGTAATCCCCGAAACCCAAAGAGATAAATACACGGATATAGCCGTGTTAGGCTTTATAGGCGGCTTTTTGGTTATGATGGTTTTAGATGTTGCATTAGGCTGATGAGTCGACTCCTTAACGAATCATTTTATTCGACATGAAATACGGTACGATCTTTTGGTTAATGGTTTTTTCGCCAGTACTTCGCGCCCAGGATTTACAAACCTTCAACGAGGAACGTATCAAGCGAGATCAAGCCTTGATGCTGACCTTAGGTTCTTGGGCTAGCGCTAATGCCGTCTCAGGAGCAATCGGATGGACAACAGCCAAGAGTCCTGAAATGAAGTCGTTTCATCAGATGAACGTTATGTGGAATGCGGTGAACCTCGGTTTGGCAGTTCCGGGATATTTAAAAGCGCGCAACGCAAAGGCGGTCATGTCCTTGTCAGCCACTCTAAGCGAGCAGCAAAAAACCGAGCGGATTTTCTTGTTCAATTCGGGCTTGGATATTGCATACATCACCGCAGGATTTTTACTTCGCAGCATGGCACTAAACCAGCAAGCTAAAGCAGATCAACTCAACGGTTTTGGTAAAGGCCTCATCCTACAGGGTTCGTTTCTTTTTGCTTTCGATCTAACGGCCTTCGCCCTTCACCATCGTCATGGAAAGCAAGTGTTGAGATTGGTTGACGGGAAGGAATAGGGATTTAATTTCCCTCTACTTTATACCGCACCCTGAGTAGTCCGAAGGACGTATCGAAGGGTGCTACTAAGAAAAAACTTCGGTATTTTGATGTTTCGATTTCACCTCCATTTTCGCCTAAGCGAATCCTCCTCTGTGCCTTCGCTATAGCTGTGGCGCAAGCGATAGAAGGGAAACACTTCCTCCCTCGAGGGAGGATAAAGTCTGACGACTCTGACGAGTATCAGACTCCGTCAGAGGAGGGTGACAAATGCAAAGGAACTTGGCTGACCATCCAATTTTTTGGAATTAAAAATCAGCGTTAATAATACTACCAGGTGCGGAATTAATTCCGCACCTGGTAGATTCGTTCCCGTTCCTCGGGATTTCAAATCCCGAGGAACGGGAGACTCATACTCACTCCTTAACCACGATCGCCGATTCATAAGCGCCTTGCACTTTAAGGATATAGATCCCCTTGCTTAAATTGCTTAACGAAAGGGTGGTGCTGGTTCCTGCTAATCTTCCCGAACCTACGGTTCTTCCCATTTGGTCATAGATCGAGTAGCGCTCGTTGGTGAACTGATCCGAGGTAATGGTGATTTCTGAGGGGGTTGGGTTGGGGTGTATATGTTTATTGATTCGAGAATCCCACGTCAATGCAGTTAAATTCTGATCAATTTTTATAAAACAATTGTCGCTAATATCCATGTTTATGTTCTCCCAAGGGCTGCTAGCAATTGTAGTAAAACTCCCACCTGCAAATAGTTCGCCTTGATAAATTATTGATGTGTTACCGAATCCTAGATCTTCGGTACTCACACAGTTTAAGCCTAAGTCCGACCAAGCAGTGCCATCAAATTTATATAAAGGATTAGGATCGAAATTACTACTTTGTGTAGTTCCGAAGTAAGCTGATACGTATAAATTATTTTCAAGAACATTTAAAGAATTTTGAGCAACATCTGCCACTAATCCCCCGTGCTCAACTTGTGGCCAAAAACCACCAGGCAAATTGACGTTTATCCAATTCGAACCATTGTATTTGGCTAAATTTTGAACATTTATACCTCCAATCGTGGCAAAGAAACCTATTGCATATAAATGCCCGTTATACTCCTCTATATCTACTATTATTGGGTTGTTAGTTACTATTCCGGTACAATTCACCCAAGTTGAGTTTGAGTATTTGTATAATCCGAAGGAAGTGCCTATAAATAATTCCCCATTATAATCTTCCATACAATAAGGATAACCACTAAAATTATTGGTTGATTGTATTTCAATAAAATTTGTACCATTGTACTTTAACAAAGTTGAATTTTGTGTAATGATATATAATTCGTTATTAAATACATGCAACTCTCTTGCACTTACAGTTTCGTTATTACCAAGCGTAAAATTTGTCCATTGAGAGCCATTCCAGCATTCTAAGATACCCGCAGCTACATATAATTTATTTTGAAAAGAACAGAGATCTGTTACCTTATGATTTAAATAATCTCCGGCTCCAATTGAACTCCAAACGTTACCATTCCACTTTGCAATTCCATGCGAAACAATTCCTCCAATCGATGTGAAATTGCCACCAACAATTAAATCTCCATTATATATATGAAGGCAATTAACACGCGTTTCATCAATTCCACCTAGTGAAATATTTCCCATTGCACCCGGAAAAGGTGTTGCTGGCACCCACATCTGGCTATGGAATTGTGTGTAAGCGGCAAATAGAAAAAGAAAAATTGATATTTTTTTAAGTTTCATGTCTTTTTTTTAAGTAATTCATCACTCCTTAACCACGATCGCCGATTCATAAGCGCCTTGCACTTTAAGGATATAAATCCCCTTGCTTAAATTGCTTAACGAAAGGGTGGTGCTGGTTCCTGCTAATCTTCCCGAACCTACGGTTCTTCCCATTTGGTCATAGAGCGAGTAGGGCTCGTTGGTGAATTTATCAGAGGTAATAGTGATTTCTGAGGAAGTGGGGTTGGGGAAAAGTTTTGGATTTATATTTTCATTGATTGAGTTTAAACTGAGATTCATGCAATTACTTGTGTCGCACCACAATTCGGCATTTTGATTACTATTACCTCCCAAGTTCAAACTTAAATTGTCAGCAGATAAAAATAAGTTGCAATTAACCTCCAACATTTCTAATAGGGAATCAGCGAAAGACTGAACAAGGACTGTATTAATGCTTGTGCCATCAGATTTCCATATACCCGTATTATTAGGTTCTTGCTGATTTCTCACATAAAAGTAAAGTTTATTATCATGTTTTATTCCTTGATACTCCAAGACAGAATAGTTTGATCCAGGTGCAGTATATATGTCTTTTACTAAAACAGTGCCTCCGGTAGTTCCATCTGTTTTCCATAATTCCTTACCGTTTATGCCATCGTTAGCTATAAAAAAGATGGTACCATTAACATCAATAAATTTTGAGGGATTGGAAGAATTATAACCAAAATAAATGTCTTTTATCATGGAGGTGTTGTTTAATGTACCATCTGTTTTACATAATTCATTTCCTGGAAGTCCAACCCCATTATACCCTCCCGAAAAATATATCCACCCGTTTGTGGAATAAAAATTTGCCCAATTTGCAACAGGGAAATTAACAGCTTGAAGCGTTCCTACTAAAGAACCATCCGTTTTCCAAATTGTCCCACCATTTCCACGATAGTAAATCTCATTATTTAAGATACAAGATTGACTTTTAAGAGGCAATTGGACCCCGGTTTGAACAGTGCCAACCGTGGTTCCATCACTTTCATAACCTGAAAAGTATATTTTATTATTAAATGACCTTATCGTTATGCTAGTACCCAAACCTGAATTTGTCCAATTTTGAACCACTACAGTTCCATTTAGCGTACCGTCTGATTTCCATAATTCATGTATTGTATTTCCCCAAACTGCATCGGTGAAGGATGTTATGAAATAAATCTTACCGTTCATTTCACAGAGATTGGAATTATATGCTTTGTTGATAAAATCTTTTACAAGCACGGTACCACCCGAAGTGCCATCTGTTTTCCATAATTTGTATGTGGATGTTCCTTGATTGTAGGGCCTTTCCTTAAAAAATAGGACGCTGGATGATTTTACAAAAACCTCTTCGTCAGGGATATAGTCACAATGGGGTGTAATATTCGCTACTAAGGATGTTACAATTCCATCACTTTTATAGATACTATTTAAAACACTCCAGGGATTTGTTGATGCAGTAAAAATTAAATCATTGTTAAGCTGGGTGAAATTATCAGGATTTGAACCAGGAGGTCCTGGATTTAAATCACTAATTTGTGAAAATTGCTGGGCATTAGCTATCAAATTAATAACCAGTGCCAATTGTAAAAAGATATGTTTCATGTCATTAAAAAACTAATTCTCACTCCTTAACCACGATCGCCGATTCATAAGCTCCTTCTACTTTTAGGATATAAATCCCCTTGCTTAAGGTGCTTAAGGAGATGGTGGTGTTGGTGCCGGTTAATTTTCCAGAACCTACCGTTCTTCCCATTTGGTCAAAGAGGGTATAAGGCTCGTTGGTGAACTTATCCGAAGTAATGGTGATTTCTGAGGAGGTAGGGTTGGGGTAGAGCACGATTGATTCCTTGTTGTTAACCAAATCTTGAAGGCTTAGGACGTTTGGAAACCCTTCGTAGATACGATGAATGGTGGTATTTGTAGTAATCGGGTCATTAAAGTCGAAATAAATGTCTGCGTCGTTGGTGATAACAGTTCCAGGTGATAAATTAGGGTTTTGTTCAACGTGAAAAGTAACGAATCCATTGCTACCAACACTGTTTGTGGTGCTGTCTGGTAGGTTGATGTTATTGAATGTCCATTCTAAAACTCGTGGCCCATACATTCTGAATTCGTAGTTATGACTAGAAACACCGGGTGTGACGGTGAAGATATTTAAGTCCAAATCCAAGGTATCTCGAATCACCACGGTGAATGCGGTATCATTACCAGTATTTTGAAAGCGAATTACATATTGAAGTTGTTGGTTCGGCTGTATATAATTCATGTTGGTAACGCCATTCGGGTAGCCTCGCTTGTCGTTGGGGTCATAGCTGCCGCTCACTTCATCGCAAAATATATCAATCACTGGATCGGCATCGTCTTGTGGGTAGTCATTGACCTCTCCCGGGGTCCAGTTGGCTGCATTACCACAGCGTTCAACAAAGGCATTTGGTTGAGAATTTCCTGGATGTAAGGGGTGTTGTGAGGCGTTTAGTATCCAAGTTTGACCATTTCCTGCAAAAGCATAGGTAATGGTTTGACCGCCTTGCAGCATGATAGAATCGGTGAAGGTAACTACGCCATTTACTGTGAGCCAAACGGGTGCGTAACATTCCATATCGCCTCCACCTAAAACGCCTGTATTGGTTACAGTAAAGTAAATGGAATCATTTTGACACCAACCATCAACGCTCAAACTGCTTTGGTCCCAAGGACCTAAACACGGTTGGGGGAGGCCTCCAAGAGATCCTTCACTTGGAATGCTATCCCAGTTCGGTCCTGATGGTATAGAATCTAAGGCACAATTCTCAACAGGGAAAAGTTCGGCATTCATACAAATGGTTTGGCCAATTAATGCGTTACAACTCAAGGTGGTAGAAAGAGTGAAATCCACGCATTGTCCCGGAGTTAGGGTGCCGGTTTGAAATTGAAAGGTATTGTTTCCAAGTGCTGTGAAAGGAAGGCTTGCAGAATTAACGGTCAGGAGTGGGTCAAGTGTAACAACTACGAAGGAGGAGTCTAAAAAAGCACTTGCAGCGTTGTCATTGCAGGCTTGCACATAGACAATTTGATTTGAAAAGCATCGTCTTAAGAAAGGGCCGTGAATAGTAATATTAGGATCACTGCATGCAAAATTATTCTTAATGCCAATTGGTGTAACTTGAGTTATTTCGTTTGGAGATGTAATTGTAAAAGTTTGGTTGGTCGAACAAAATGTATATTCTCCTACATTGGTAGTATCTATCCAAACGGTATAATTTCCTGGAGGAAGGGAGTCTAAACTCCATATACCACTTTGATTTGTTTGAGTCACGAAATTCCCGGGAGTTATTGTTAAGGCCATGCCATCAACTCCAAACTCTCCAGAATCCTCAATACAATTGTTTGTAAAGTCATTATAAATACGACCTAATACCTTTTTCTTTGGATGTTTATATATAAATATATCAAGACTCCCGTTTGATGATATTGAAATTAAGCCATTATTTGTTTCAAATATTTTTTCACCTTGAAAGAATCCAACAGAAATGATATGCATATTGGGATCAAAGCACGCGCCACGGCTAGAAACTTGCTCGTTAATAGGAAATGTTTCGGCAGATAAAAAACTACCTGTGTTTGAATATTTTGAAACAAAAGAAGAGCCACTAATGTTATAAGAATTTATTGGGTGAGGGTCAATATCAGTAGAATTACCAAGAAGGTTGCCGATGAGAGTTATTTCATTTCCGTCAGATAATATACTATGACCTCCTGAGTCGAAAAAAATATTATTAAATACAATATTTCCATTACTATCGAATTTGGTAAAAACCATATCCGAGGAGCTAAGATTATTATAGGAACCAGTGCAATAGCTGTTTCCTAGGTTATCTATTGCAATATCTTGGAAATAATCAGTATTAACGGAACCTACACTATTTGCCCAAATAAAATCACCGAAATCATCAAGCTTTACAATGAATGCATCTTGTCCTCCGATTGAAGTTATATTAAATACTCCGGCATTTGGATTAAAATCAGTAAGTCCCTCAAAGTTACCAACTACATAAATATTGGAATTTATATCAATCTGAACGCTCTTAACTATATCATTACCTACAACTCCCGTGGTAGGGCCACCAAACTTTTTAGCCCAAATCTGACTTCCAGATGAATTTAATTTTAAGACAAATCCATCAGCAGAACCATTTGAAGTTAGTCCAAATACGCTACCTGTAAAATATCCAGTACAAATTATATTATTATTAAGGTCTACTAATACGCTTAAAGCAGCATCATCTCCTGTATTTCCGTATTTCTTAGCCCAAATAAAATTACCGTTTGAGTCTAACTTTAAAATGAAAACATCTACATTATTTGGCGTATTAGATATTAGATTAAATACATTCATACCTGGATCAAAATCGACGGTTCCTTTAAACTGTCCTGCTACGATTATGTTCCCTGATAAATCTAAAGTCACATCCCAACCGGTCTCTGATCCTGTTGATTCAAAGGTTTTTACCCATTGAAAATTCCCGAATTGATTTAATTTTAGAACGAAAAAATCTTGCGATGTTGATGTTACGTTAAATATGTTTATTCCTGGGTCAAAATCAACAATACCGTTAAATGCGCCAGTTATAAAGACATTACCATTATTATCGGTTACAACAGAATAAGCAATTTCGCCGGATGGACCACCAAGTCCTTTTATCCAAGATTTATCACTTTGCTGCGAAAAAATGGAAAAGAAGAAGAATATTGCAATAAGAAAGATATTATATTTCATATTTATATTTAAACAGTTTTTGATTTATTCAATTTAAACAATGAGCCTTCGAGATTCTACTGCACCTAATTGTCGTACAAAATCCTCAACGGCTTGTTGTAAAAGTTCATTCATTTTCAATTCGGTTAAAAATTTCTGTCACGGCACAATGAAATTTATATATTTTGTGTAACCATCTGGGCACGTTGATAAATCATTACCTCCCATTGAATAGTTTCTATTTTCAATAATGTTACCATTTAATTCAAACTTCACTTCTACATTTTTACATGTTCCTTGGGTCACGTAACTCAGAACGCATGAAACGTTTTGACCCTTTGTAACACTGAATAAATCAGTTGAACCAGGTAATTGTAATGCACTTGCAGAATGTGATGTTGTAATTTGAAAAACTTCACCTAGAGCTTCATTTGGTATTGGACAATTAACAATAATCCGTGCTTGTCCGCCTCCCGAGGGTTGCGTTTCATCGTCGCAACCCCAGAATAACACAGAAATACTGGCTAGTAATAAAAATTTCTTCATTCTTAAAACTTCATGGTTAGTCCGATATTTCCAACGGCAAGACCATAACCGACTTCCGCAAAACCACCCACATTATCAGAGAACATGAAGCGAATACCACCCAAGAACTGGTAACCTAGCGGTGTACCTAAGGCAATTGAGTTGTTGGTTTCGTTAAATGCGGGGTCGCTTGAGGTCCATTTGTAGCCATATTTTAAGAAACCTAATCCAATCCCAATGTATGGATCGATTTTGTCGTTGCTCACTGAGAAATGGTAGGCCCCGCGCGCCATGATGGCTAGGGTATTCCAACGGTACGAATAATCGTAGGGCTGGCCCAAGTAATCGTTTTGAATCCAAGTGGCACCATAAGTAGAATAGGAAAGGCTAGCGCCGATGCCAATGTGATCCGTTACAGCACGTTCAAAACTCAATCCAACCGGACCAAATCCAGAAAATTTATAGCCATCATATACTTGGTATGCATTCAACAGGCGGCCATATCCAAGACCGAAACCATAGCCTACTTGTAGGTAATTGTCGCCCTCGCTAAATTCTTGGGCATTAACCGTGTTAAAACAAAAGGTTAAAGGCAAAATAAACAGTAGTAACTTTTTCATGATAATTAAAGATTAAGGGTTAAAAAAAAAGGGGATTAATATCGGTTATAGTAATAGTAGTTATAGTTATAACTGGGCTGGCTATAGTATGAATTGTTGTAGTAGGAATTATTGTAATACGAATTGTTGTAATATGAATTCGAGTAGGTCTTGGTACCTTGTTTCCCAGTATATGGGTTGTAATTCGGGTAGGTGCTCCAGTTGTCGTATACCGTATTATTCGGGGCGGTACGGTAATGAGGCGCCACATAGGTGCCATTCGATTTGTAATACCCGTTCACATATACTTGGCTTTGACTCATGGCGATGCCTGAAAGTACCATCGCGAAAACAAAAACACTTATTTTAATTATATTTTTCATAGAGTTATGTTTAATATAAAAAACAAATATAATAACAATATAACTATATAATAAATATAGTTATGATAAATTTTCATTACTGCTTTATTATCCTTGGAATTGTAGCTTTGCTCTATGTCCACTTTACATATTGGCCAACTGATTAAGGAACACGTGAAGCGCAAGCGCATGAAGGTTTCTCAACTATCGGAGCTGCTTAACGTCTCTGAACCCAATGTGTACAAGATTTACCTCCGGAGTTCCATCGATACTGCACTTTTAGAGAAAATTTGCATAGCGCTCGACGTGAATTTTTTTGAGTTTTACGCCAAACGCTTTTCCCTGGAAAACCAAGAAGCTAAATTGATCCAATGTGAGAAAGAAAATTCCCTGTTGCGGCAGTTAATCCAAGAAAAAGATGAAAAGTATCAGTTGCTTTTATCCTCACGCAGGGATTATTGAGGCTTTACGTGTCGTTTTGTGATTAAGTCCATCTGTAAGCCCACCATGTTGGACGGATTGCTGGACATCGCTTGATATGCGTTCTGATTGCTCTATCATTATGGATGATTTAATTTCCCTCTACTTTATACCGCACCCTGAGTAGTCCGAAGGACGTATCGAAGGGTGCTTACATGTTCCGTCGGTACTGACCGCCCACCTCAAACAAGGCTGCTGTGATTTGTCCTAAGGACGCGTATTTACAGGCTTCCATCAGTTGCTCAAACATGTTACGGTTGTTAATGGCGGCCTCTTGTATCTTTCGGATTTGTTCTTGCGCAGTGACTCCGTGCGTACGATGCAATTGTTCCAACATGCTGATTTGGTAGACTTTCTCTTCTTCGGTAGCGCGAATTACTTCCTTGGGCAATACCGTTGGAGATCCTTTCGAACTCAAAAAGGTGTTCACCCCAATGATGGGGAATTCCCCGGTATGTTTTAGCGTCTCATAATACAGCGATTCCTCCTGTATTTTGGACCGCTGGTACATCGTTTCCATCGCCCCCAATACTCCACCTCGCTCGGTAATTCGATCGAATTCCACCAATACAGCCTCTTCCACCAAATCGGTTAACTCATCAATGATGAATGAACCTTGCAGCGGGTTCTCATTCTTGGCTAACCCCAATTCACGGTTGATGATCAACTGTATTGCCATGGCCCTCCGAACCGATTCTTCCGTTGGTGTGGTAATCGCCTCATCGTAGGCATTCGTGTGCAGGGAATTGCAATTATCGTAGATAGCATATAACGCCTGCAAGGTCGTTCGAATGTCGTTGAAATCAATTTCCTGAGCGTGCAGGGAGCGTCCCGAGGTTTGGATGTGGTATTTCAACATCTGCGCTCGAGCATTGGCCCCATATTTTTTTGCCAAGGCCTTCGCCCAAATGCGCCGCGCGACCCGTCCAATGACCGCATACTCTGGGTCAATGCCGTTCGAAAAGAAGAACGAAAGGTTGGGTCCGAAGTCGTTGATGTCCATTCCTCGGCTCAAATAATACTCCACGTAGGTAAATCCGTTCGCTAAGGTGAATGCCAGCTGGGTAATCGGATTGGCTCCTGCCTCCGCAATATGATACCCGGAAATGGATACCGAATAAAAGTTTCGAACCGCGTGGTCGATGAAATACGATTGAACATCCCCCATCAACCGCAGGGCAAATTCCGTGGAAAAAATGCAGGTGTTTTGCGCTTGATCTTCTTTTAAGATGTCCGCTTGCACCGTTCCGCGGACCTGCTTTAATGTTTCCGCTTTGATCTGTGCATAAACATCTGCTGGTAAGACCTGGTCTCCTGTTACGCCAAGCAGCATGAGTCCTAATCCATCGTTTCCTTCGGGAAGTTCTCCTTGGTAGCGCGGTCGCTCCGTTCCTTTTTCGTGGTATATAGCGGCAATCTTTGCTTCTACTTCCTCGCTTAAGCCTTGTTCGCGTATGTACTTTTCGCAATTTTGGTCAATGGCAGCATTCATGAAAAAGCCCAAAAGCATGGGCGCTGGCCCGTTGATGGTCATCGATACTGAGGTGGCCGGGTGGCTCAAATCGAAGCCTGAATAGAGTTTTTTGGCATCGTCCAAACAACAGATCGATACGCCTGAATTTCCTATTTTGCCATAAATATCAGGACGAACAGCGGGGTCATTTCCGTAAAGGGTAACCGAGTCAAAGGCTGTTGAAAGGCGTTTGGCAGGCATTCCTAAACTTACGTAATGGAATCGTTTATTGGTGCGTTCAGGTCCTCCTTCACCGGCAAACATGCGTGTTGGGTCTTCACCTTCCCGTTTGAAGGGAAACAATCCTGAGGTATAGGGGAATTCTCCCGGGAAATTTTCTTGTAACACCCATCGTAGTATATCGCCCCAGCTGCTGTACCTTGGAGCTGCTACCTTGGGAATCTGACTATGGGAGAGCGACTCCGTGTGGGTTTTAAGGCTCAGTACTTTATCGCGTACCTTAAATTGATACTCCGGATTTTTGAACGCTTGTTTTTTTGCATCCCAATTTTGCAGGATTTCCCAATTTTTTGGATCGAAGTTGAGTTTTTCGTGTTCGAATGCCTCTTGTATTCCCTTAATTAAACGGTCTTTGTCGGCCAACGAACTTTTGGCTAAAGTTTTCATAGAACTGTCCAGTCCTTGCAAACGATTGGCGACTTCAACCTGCTTCTGGACCCATTGATCATAAGCACGGTTGTTTTCTGATATTTCGGAGAGGTAACGGGTACGATCCGGCGGAATAACGAAAATTTTCTCTGACATTTCCCGCGTTATTTCAAAGGTCGAAGCTAAAGAGGCTCCTGTTTTTTCGACCACCTTATCCATGATGACCTTGTACAAGGTGTTCATTCCCGGGTCGTTAAATTGCGAGGCGATGGTTCCGTAAACGGGCATTTCATCCACGTTCTTTTCCCATAAATTGTGGTTTCGTTGGTATTGTTTTCGAACATCGCGCAGTGCGTCCAGGGCTCCACGCTTGTCGAATTTATTCAAGGCTATCACATCCGCAAAATCCAGCATGTCGATTTTTTCCAATTGCGTTGCGGCACCGTATTCCGGGGTCATTACATACAACGCGACATCGCTGTGGTCCAGGATTTCCGTATCCGATTGACCAATGCCCGAAGTTTCTAAGATGATTAAATCAAATCCGGCAACTTTCAAGATTGAAATGGCTTCCGCAACGTGCTTCGAAAGGGCTAGGTTGGATTGACGAGTTGCCAAAGATCGCATGTAAACTCGGTCGCTTTTAATGGAGTTCATTCGAATCCTATCGCCCAATAATGCCCCACCTGTTTTGCGTTTGGAAGGGTCGACCGAAACTACGGCAAGGTGTTTTTCGGGAAAATCGATCAAAAACCTACGCACCAATTCATCGACCAACGAAGATTTTCCTGCCCCCCCGGTTCCGGTAATTCCAAGTACTGGAGTGGTCATTTTTCCGGCTTCGGTACGGATTGCGTTCAAGGCGGTTTCGTGCTCGGAAGCGTAGTTTTCAGCCGCGGAAATCACCCGAGCAATTTTGGGAACTTCGGTAACGGTTAATTGCGTGCAATGTTCCGGCAAACGTTCACCCACTGGAAAATCGCATTGTTGCACCAAGTCGTTAATCATGCCCTGCAATCCCATCGCCCTGCCATCGTCGGGATGGTAGATGCGCGTAATTCCATAGGCTTGAAGTTCTTCGATTTCCGAGGGAAGTATCGTTCCACCACCGCCACCGAAAATTTTGATATGCGGCGCACCTTTGCTTTTCAAGAGGTCGTACATGTACTTGAAATACTCCATGTGTCCTCCTTGGTATGAAGTCATGGCAATCGCCTGTGCATCTTCTTGAATGGCACAATTGACAACTTCCTCTACCGAACGATCGTGCCCCAAATGGATGACCTCGCAACCGGTGGCTTGGATGATGCGGCGCATGATGTTGATGGCAGCATCGTGTCCGTCGAACAAGGAGGCTGCTGTTACAATGCGAATTTTATGTTGAGGCAGGTATGGGCTTACGGGTTCCATGCAAAAATTTATGCCGTAAAATTAAGGAATTTTAGCCGTTCACAAGTGCTTCAAATTCGGCTTCTGTTGAGGGTTCATAAGGAGGTGCCGCTTCAACCATTTCCTGGATTCGGATTTTTTCAAAGTAGGTTTTAGCCTGCACTTCATGCACCAAGGTTTTAGATCCAATGCACTGGATTTCAATGAAATGTTCGTAGTCCGAAATTTTATAGTGGTTTTTGCCGCTGGAATGTTTCCGATATAGAGGGAAAATCATGCTTGTTTTTGAATGAACTCAATGGCAATTTTATTGAAAGCTTCGGGTTGTTCAACATTCACAACATGACCGCAATCTTGGACAATCTCCAACCGCAAGTTGGGATTTCCATTTACAATTTCTTTGGCAGGTCCCACAAACAAATGATCTTCGCTGCCCATGATGTACAATGCCTTGTCGCCTTTGTTTTCGTGATGTAAGTAGGATAAATACTTGGTTAAGCGTCCTGTGAGTTTGAACCACCGTTTAAATTCTTGGTTCATGAGTTTTTTAGCCTCACCAATAAAGATGTTCCTTGATTCTTGGTGGTTTTTTTTCGGCATCATAATGTTGGCAAAAAGCTTATAAAGTGCCATGTAGGGTAAAATCGGCTGTAGGGCTCGCCCCAGGCGCAGAAAAAAACGCGATTTAATGTTGAGTTGTGTTACAGCACCCGCGAAAATCATGGATTTTACCATTTTTGGAGAGTTAACGGCAATTTGACGAATAATAATGCTTCCTAATGAAACTCCAACGAAATGACTGTTTTTTAATTTCAATGATTCAAGAACTTCAGTGACATCACGGGCCAATAGTTCAAAGGAGTATTTTTTTACGGGTTGAATGGAGGAAGATTTTCCGTGACCTCTCAAATCAATCAACACGACATTGAATTCTTGGCTGAAGGCTTTCACCTGCTTGAACCATACGTTTGAGCTTCCTCCAAATCCGTGGATAAAAACGGTCCATTCTTTACTTTTTTCGTGGTGGAGGACATGATGGTGTAGCATGGTAATTCTATGTAAAAAAGGGCTCCGAAGAGCCCCTTGTGATGATTTTTTCCAGACGGTTATTTTTTATCGTTGACTTCTTCGAAATCAACATCCGTAACTTCGTCTTCCGGATTTCCAGCATTAGAACTAGTATTCGTTTCTCCTCCGCCTTGAGCGTTGGATGCGTTGTACATGTCCTGAGAAGCCGCCTGAAATACTTGGTTTAATTTCTCCATCGCAGGTTCGAGATTTGCCATGTTTTTCGCCTCGAATTCTTTTTTCAATTCGTTCAAAGCATCTTCAATGGGTTGTTTTTTATCCGCCGGAATTTTGTCACCGTATTCTTTCAATTGACGCTCGGTTTGGAAAATGGTGGAATCTGCTTTATTGATTAAGTCAGCTTCATCGCGTTTTTTCTTATCCTCATCCGCATTGGCTTGAGCTTCCGCTTTCATTCGTTCGATTTCTGCATCACTCAACCCTGATTTGGATTCAATTTTAATGGATTGTTCTTTTCCTGTTCCTTTGTCTTTAGCCGAAATATTCATGATACCGTTCGCATCGATATCGAAGGTGACCTCGATTTGAGGAACCCCTCGTGGCGCTGGTGGAATGTCGGATAACTGAAATCTACCCAGGGTTTTATTATCGGCTGCCATGGAACGCTCCCCTTGCAGTACGTGGATGTCTACCGCTGGTTGGTTGTCCGCCGCAGTGGAGAAAACCTCCGATTTTTTCGTAGGAATCGTTGTATTAGCATCGATAAGTTTGGTGAATACGCCTCCCATAGTTTCAATTCCCACGGAAAGAGGAATCACATCGAGTAATAATACATCTTTAACTTCACCGGTAAGAACACCTCCTTGAATGGCAGCACCAACGGCAACAACTTCGTCGGGGTTCACGCCTTTGGAAGGAGCTTTTCCGAAAAATTTCTCAACAGCATCTTGAATGATCGGAATTCGTGTAGAACCTCCCACAAGAATGATCTCATTGATATCTTTTGGGCTAAGACCTGCATTTTTTAGTGCTGAGCGACAAGGGGCAATGGTGCGTTCAACAATGTCTGAAATTAATTGTTCGAATTTGGCGCGTTGCAAAGTCCTCACCAAGTGTTTTGGAATTCCATTGACCGGCATAATGTACGGCAAGTTGATTTCGCTGGAGGTCGTGGAGGAAAGTTCAATTTTTGCTTTTTCAGCAGCTTCCTTCAAACGTTGAAGTGCCATGGGATCTTCTCTAAGATCAATGCCTTCCTCGCTTTTGAATTCTGCAGCGAGCCAATTAATGATGGCATTATCCACGTCATCACCACCAAGGTGGGTGTCACCGTCCGTTGACAAAACTTCAAATACTCCGTCTCCTAATTCAAGAACCGATACGTCATGGGTACCCCCGCCAAAATCGAAAACCACGATTTTTTGGTCAATCCCTTTTTTATCTAAACCGTATGCTAAAGCGGCAGCGGTAGGTTCGTTGATGATTCGTTTAATTGTGAGTCCCGCTATTTCTCCGGCCTCTTTGGTCGCTTGACGTTGTGCATCGTTAAAGTAAGCAGGAACCGTCACAACGGCTTCAGTAACCTCCGTGCCCAGGTAATCTTCCGCGGTTTTTTTCATTTTTTGCAAAATGATCGCTGAAATCTCTTGGGGTGAGTACATCCGGTCGTCGATTTTGACGCGCGGGGTATTGTTTTCTCCTTTAACTACCTCGTAAGGAACACGTTTCGTTTCTGCAGCAGAATCATCGTAACTGCTCCCCATGAATCGCTTGATGGAGTAAATGGTTTTCTTTGGATTGGTAATGGCTTGACGTTTTGCAGGATCTCCTACTTTGCGCTCGCCTCCTTCCACGAATGCTACGACAGAAGGTGTGGTTCTTTTTCCTTCTGAGTTGGTAATAACCACTGGCTCATTACCTTCCATGACCGATACACACGAATTCGTAGTACCT
>JAIXRC010000055.1 GCA_027485415.1 Cryomorphaceae bacterium | reverse complement strand
TCCTGCAGGACGATAATAATTTTATTATTGGTATATTGTAACTAGTAATGCCTTTTTTATGCAGCGACAAGCACAACAGAGGTTCCCTGAGAATCCAATCAACATCAACGACAACCTGACGGCGGCCACGTATCCTCACATATTCAGGGGCAATGCGCACGCCACACAGTTTGTTGTCAATAATACCAGTGACGTGCTGATAGACTACCTTGTCGACCACGTAGGCGTCCAAATCCACTCCAATGACATAGAGGCGATTGGATCCGGTGCTCATGGGTCCGTGTTCAAGATCAATGACATGGATGTTGCGTCCGGCCTGATTCGCGACGTAATACAAAACGGTACCGGCATCATGTTTGGCCATGAACAAGGAAAATTTACCTATGACGCCACTCACTCATATGCCTCGCTGTTAAGAATGATTCGAAAGGGCATGGCCGAGTACACGATCAAGGCCCTGAAGAACTTGAAGAAGAAACCAAAGAACGAGCAAGGCAACGCCATGTTGGCGGTCAAGGTTCAAGTTATCAAAGACCCACAGGGGCTCGAAAACGTGCGCCACGAGAATGCAGTGCACGTCGCACTTGCAAACGATCCGGCGGCATCCCACCTGATTCCTGCCATGTACGCAGCGGGCACATTGCGCGTACCTGTCAGGGGATTCCCGGGTGCCCAGGTCGCGCTCCGTCTCACCTTTATGCAATTCATCGCGCCCTCGTATGTGTCCCTTGCTACCATGTGCAAAGATCCGCGAATGGCCGGCGTCAAATCTTCAAGGGTAAAGTTGTATCAAAAGGTCCGCGACGCGTTCATCGATCTCTGGGCCGCGGGGTATGCTCACGCGGATGCCCATGATGAAAACATAGTTGTAAACAATAAGACCAAGCATGTTTGCATGTTTGACTTTGGTTTCTCCATCAAATTGGACCCAGCGCTACACGAGATATGCAAGCAGCTCAAAGAGGCTAGAGATAACGGGACGGAAAAGGCTAATTTGAACAGGTTCTTTACCTCGGTTGCAAATGCAATAGATGCAACCATCGTGAACACAATTGGTAGCAGATACGAATGGGCAAAATGGGCTAACTCGGAAGTTTCGCTCTTGAAATCCATGCATTCGTGGGTACGCGATCCGGCACGAGAACTCATAGCATATAAAATTATCGATGAACTCCAATATCCATCACAAAGACGTGCAGACAAAGCGGATATTGACGAAATAGAAGCTTACCACCCAGCATGGTTTCCTTGAAGAAGGTTAAAACCAAATAAAACCCAATAAAACCCCATACAAAAATTACCATAATTTGGTACTATTCTATTATTTATATTATTTATTATTTCTATTACTATTATATTACTCTATTTCTACTAGTAAAAACGTTCGTATTCGTCCAAGAATACAGACAGATATTTAGAATAGGCCTGAAAGTCGGACTTGGTGCTGATGTTCATGGCGATACCGAGAATGCTGGGATTAAATGCAACACGGTAGAAAGTAAAGAGTTCGTCCGCTCTATTGATCTGACCGGAAAGCGATTTCAACATCCTTACGATGTCGTGCACGTATGCGCCGTACTCTTCCTTGTACGGTTCCATGACGAGTGGCTTGATATCATTAGGGCTCTTGTCGCCATGTGACGCAAACACAAATATGTCAAACGCCGTCTTTTTACCGCGTTCGCGAAAGTTGTAATTGACACGAGCCGTTACCGGGGTCTCGCAATTCCACGCAGGACCTTTAGCATCCCTGCATTTTGGCCAGTTTGGAAGTTTGTCCTCAATGTCCCACAGTGGCCGGCTGACTCCTTGGATATTGTACTCTTGGTGACCTTTGTTTACGAGGCTCCGTACAATGTGCAAAAAGCGATTTCCTGTTTTGGGGACTTCTTTTTTATTGTTACCATTGTTACTAATAGTAGGAACTAACCGCCGACGCTTTCTTGATGATGTTTGAGAAACTCCTCTGGATGTATTATTGGTAATAGTAGACATAAGGTACTACTATAGTATATGGTATTAGGTATTGTAGTATTATAACTACAAAAGATTTTAAATTACGTCATTTTATTGTTTTTTATTGTTTTGTATTCTACTTGTCAATGGACGAACAATGCCCGGTGCTAAATATGAATTTGCTCCACGAAAATGTTCCAGGGCGATCCTGTCTCTGATAAATCACATAGTCAATGAAGCCATATATCAGGATAACAGCGGCTACGAGGATCAGGTACCTGCAGAAAGCTAGAATGCGCTCGTCCATCTTGGCAGAGATCAAATTACGCTCTTTCCAGTAGCACCTTTGGGTATTTATGCAGTATACAAGGAATATCGTGAAAAAGAAAAGCAGGTTTGGGATGAGCCTGCTCTTGGAGCTTATCAGGAATATTAGGTAGATCGTTGCCGCCCATACAATGCTGGACAACACATTTCCACTTGCCCAATCGTTTTCTGCTGCTTTGTCAAGATCTTGATCAAAGCTCCATCCTCCTTCAAACATGATGAATGCCAGGATCATGATGATGCCAAAAACATGGCGGCCATAGTGAGTTTCGTGGAGGTACTTGCGCATCTGGCAGGACAAGGTCTCGGTTATGTACCCAGAGGTAATAAGGGCATAAGCTAGGAAGACGAATGCAAACCTTGATATGAGGACAGATAGATTGAGCCGATTGCTTGGCTTCAAAGGACCAGGGCTTGGCACAGACGAGGACGGCGGCGGTTTGGATGGCGACTTTGGTTTTGGGGAGTTTACAGCCGGCAAGGACGTCTTTTTTCCTAAAGCCTGTGGAGGTGATACATTACTATTAGGAGACATGACAAGGAAAATAAATACAACAAATACAAATACAAAGGAACCATATGTTGTATGCAAATCATAATATCTCGATTTGTTTACCGTACCGTATCTATAAAGTCCCAGAATATAAAAAGGAAAAAGTTTAAAGTTTAAAGTTTAATTTAGGACCTTTTCGTAATCAGATAATGCTACCAAATTAATTACTTAAAGACATCTGGAATATATAGGTTTCACCCAATTTGAGAATACAATATATACCAGGATATAGAACCAAATGGAGTGTCCAATCTGCTGTCTTTCCTTTACGCAAATCAAGCGCAAGTGCATTACGTGCCTGCATTGTACCAGAAATGCCTGCATGCAGTGTTGGGAGACCTATTTACCAACGGTTGCGGTCCAACAGCCCAAGTGCATGCACTGCGACGTACCCTGGAGTGATGAGTTCATATCTTTGAACTTTACACGGTCATTTCGCGAAGGTCCCATGAAGCGCGCACGAGAGGACCGGTTGTTGGCAGTAGAAGAGGCCATGCTACCAGGGACGCAAGAGTACGCGCAGATCGCTCGCAGGATGGATCTCAAAATCGAGACGAAGAAGAAATTGATGGAGGAACTCAGGACATCAACAGCGGACAATGTAAAATCCAAAAGCAAGAGATCACATTTGAGATTGAATGCTGAAAAATACACGGAAAATCCAGAGGCATACACAAATGAAATGTGTTTGAAAAAACAAATACATTGGATAAGTAAGGACATCCAAGAGCTAAAAAGGAGCATATATGAAAATCCAATCCAAAATGATCAAGGTAAAAATATAGAGAGAAAACCCAAGGTATTAGGGTTTCTTCATAAATGCCCTGCAGTAACGTGCACCGGTTTCCTGGATGGAAACCACATGTGTGGCATGTGCAGAACGACCATGTGCTCTGATTGTTTGGAGCCAAAGGAGTCGGGTCATGTCTGTAACCCCGACAGCGTCGCTTCAGTAAAGGCGATGAAAAGAGACAGCAAGCCATGCCCCAGTTGCGGCATGGGAATATCCAAAATAGATGGATGCGATCAGATGTGGTGTACGGAGTGCAAGACGGCGTTCAGCTGGATAACCGGTCGGATTGAAACAGGGGTCATTCACAACCCCCATTGGTACGAATGGCAACGTTTACAACAAGGCAACAACGGCGGGAATGCAAATCCTCGGGCTCCAAATCCTCGGGCACGGGGATGCTGGGGAGACAGGCCCGCTTACCCAAACTACATTACGCTGCACGATGCGCGGTACAAGTATTCCGACACGGTACATATGGCTCATAGGTGCTTGACGCATCTGTCTGTGGTAACGCTGCCGGGTTTGCAACCCCCGCGAATCGATGAAAAGACCAACATTGACCTGCGCATCGATTACCTTCTCGGCAAGCTGGAGAAGAACGACTGGAAACAGAGATTATGCACACGTGCCAAAAAGCGCGATCTGGACGGATCCCTTCGGCAAATCCTAGATACCTTTATAACGGTGGCAGGGGAGATCCTCTGGAAGTACTGCGAAGAAGTGAGCGAAAGCTTTCCGAATGTCCGCGCAAAGAGCGAACTACATGCAATCCGAAAGTACACCAACGACTCTATGCGGGAACTATTGGCGCGCCACGGATCAAAGCGCACATTTGAAATCACAGATGCATTTGAGGTTTCAAATTAGGATATCATTATTTAGATGGCATTATTAGAAATATTATTATTAGAATTATTATTGCAAAAGTAGTACCATGATACATGTATAAACAAACTGGTACTTTTTAAACTGGTACTTTTTAGGACCAGGTTGGTCCACAAATTGTTCACGAATTGATTACACAATTTAATACTATAGGTAATGTAACAACAACAAGAGAACAGGAAAAAAAGATATGGCCGTTGTTCTGCATAAGAAAATCAAGGTCTATGATGTAAACCGCTACATAAACAGAACTCAGGTACGTCACGTGTACGTTGATCCTCCCCCTAAACTGCAGTTTTATAAGAAATCTGATTACAAGTTCAAGTTTAAGCCAAGTGAAGAAGCATGTCTAGGCAAGGTCCCTGAGAACTTTCTTCAGAGGTCCTTGGAACTCTATTCCGAGATTGGTCACGTACCTGTTGGGGCACTGATAGACATATCGTTTGAACGCGTCTTGCCGGGAAGACAAGAGTGGACATATGCAGAGAGTCCCGTTGGTATATTATGCATAAACAGAGATGGCCTAGAACAATTCAAGGATGGACCAAAGGTGCAGTACTCGGAAATAGATTACGAGCTGACCCAGGGGTACTTTATGGTCTATAACGATATGTACCATAAGCAAATCAACATAGAAGAACACAAAGACCAGATTACATTTACGTATAAAGTATAATAGGCCTTTTAGGTTTTAGGTTTTATGTTTTAGGTCTTAGATTCGGGTTAAGAACTAATATTTGTAAATATGTTGTATGCTATTGGTACTAACAACAACAACATGGAAATGATAGAAAGCGATTGGAAAGTCCATGCAGAATTTGCTACCTGGCTTGTTAAAAGGACTAGTCCGGAAGTCATTGTTGATCTAGGAGTAGGACCAGGGGTCTCTACTTTTACCCTGGCAGCCGAATGTCCGGGGAGGATCTATGGCATCGATTGGTTTAAAGATGAATGCTCGAAATATGAAAGTGCGCGGGATCTTCGTGCCACATTGGCACTTAACAACAAGGTCCGCCTAATCAAAGGTACATTTGAAAGCGTAGTCAAGGTTTGGCATCACCCCATAGACATCCTTCATATTGATGGACAAGCCACATACGAAGGCGTGAATCATGATTATATGACATGGAACGCTTTTGTGAAACCGAACGGCGTTGTTCTCATGCACAACACGAGCTCCGAGCCAGGTATCGGCCGGGTGTTTGACGAGATATTTCGTCCAAAGGTCAATATTCCTGTAGGAAATGGACTGGGCGTCATCACGGATGACACGGATCTACTACAAGAAATCCTGACATTGTGGCTCTAGACCATTAGATTTTGAGGTTACTACTGATGCCCTAAATCCTAAATCCTAAATCCTAAACCTTACTAACGCGTATGTTCATTGCACCATTAGCGAAAGTTTCTACAAGTTCTATTTTTATATTCATGTCATTCCTCTGATTCCTAGATACCTTGAGCTTGTCAAGAACTTCTTTAAACTTATTAGGCGACTCGTGTCCGCCTCCGTCTAATATAACGTAAGGAGGAAGCCATGACATTTTCGTAAACCCAATTGTAATGCCGCTTGCATCTTTTTTTTCGAATGTATCAAATGTTTCTACGATGGTTTCTTTGTTTGTTCCGGACAATCTTCCAATTATGAAAGTTCTATTTTCTCGTTTTAAACGCATGCTTTCGTTAACATCGGAACCTTTATATGTATATAAGGCTGCCATTTTATATGCCTTGCCGTCAATTTTATTTAGTGTAATGGATATGCATATGACTGGGTATGGTAAAAACCCTGTGTACATGGAATTTCTACAAATCATTACCGGTGCTGCTACAATAATGCAGTTATTCGGATCGTCTTGAAGTGTCAAGGTAGTTCCAACGGATGTCAATGTATCAATGTTGATTATTTGTACACTGGACATCCAGCCTATTTGAAATGTGTGAAGGGCGCTGAGAGTTGCGAACGCATTACCAAAAGCACTGCCCATAAAAGAAGTCGTGTCGCCATACTCGGCAGTACCTTGAGACGCGTGACTTAAGCCGAGGAAATGAAAAACTTCATGCAGGATTAGCCCTCTTCCAGCATTGGTAGGGTTGCCCTTGCCACTTGGTATAGGTTGCACATGGTGCCCTTGAAAGAATGCATTGCATGATGTGTTGCAACTAGTACGCGCAAGTCCAGCCCATTTAGTGCAAGGAGAATCACCTGGGAGGAACATCATCCTTGGGGTTATATATGATGCATCCCATCCCCATTTTCTTGCTGCATACATACAATGTCTCTCTATAATAGTTTGTTCATTTTCGTCACATTTGAAACGGATGTCATAATCAGCAGACCCAAGTAATCCTTCAAATGATCCTGTAGTAGACGGGAATCCAACAATACCACAATATATTTTAGTAAATCTCGCTCTTCCTCCTGAAACTCTATATACATCGTCTTGAAGTTGTTCAAGATAAAACTTTGCAGCTTTCGCCATATTGGCCACATCTCCATCGTTCATCAAGTTCTTGTCTGTAACAACGATGAATGTATATATGTCTATGCCTCCATGCAGGTCTATTACGCCCATCATATTGATATAGCCACCATCGCTTGCAAAATATGTTCTAGGGGATACCTTGGTCATGGTAGTTCCAGATATTACCATGGTTGATGGTACCTGTGCAGGACCTTGCATCTCTGGCGGTTCATAGACTAACTTTGTTATCGGCCTGTTATCGATTCGTATGTCTTTGTAGTCCAATAATAACGTGGGGCGATTATTGCCCAAACTTTCCTCGGTTACCGGTTCACTAAATAATGATTTAGGTTTCTTGGCCCATGCCTTATCAGGTTCCCTATTACTGGGTGGTGTTCTTTCATACATATTATTATTTTTAGAAGGCTCAGTGGGTGCGCCACTCGTAGTAACATTTGTATTGACGTTGATAGACGGTCGTGTTTGAAGAACGGGCGTCATTGTTTGTAGGGGAGGATTGTTTATTACTTCTATCTTCTGATCAACTTTCGAACTTATTAACTTTACTTCTGTGGGAACTGGTTGAGCGATGGGATTCTTTAGGGATTGTGTTGGAGTTATATTACCAGATCCATTTGCAGATGTAATTGATTTAGTTATAGGTGTCTTTGGCAACGCCGGAGCTTTTGGTCCATTTTGTAACAAAGCTCTTTGCTTTGCTTTCTCTTGCTGCGCTAGGTATGCAGGACTTATTGGCACAAGTCGGCATTCTCGTGCAGGTCCGGGAACCTTTGCTATTGTTGCAGCAGACCGTGTCCAACATGTTAGTCTCTTGCCTGCTTCTGGCACGAATAATGCCTTGTCAGAATCGGTAGGAGTATCTTCTTCCGCGTCAGCTGGTATCCCGGTACCAGGTTTTGTCAATGGTTTGGACGTATTCGTTGTTGTCTTATTATTGTTCTGGGATTTCTTTCCTGTACTTCCTAAGAGGGCAATGACAATACTGGCCAATAGAGCAATACACAAACATCCTACGAGGGTCACTAGCATAGCATCCACCATGCTAAATCAAGTAAACGGTTCTCAATCTATTATAACTATCATTATACAAAATATAATATATATAAACATGCATATATATATATTTAGGATAGTTCCTTTATTTCACGAATTCCTTTGCATTCAAAGTACATTATAGTACTTTGGTTATTGTTATTATTAGCCTTGGATTGATTGAATGCAACAATCTGAGCTCCCGTGCCGTTACCAAGAGCAACGCCAACAATTGCAAACCGGACATCATCTTTTTTAGAAACATTATCTTTTCCACTGGCCAATAACAATACCATGTCACGGTCGGCCAGGCTACCATATAGTAGGTTCCTGCACGTCGGATCCAATTCCGATTCCCATGCTGCGTAATCAACCTGGCGACCTATTATGGATATGTCGCTTGAGCTGGTGAGAAAGATACCATGCTTACCTAGCGATAATGGCGTATCGTCATCATTGTCGTCGTCATCTTTGTCACTTATGAGCGCTTTGATGCAATGGCCGTTGCTCATCCATATGATAAAGCCAGACCCCATGTCTTCTTGGCCATTCGGTCTCGTAAACTCAAAGTGTTTGACATATTCAATTTCTGCTATAGTTTTTTCATTATATGGATCCAAGAAACAACTGAAAAGTGTATCAATCATTCTGGTAATAGGAATGGTGAAAATACTGCTAATTGAAATTTTAATATACTGAACCTTTTATATTAGTATTATTGTTATTATTGTTATTATTAATTAAAACAGAGCATGGTTTGCAACCGCCTCTGCGAGGACAATATAAGCAAAGCCCAGCATTGCTATCCTACCGTGTAGGATCTCAGTCTCGCGCGTGAACCCCGGAGATGACAACGTATCGATTTCCTCTTCGATATCTGGCTGGTTCTTTGGGTTCAGTGCCCGCAAGATGAAAAACCCCGTCAGACATGCTACGCCAAACGATACATCCATGAACTTGATGCCAGTCTCTTGTACGACCTGTTGAGGCAAAGTCATACCAGTGATCTTTTCGGTAACGGTAATACCTACAAGACCGAGCATCGCTATGCGACCATGGAAATTCTCGACTTCTGCATTGAACGTATTCCTCGGAGGCGGACGGGGGATTGCAATGACCTTTGCTTGGGAGACCTGATTAGGCAACTTGTACGGAGTCGAAAGCCTAGAAGAAGATGTCAAGATCGTCTTGATCGTCATTGTTTTTTGTTTTTGGTACTGCTTGGTATCTTTTGGTATCTTGGAATTTATTCTACAATATTAAGATTCATTGTATGTCTTTAAGACACCTAATATTACCAACGTGATTCCCGTGTTTCTTTATACATTACACGCGTACCTTTGGCCTTTTGCTTTTGTAAGATCATAGATGCAATTTGCCTTTTATTTAGTTCTTTGGATGTAACCGGTGTCTTGTCAGTTACTCGTACACTTGGCCTGCATGTCGGATAGTACATGTCGCTTTTGACCTTTCCACATGGTTTTCCAGTGAGTATGTCTATCCATTCTTCTTTGAACCATCTTGATATGCCATCATTGTCATCTTCATCATCTTTTCGACGTTGTGTTATGTATGGTTCTTTTCCCCTCTTGGCCATTTCTGCTTTGTATTGCTTGACCAGCATACCAGAAGCATATGCAGATGGCCATCGGCTCACCGACGCTTTCACCTTGTTCTTGATCTCTGCGTAGAGGATGGGGTCTGACGGAACGGGCTTCTTTGAATTATTATTGGGCATCTATATAATAATACAATCATTATTATTATTATTAAGATGGACCATTTTGATGCAAAACAAGCAAAATTAATCTAAACGCCTACTTTTAGTAAATACTCCAACATGGCTCTACATACAAGTATAAAAAGCATGGGCATTAGGCTTTACGATGTCAGACAATACGTGAATCTGCCGGCATTGCGCCCAGAGTTCTCGAGGTTGGCAGTGGATCCGTATGTCAAGAAAGGGCACCGGCAGAAGCACATTCTATGGCTTAATCATCAGGTTGAAGGTAGAGGCATCGGTAGACGTAGCGAGTTTTACAAGCTTGATGTGAATCATGTTCATGGTGAGAAAAAGCTCCTAATATATCCGAGGATTGAGAGCTGGACTTTGGAAAAGGAAAACTTTTCGCAACTGGTGCGCGTGTTTGCAGATATCGCAAATGTGCCGGATGGAAGCGACATACTTGTGCAGTTTCAGCGCATCACTTGTTTTCCGGGTAGACCTGGAGAGCACAGTGTAGAGGACTGGCACAAGGACGATATTGACAACATAGCCGTGCTGTGCATGGACCGAATGAACATCGAAGGTGGCGTGAGTCAGTTCATAAATGACAATGAATGTTTTCAAACGCATCTGGTACCAGGAACGATGGTCCTATTCAAAGATGCAGATGTCCTTCATAGAGTTTCTGAAATACACAGCGAAGACGGACACAACCAGGGCAAACGCGATGTCATTCTTATTGCCAGCTACAAGTGACTTGTTCCATGGAATTTAGGGTCTGTCGGCATGTACATGGGCATGGTTGGGTGATATGATGTAGACGGATGGGTTGGGTGATATGATGTAGTCGGATAATGGGTCATAGGGGTCATAGGGGTCATAGGGGTTTTATATGTAGCATTCGTTATATGGCGCGCATTGGATCGTGTCATGTACGGATGGATGGGTCCTGTACTACTATAGATACTACCGTACGCTGCGCTATTTCTAGTCCACTGTGGATACGAGGCTTTTGCTTTTTCTTTTGCTACCGCATTTGCGTGATTCATTGTCATTGCGTTTGCTTTTGCTACCTTTGCTTGGGAATTGCTTTTATTCCATACTTCATGTTTGAGTCTGTTTTTATGGTTTACCGAAAGGTTTGCGAGTTTATCATCAATAGCTGCAATGAGTCTACGCAAATCTAGCGAATCGTTGCGCCTAGAAAAATACTTGTGAACTTGGCTAGGGAGATACTGAACCAGGGTCTTGATGATTTGCAACATATCATAGAAAACCGTTCCTGTTATAGTCGGATCATTCGTATATATATGATAGGTTGGTGTTACATGGATATATGGCAAAGCGTAGAGTTCCTGGGATGTTTTCGTCAACTTGACATCAATTACATTGAGCTCGCCCGATTCAAAATGCCGTTGTATAGTACAAGAAAACGTTAACCGTTGACCGAAATATTCTGGGAGAGGGATCGTCAAGGTGACCGTTTCCGATAATAGGTTGCCTTTGGTGTATTCAACATTACTCAAAGGTACTTTTTTAATCACGGCTCCTAGCTTACCGAGGTACGCATCGCGCTCATATTGTTTCATCGAATTTGTGCTTTGAAGCACTTTTACCGCTAGATCGTGACTGGATATAGCCAAGCGCTTTCGCACTTCTGCATTGTTTAGCAACTTGACTACGTCATATGGAATTGTTGTAGGAACGGTAGGAACGGTAGGAACACCCAAAGCATTAGTTTCTTTATTGTTTTGGGTTTTCCTCACATGATGTTTAGGGATTAAAGCATTTTCGTTGTTCGAAGTACTATGTTTTCGCTTCATTTTATCGTTTTATTTATTTTATAATGAGATTTTATAATTCTAAAACACAAAAATACTAAAATAAAAAAAAAAAAAAAAAAGAAGAGTATATCTTTGTTAATATTGTTAATCATTGTCAACCCATGTACGTTTACGAACGCTCTTGACGGGAGGAGCTTACGATTGACCTCTATTGAATGAGGGGACAGATTTACGAGGTCGATATGCTTGATCGCATTTTGATGTTGACATAGGCCTGTCAACATGTTGTTGAACGCGAACGGAAAAACGATACCATCGCACATGTTTAGTTTGATTTTCTGGAGGGGAACGCCTTTCCATTGTTCTTCCAATGGCGAATGAAACGTCCAAGAATCTATTCTCAGATCGTTAAAACATGATTCCACTTGCATTAGTTCCATTAGCATCTGTCCTTTTATTGCAGAATATGGAGCATCAATATGCAAGGACTTTAAATTCATGTACAATGGAGCGTATCTATAAAACTCTGTGACGAATCGTTCGAGATCTTTCTCGGTGTACGCAGGTTCATCCAATCGAACTACGATGCTTGTCACTGCATATGCGCCTTTCCGCTGGAGCTGCTGCCTGAAATCTCCATAGTCATGATTGCCATAAATGAATCGATGTGCGTATGTTTTGATTGACCTTGCTGCATGTTTTCTGTTTATTCTGTTAAGCATCATTGTGTATTATTACCATTAATATGTATGGATGTCTTAAGTATAATATAATTTTCATATAGGTTGTTATCATTGGGAATCAGACTGTCTGGATAACGACATGAGAATTTTCAGAAAGAGACAGCCAAAGAAAAAAGCGTATGGAACACTTGCCATGCAAGGAGGACTGGAAATGAGCACATGAGGATACGATATTGGGACTAGTGTCAGTGGCACATACTGAACGCTCGTGTGTCCGTCATTCGTCGGACTCCTGATCAACTTGACTTGTCTCACTTTGCTTTTATCATTCTGTTTTACTCTATGAAAAAGTTCCCTTCCTACGCGTCCTCCGCTTACTGCATGCAAACAGGTACTCGGCCTCATTTTTCAATATGATACTAATATAATAAACCTAATAAACCTAAATAAACCTAATCTTTTAATTCGATCATATTTATATACCATAGATAAATGTGTCCTTATATATAATTTCAAACGTATAGTACTGTACTATTATTCTTGTGGTACTAGCGATGAAACCTTCATATTGTTCGCACTAGACACAGCTAGGACTTCTCCACTGTCACTGTCCAGTACGGCGAACAATAGACCGCTCCTTGAGGCGTCATTGTAGCTCGGAATACAACCGTGGATAACGACATTTGGGTCTTAGGGTTTAGGGTTTAGGGTCCTAGGGTTTAGGGCTTTTCGGCATTATACTGAAGCCGGGTTCCTGTTGTTATTATTTTTGTTTTCTAGTAAATGATACACTTTGTCGAAATTGTCATTCATGTTCTTCTCCTTGTCAAAACCCATTGTTGCGTTGGACATTGAAAAATGAACGCAGACCGTGAAGAGCCTTGCTATGATAGCGGTTCCATAGGAGATTTCAGGAAGCACATTAGGAGCTACGATGATATCCTTGATGATACAATGGTTCCACATGACCATGAATATGGCTGGTAAGACAAGGACATCCACAACAAGGCATACGGCAATGACAATAACCTCTTCCATTTTGCTTTTTGGGTATAAAGTTGCCATTTTGGGCTAATATCTGACATTTCTTAATCCTCATTGCGCTTTTAAGTTTCATAATAATAATATTTTGCTACTTGTCACCTTACTTTCTTGCTCCTAAAGGCAACCTGGAATTTGTGATCTGGATTGACCTTTTGCTTCTCAAAATTGGTTTTGAAAGCGATGGAAAGGTCATCCAGCGCTCCGTCCCGGACGTGCTTAGGAGTCTCTAAGAGGTATTTCAAATCGTCTGGAATGCTAGCAGCCGTTACAAACCTTTTCCTCAACTCTGGAACATTGGTAGGCGCAAAGCCTTCGGCTTGCGCTGTACTCAAGACCCAATTGTACGTCTTTCTCACGCTACCAAACCATTCTTTGAGACAGCGAACGACCTCAGGAGACGGATACAGTCGAATCTTCCTGGACCGGTTGGCCGGAGGCTTCTTGGACTTTTTCAACCCGCTTCCCCTTTTCTCCAGGACTTTCTTTTCCTTTTCCTCCCGTCCCAGAGTACTTTCTTCTACCATTGACTCTGCAATTGAAAACGTTAACGATGGCAAGGAGGTCTTCGGCGAGCTCTGAATCAGAGCTCGCGTCCATGCTTTCGTGGAGAACCACGAGCCTGACTCCGTGGAGGTGAAAGAACCACTCCAAGAGTTCGAAAGCGAAGCGGCACAGCCGGTCTCTGTAGGCAACCACAACTTCTGAGACCATTCCTTTGGCCGAGAGCTCCAGAATGGAGCGGAGGCCTTTTCTCTTGAAATTGATACCCGACCCAATGTCTGTAACGATCCTATGGTTTGGGAATCTTGAGAGCATATGATCGACTTGCCGATGCAAGTCGTCTTTCTGTCCTTGAGAGGACACTCTACAGTAGCAGATGGACTGCTTATTCTCTTTCTTATCTTGATCATGTTGCTTATTATTCTTGGTACCTGTACAATTATTAGAAATGTATTCTGATACGTCAAAGAGTCTTTTACCACCTGGCGACCTTATGGAGGGGCAGAGCCCCTCATCTGCCCATCTTCTAAGCGTAGCTTCTGAAACGTTAAGGACTTTTTTAGCTTCTCTGAGAGTGATATATCTTGCAGTCATGCAAGATCATATGGGAAATTTTAGGTTTTAATGATTCTTGTACTCATAATAAATATATACTTTCCTGTCTTTTAAATAGTTTAAAGTACTAGGAACTCGGATTAACATTAAGAAAGGCATAGAAAGATTGTCAACAGCTAACAGCCCTTGTCACCGGCCTTTGGGACAAAACCGATTTCTTCAAGCTTCTTGGGATGATGTACATCGGAAGACTTGAGGAAAAAAGTATTCAGCTTGCAATCCATAATGCCAGAATTTGCAGATGGCCTCTCTTTAAAGACAACTCCATTCTTAGGCCAGGAAGGGCCGATAAATTGAGGGAGGGATCTGTTTTCTTGTATATTGCGTATGGCAAAAGTGTATCCAGCTCCATACGCTGATTTTCCTTCGTAGGTGCAATTTTTGCTTACGATCAGGTACCTCAGCGGTTTCCCTGGGTTCTCAAAAGCTTCTTGAGCATTGCGGACTCCATGGAAATTGAAACCGGTACCATTACCAAAGAACATGTTTTTTGAGATGTTTTAACTGAATGTTGTCGTCATTTTTGAGGGGATTGTGTATGTGTTCTGTTCTTATATAATACAATACTAGGAAAACAAAACAGGGATGCGAGAGCACAATATGATTTATGTTTTAGGATTTTACTTATTACTATATAT
>JAIXRC010000139.1 GCA_027485415.1 Cryomorphaceae bacterium | reverse complement strand
TCACAGAAACCATCAAGTCATACCATCAAGTCATGCGTACTACAGAGAGGAAAACGGAAGTAAATCTCGTTCAAAACAACAACAACAACATATTCAACAACCCTACTGTCATGATTAATTGCTATGGAAATGAGGACACTTCCTATGTCAAGGAAGATTTCCTGACAAAATGCGTACGGCTAATGGGCAGAGGTGTCGTAGAGCTTGTGGAGACCAAGCATTTTCACAAGGACCATAATAAGAACTGGAACATCAAGGGCCTCAGGAAAAAGGACAAAGCAGTCATGGTACTCGTTGCACCCAGCAGATGGGAGCTCCGAGATCTGGATCGCGTACTATCAAAGCTGTACCTTGACAATGTGAACAGGCTGGATGATCACTTTTGCGAGAACGAAGAGTTATTCAAGGACACCTTCAAAGGGAGCTTTGGTGCTGTGGATCAATGGTTTGAACGCGTCCGCAACCACGATAAATCGATCGAAAAGTCAGTAACCCGGGATCTTTTCTTGAAACTGGTGGAAAAACTAACTTCAGATAACTAATTCTGAATTCCCAGTATGTGAAAGTATATAGTTAAAGGATTTAACCAAGGAGTTAAAGGATAGACGTATTGGTATATATTTATTAGTACTAGTACCGAGAAAAGAAGACATATATCATAATGCGGCGCCGCGTTGTCCTATTTGCTTCGGATCTCGCTGCATGTATTGGCAGGAACCGCTATGAATCCATAGGCAACATGACGACACGGTACCTCAAACGGTTCGACGAGGATAAGTATAAAGAGCTCAAGACCAAAGAGGATGAAACGGAGAAAGCCATTTCAGACATTGACTCGCAAATTGCCACTATGGAAGCCTTTGCTGATGTAAAGAGCATCAATGAGACCATTGCCGATATGACCAGCAATGTCATTGCAAACGACGGTGTCCACATCGATGAGATGGTAAGGGAGGTCCAGGATGGCATTTCGGCCATTTGCAGGGATGCTAATACGTTTAACCCGAGGGTGGATTCGTTGATCAGGGATCACATAAGGAAGAGGGCATATACAGACCTGGGCACTGCAAAGGAAGCCTTTATCGCCTCTCTGTATGAAGGTAAGAAGCGTGTCAAACTGGTAAAGAGCGATGCATTTATCAAAAGAATCATTGGGACCGTTGCGGCGAACGGTGAGAACATAGACGTATACATTGGAGGCAAGTGCGATGGTATCGTTGTCGACGAGGATGGCCATAATGAGCTCGTGGAGATCAAGAATAGGACGAGGCGACTCTTCCACAAAGTTCAGGACTATGAGCTTGTCCAGGTGCTGGCCTATATGTTTGTTTACGGCATAGAAGAAGGGACACTGATCGAGCGTTACCAGGATACCATGTGCGAACATAGAATGAAGTTCGATCCAGAAGAAATGAGAACTATCAAGGATCAGGCTCTAGCGTTTGCTACCAATGTTGTTTCGCTCGCAACAATGTCACCTTTGTAAGATCAATTTCTTCTCCCTGACTGAGGTGGACGGCAAAAATGAGTCACAAAATGGGCAAAATTTGTTGATGGGAGGATTGCTGCATGATACTTTGCTTCTGCAAACATAACAAAAGAGTTCCTTTTTGAATGAAAATACGACATCGCATGTTTCACACGCTATCTCATGATCATCTCATTTGCTATGTATAGGACTTATGTCGCGTACAAAGAACCCATGGCATCTTGGACACGATACGTTTCCGTTAATCTGGCCCATCTTTGAATTTGATCTATCCCTAAAAGAGCAATACGCTGATCATAATAATAAGGACACTTCCTAATTATTACCTGCATTAGTACGCATCATGGTCTATTGCTATAATCAACAAACTATGGTCTATTGCTATATGCCACGAACGCAATGACGACCATGACAAAGATCCCGTATACCAGGTCCTTGATTGCCATTCCAATATTGTATTCTTTGAAAGCAAATAGATTTGTCAGGTCGAATACTCCATACACCGCAGCCCCGAAGAGAGCGGCTCTTAGTAGGCTATATGACAGGGAATGCTGGCTTTGCATTGTTTCCTTAAAAATGAGCACATACGTCGCGACGCAAAAGATGGCGTATGCAGCAAGGGCGTACACATTCTTGTTCTCTGGTGCGCCTGGATCTTTTGCTATACCGCGCATCATACGCAGATAATCTTGCCCGTAAGTCATGATATATGGGATCTCCATCGCTGCATGTGTCAATGCGTATATTACGATAGGTTCCATTGGTGCCCAAATTAAAATTATCGTATATTATATATATATACATACAAAAGGTTCTCTCTCGCCTTGACACAGATGACATACAAGGAAATGTACGAGAACGCCCCTACGGCAAGCGTCACCAAAGACATCGATGATTCAGACAATGATGAAGATGATCCGGACTATGACGATGAGGATTACAAGAAGGATCTAGCAGAGGGCATTGATGAATCGGATTATGATGAAGATGTAGACCTGACTCCTACCCCGATCAATGTCAATAATAATACGACTAAAAGCTCCGAGGGATTTGAGTCCGAGGGATTCGAGTCCGAGGGATTTACCCTCGAGGGCTTCAATGGCGAAGCCTTTGAGCAGTTTACCAACTCTCCCAAGAAGACGCTCCCTACCAAAGCAAAGAAAGGAAAGACCAGATCAAAGGAGATCCAATTCAGGGCCTATGTGTATAAAGTCCTGAAGCAGATCCACCCCGACACCGGCGTTAGCAAGAAGGCCCTGAATCAGACCAGCAACCTGGCCAAGTACATATTCGAGATCATCGTCGAGCAGGCCAACCGTCTTTTGCGCATGGGCAGCAAGAGCACCCTGTCTTCCCGCGACATACAGACGGCCGTGAAGCTGCTCATACCCGGAGAGCTTGCAAAGTTTTCTGTTAGCGAGGCCACCAAAGCTGTAACAAAGTTTACCAGTGTACCCGACTCCCCAGTCAATCGCAGGAAGAGGGTTTCCAAGTCCTCCCTTGCTGGACTGAAATTCCCTGCCGGCCGTATTGCCCGTATGCTCAAGGAATACCTGAATGGTCCTCGCGTTTCGCTTTGCGCGCCCATCTACCTGACCGCCGTAATGGAATATTTAATTGTAGAAGTCCTCGAGGTTGCGGGTAACCAGGTTATAGGCGCACGCCGCCATCGCATCACCCCCAGGGATATCTTCCTGGGCATTAACAAGGACATTGAACTGAACTCGCTTTTCAAGAACCTGGTCATTCTCAATGGAGGCGCACACATGTTCATCCTGCCAGTCCTGCGCCCTAGACGTGACGATAAAGGTCGCCTGGTCAAGAATACCACAACCAAGGCGCCTAAGGCGCCTAAGGCCCCGAAGGCCCCGAAGGCCAAGACTACTACTACCAAAAAGACAACGCAAAAGACACCAGAGCCCTTTTATGGATATTATATGCAGTAATAGTCAAAATAACTAAAATAATAAATAATAAATAATATAAAAGTCTATATTTTGTCAATTATGTATGCAATCTACGCACTCAAAATAGGGGTCGCGCTCTCGCAATGTTGATTCAATGCCATTCTCGATATCATCGCATGCCAAAATCGTACGATAAATGAGGTACCTCGTGTTCAAGTAGCTGTCCGGCTCTGTGCTATCGATCAATTTGGTAACTGCTTTTGGAGTTAACAATCGAACACACACATTTTTCCCTCCACACTCAAAGTAGCATTGGATATATGCGTATGCTTGCTGGAATTTGGAATCATACCTATTGCCATTGATTTCGTGCCCCTGGATCAGGATATCAATGTTGCATTTATATTCTTCATAAATATCCTGACTCATATATGCAAACATACGACGGTCATCTAGGTCATTTATCTTTCTATACAAATCTACCTCAAGGTCAAACTCTCTGATTCTCTGATTATCCTCTGTATTCTCTGTATTCCTTGTGTCCTTATTCACCAGGACCGGTATCACGACCTCGTTTGCATGCACCGCAACACCTACCACGGTATCCTTGATAGTATATGATGCGAACACGTGATCTGAACTGACATTATTCCTGACTAGGAAACGGTTCCTTTTACACTTTTCCTTGTATACTGTTTGAATTCCTGATTTGAATGCTGATAAATTTAACAACATGATTATGACAATATTATGACATTTCTTAAGCTAAAGTAGTTATGTATATTATATCTTTAAGCCGCGTCAGTTGTACTTTCGGTAGGCACGGTAGGCACGGTAGGCACGGTAGGCACGATAGGCACGGTAGGGACTGTCTTCTTAGCTCTAGGTTTCCTAGTCTTCTTCGGTTTGATATTAGCGGGGACATCTTGGGCATCTTGGACATCTTGGCCATTAGGGTCCTCCTCATTTTGCCGAACATTTTGCCGAGCATTGCCCCTTCGAGCTCTAGGGCGCCGAGGCGCTTGCGGCATAATGTCCAAACCATTGAGCTCATTGTCTAATTGTATGGCCATCCACAGGTCTCTAGAGCAATCCATATCGATCTGCAAGTCAATCTCCTCATCCGCAGTCGCGAGTACGCCTGCCTTGTGCAGCAAGCACCCTACGGTCATCTTCAGGTCCGATATCAGGTGCGCGTCGTTATGCATGTCGACGCTTAGTGACCGGGTGTTTATGGATTGCAGAATATCCATTCCCGTGGCTTTTATTTCATCGTTCTCAGGTAGGACCGGCGTCTCGTCATTGTATTTCCTGATGAAATCAATA
>JAIXRC010000042.1 GCA_027485415.1 Cryomorphaceae bacterium | reverse complement strand
GCTTCGTTCTCAAGTGCGGAAGTGGGGCGACCGCTATATTAGTCGCAGACTATCTTATGAAGGACAAATCCGAGGTACGGATTTTTGGCAACGAGGTCTGGGTCATGAATCCCAATTTTGGAACCAAACTCAAGCAGGTTCGCGAAGCACGCCGAATTCAGGACTATGTTAATGCCAAATACTCCAAATACGACGTCGCCGCCCTCGCATTTTTCGCAAACGCAAACGCCCTCGGCAGCGCTTCCACAATCCTTGAATTAACCAAAGTAAAGGACATCAAGGGTGCCATCGAAAAGTGCCTTTCTTAATCTGGGGAGAATTCAAATATATTCGCAAACCTGAATGCGCCATTCTCCATCAATCTGCACAATTTGGAAAGGGCGGCCGCATCCATAAATAGCCTCTTGCTGTGCTAAATTATCGCATTCTTCTTTCGGCGCATGTGGTGGAACCTGCTCGCCACTTTTGAGTATACCATGACGAAATATCCCACAGTTCACTTCTTCGATAAACACAGCTCCACCGCAGTGAGGGCAATCAAATATCATATATTGAAAAATGAATTTATATTATAGAAAATGCTTGTTGAGGCCTTTCAGAAGCTCCAAGAAGAAAGACTTAGGGCCAATCTAGCACTGTTGATGATATACGGATTTGCCAACGTATTCATTTCTATAATTATTCTCTATAAAATGGCAGGAATCATCTATATGATTGTTATTGTATCTGTTTGGGTAGCATTTATTTATCATGCGGCCGCTTACATTAATTGGATTCTGGAAACTCTAAATATGTAACTCTTTTTGCAATCTTTTTTTTTTGAGAGAAAGGCATGGGAAAGTTCAGAAAAGGAGTGGAAAAAAAAAGAATTCGCATTTCTTCCTCATGTGGAGTCCTGCAAGAATCTCATAAAGGAATCAAATCTCTTGGAATCAGAAAGGAGATATTTTTTGACAATCCTCTCGACCTTCTCTCCGTCCGTCAGGTCAAATTGACCATCGATGGCGATTTCAAAGATCCGATCCTTCATCTGAAGCTCCAAACAATTATCCCCATCAAACTGCGTCTTTACGTTTGCGAGAACCTTGCTGAGCCATCTGCTGGAATGCCATTTCTGGAAAGTCTCAAAGTCCATGTATTCTAGCTTGCTGAGAATCAAACCCATAATCTGCCAATAGACAGAGTCATACGTCTGATCAACAACCTCTCCTCTTTCGTGAAGCTGATCGAAGGAGAAATCCACCACGGCCGGCTCCTCGAAATCCTTGAGCTCGTCTTCCTCCATATCCTCTTCCATGTCAAGGATGGAATCTTGATCATTCAACTCTCCAAAATTGGCCTCATCGCGGAATTCCGTAACAAAGCTATTCAATCGAACATCACTCACTTCGGCAGTATTTCCGTAACCAGGGACATAGTAGGTCGTGCACTTCAGGCCAAACTCATCACAGACTCGCTCAACAAGTTCGCGCACACTCAAATCATCAAGATATCCCTTAAGGATACACTCATAATCATCGCGCACTTCTTCGATCTCGAAAAGTAATTCGATCATGATTTATACAGTGCCTGCAAATTCATTTTTTATCAGATATATGATCATATATAAGGATGGCAACACTCTCACAAATCACCAAGGAAAGCGCATCACAGATAGCGTCATTTTAGAGTACGTTAAGAGCTTAGTCATACCTCCGGCCTATCAAAAAGTGCGTATATTCTATGAGCCCAACCCAAAGATACTATACGAGGGGACTGACTCTAAGGGCCGCCTTCAGCAGATTTACTCAAAAAAGTGGCGGACGGCGGCGGATCGCCTCAAATTCAAGAAATTGATTAAGTTTGGCAAGGAGATTCCCAAGATCTTCGCCAATATAGAAAAGCATATCAACGAAAAGTCAAACACCCAGAATAAGTGTATCGCGATTATCCTGAAAATCATATCCGTTTGCTATTTCCGGGTGGGAAATCACAAGTATGAGAAATTATATGAGAGCCACGGCATCAGCACCATCAAAAAGCATCATATTTACGAGAGGCCGCGCGCGATAGAAATCAAATTTATCGGCAAAAAGGGAGTGCTCAACGAATGCCTTATAGAAGATGCCGCTTTAGTGGGCATCATCAAGGATTACATCAAGAATAAAAAGCCCAACGACTACGTCTTCGTGTATACCCACGAGGGCCGCAACGAGAGAATCCGCGCGACGGAAATCAACGATTACCTCAAGAAATATGATCCGGAATTCACTAGCAAGATGTTCAGAACCTTCGATACGAACACTTTATTAGTGGATTATTTGAAAAATCGCGGCAAGGCCAACAGCCTCACGAAAACCGAAAGAAAAAAGAATCTGGTTGCCGCTATGAAGGAAATCAGCCAGTGTGTCAATAATACGCCTGCTATTTGTAAAAAAAGTTATGCAAATGCGGACCTTATGGAAATGTATATCGAGAATCCCATTCAATTTGATAAAAGGATGGCAAATGGGGCAACTTCGCGCGAGATCTTCATCAATTTTCTTGAAAGTTACTTCAAAGATGCTTGAACAAGCTGCAGTTCCCTATCAAGAATTTTGTCCAATTTCTGGAACTGCACATCCCCGGGATATTTATCCATGATGTCCATGATGTCTTTCTTGGCGCGTTCATATTTTTGCGCCTTTATAGCCAGCATGCACTTCACGAGAAGAATCGTGCGCTCGTGCTCAGGGAACGTCTTGTGAGCAATATTGCAATAGACCAGCCCTTCCAGGTAACTCTCTTCAATAATAGTCAGAGTGATCAGCAGCATGGCCGTTTTCCAGTCCCGCGGGTTGAGAGAAAGGCAATAGTTGAATGCCAATATGGCCAAACTCTTGCTGCTTCGCTCCATCAATAAATCTCCAGTTCTTTCGAAGAGCGTGAAGGCTATTTTTGGTCGAAGAAACTTGTAGTATTTTTCAATACACCGAATGGATTCTTCCAATTTGTTCATTATGTTGAGCAACCCTACGCGGTCAATAATAATCTCCTCCAGCAGACCATAATCCTTGGTTTTCATGGCAAACTCCGTGCCGCGATCCATCAAAAGGAGGGTCTCCTTGATCTTTTTAAGATGCGCCAGAGAGTAGCAATATGGGGCAAATATTTGCCGATAAACTTTGGTCGGCCCTTCGAGTGATAGTGCCTGTTCGAATATCTCGATGGCTTGCTGATGCTTATGGGTCAAGCTGAGGCACATACCATACGTGACCAAGTCGGCAATATCTTCATGTTCCGCCGGAATGGCCAGCTTGAATAAATTTGCGGCGACTTCCATGTGCAGCATATCAAAGTAACAATAAGCCAGTTTGATGAGTGAATTATGATATTCCTCATAATTCGCATCCTTAATGGCCAATTTCATGCTCATCTCGCCTGCGACTGCCGCTTCCATATATTTTTTTTGGCGGTACAACGTGGCACTCTTACAAGCATAGGCCTGCTGCAATTTGTGGCCGCCATTCTTGAGGTACATCTCTATGTCTTCTATGCACTCGGCATCTCTTTGTAATCTGAAGTAATTAATTCCTCGGACCAAATAGATGTCCAAAAAGAGCTTCCACTTCTTCTTGAATATATCCATTTTCATAGCATTATTAAAATTGTTCACAGCATCTTGCATATTATGCTCATGTGAGGTGATCAACCCTGTAAGAATGGACCTGAGGAATTTCTC
>JAIXRC010000062.1 GCA_027485415.1 Cryomorphaceae bacterium | reverse complement strand
GTTTAGGGCTTATTGTTTAGTGTTTAGGGCTTATTGTTTAGAGGGTCTTCCCTCTTTAAGAAAATTAATGTATAATGTCTATTGTCTAATGGAGACGTGTCATTACCACAAAACCAGACTCAAAACAGAGTAATTTTCGGACTTGTACGTCTTGTATCCTCGCCATCTATGTTCAAAATCATACACGTCCTTCAACAGTAGGATTGGCGCACCACCCAATGCACAGAAACAGGTTGCGACACATACTCCGGAAATGCGCTCAACGATCATGATGGGCCTACTGTACCTAGCAAGGTCGGGACCACTTTCTCGAATCTGGGCGTCTTGGGTCTTCAGGATCCCGCGTACAAAGCCGTAACCCGCGCCAAGGGCCATGAATGATTTGTTCATTGGTCTACTTTTCTACTTGTTTCCATGTCTACCTTTGTTTTCATCATGTTGTCTTTTTATGACCATTGTCTTTTTATGTATGGAAATATTATGCGCACTTATACTATATACTAAATAATAGAAATAGTCTTGTTTGCTTTCAATTTACCAAAATGAATGCAACCAAGAGAAAGGTAACTGCTCCCAAGGGCACGAGTTTGATTGCAACGTACAATCGGACTAACAATGGAGTGAAGACACACAATGTCCATATATACAAGAGTGTTTGCAAATACAATGGGCACTTCACATCGGACAACTATGATGACTTTCAAAAGTTTATGGATGACAAGAAGAGTCAAGGAGCCTCCTTTGATAGCCTATACAGCGCACAAACGTATGATGCCTTCCGCAAGAGCGAGAGTAGCAGTGGATGCTCCCTACCGGACAACACAACGTTCCGTACCGCATGGGGGGCTTGCTCCATGGTGCATTTCCTTAACATGGACGCGGCCGATCTAGATATCAAACGGTATGTGGATATTGGCTCGGTGAAAAAATGCGATAATATGATAGGCAGCCTCAAGACACATCAGCAAGACGTTTACGACTATGTGGCGCGGAATAGGCAAAATCTGCGCTACGGTCTCCTTTATCACATGACCGGCACCGGCAAGACGTGCACGATGATGGCTATCATCAAGGCGCTGTCGGTAGGAACCTCTGGCCCAAAGACCAGAAGTCAGTCCAACGTGTCTGTAGACCGATATATATTTGTCGTGCCTAATACCGGAATCCGAGACCAGGTCATTGATTCCCTGATTTGCAAATGCCAGACGAGTACCAAGGCAACCCAGTATGTATTCAACTCATTGAAGTGGAAGGGAGTCATCTGGACCGAGGACGGCCTTCCGGTGTGTAGGGCTATTTTTGTTACCAGGAGCTCGATGACGGATCTTGCGCATGTTCCAATCATGAGTAAATGGACAAATATGTCGAGAGACGGAACATGCGTGTTCATAGACGAAGCTCATGACGTGTTTGTGAATGGCAGCATTTCGGGGCAACTGAGAAATCTACATGACAATGCAGAACCAGGGAATAAAGGCACCAACACGACTTATGAATTGGTCTCCTCAAAGAAATCCCAGCAGATTCTGTTATTCTTGACACGGGTGCGCTTCTGCATTGCCAGCACTGCCACGCCACTGAAATCAGATCCCAATGACCTTGCCGCATACCTTGACGCGATGCACATGATGACCCGGCTTGACGATGAGCAGCAGCACGCCATTGGCACTATCACGGGGGACATCAAAAAGGATCCGACTATATGGCAAGTCTTCCGGTCGCGATGGCAGGCACATCTAAACAACACCGGCGGGTTCATCTCGTTGTTCGACGAGCCTAACACGACCAATTTCCCTCATGCCAATTATAGCAGGCTGCCAATCAATATCATGGAAAGAAAGCCTGATATGAATGCAAACTGGATCACCCGCAATGTAATCAAGGTCCATGTTACTGAGCCGAAAGACCTGGAAATTGTGCGCGAGGCGCAGGTATCAAGTTACGGGAACACCCTGACCAATGTGTCTATTGCAAAGTCAGCAAAGATGTACAAGATCATAAATAAACTCAAGATCCCAAAGCTTATAGACACGGCTCGTGCATATTCTAAAGCAAGCATACAGAACAAGGGACCCATACTGATATACTCAAACTATGTCGAGTATGGTACAGACATCATCAGAACGGAACTCAAGGCACACGGATGTAAAGAATCATTCTCCTCCGCTGTTCTAGAAGCTGTTCCCATAAATCCCAATAGTACCAATAGTGCCAATAGTACAAATAGTGCCAATAGTACCAATAGTACCAATAGTAGTACCAAAAATAAAAAGGACAACAAACACTGCATACTACGCAAGGGCACCGACTTTGCTTCCATCTTGCGCAACCTCATGGATATATGCAAAATGATTGAAAAGGATGAAACTATTGTGGGCAATGTCGACCAGCTGAAGCGCATGATCGGCTTTGATAGTCTTGTTGTATCTGGATCGGAAAAAGTCCCACTGAGCGTAAAAATAAGCTTCATTGCACGCATTTGGAAAGAAATGCATTATGCGTCGTCTGACAACCTGAAAAAGGTAGCAGATAAGCTGTGCAAGAAGATGATCCATAAGCGCGAACCAAATAATAATAATAATAATATAATGGCCTTCCTCTCTGATGTGTTGTCCGATTTGTGTCCAAATGTTTCAACAAGCTCGACTTCAAGGCAACCAAACAAACAAAATGCTCGCGATGATTCGCTTTTCGCTGTGATAGATGGAACGACAAAGTGGAATGACGAGACGAGGACGTTTTTCCTAAAGATGTTCAACTCGGAAGTCAACCATGATGGATCCATTGTGAGGTACATGGTCATCTCAAAAGCTGGCGGCACTGGAATTGACTTCAAGAACTTGAAGCAGGTCCATCTGCTGGATCTAGATTATGCGCCGTTGTACCTCGTCCAAGCCATAGGCAGGGCTACACGGGATAAGTCGCTCAAGGCATCTTCCAATCGCGGCATGGGGAACAATGTTACTATGTTCTCGTACGCTGCCGTTGTAGACCCCGATATACATGAGGATCGATACAAATACCTGCGCACCGCAAACATGGCTACGTTTGATACCGTAGTAAGAAAACACAACATTATTCTGCGTGCAAACGAAATCATACGCGAGATCAGCATGGATGGCAAGGGAAAGACTGCTCTACAGAGTCCTATTGTCAAGAAAAAAGGTAAGAAGGTCTTCAAGTTTGAAAAAGTCCGTGATTACAAGGTACGAAGGGTCTCATCTCAACCCAAGGCCAACGAACGAAACCAACAGAGGATGATGATATCAGAACAGGCAGCGGTCATTCAAGGTAGAATTGAAAAGAGAAAGAGCAAAATAGGCAGCAAAGGCAAAAAGTTTTCATCCGTCGGAACAACAGCAATGATGACCCCCAGGGGTGGGTTAAGGGCCTCAAAGGCAATCATCAAGGGGGTCGCTCAACAAAGGGCGGGGCTGGTGACATTGACACGACGATAATCCTTACATTATTTTCATATATTTTCATATATACATATTATATAACATTACAATATAACATTATATAACAAAATGGTTTTGCGTCCGCCTAGAGCCCCAAGACAGGTACAACAAACCGAACATGATGTTGACCATAGGTTTATTGAAGGACTGAGACGAGGGTCTCTAATGAGACAAGGATCTCTACAGAGACAAGGATCAGGTCTTCCCGTACAGGTACAGGTACCCCGTCCATTGGTTACAACGAGGCCAAAACGCGCTTCTTCTACTACTAATACTACTAATACTACTACTAATACTACTACCAAAAGACCTAATAATCCAAGAGTCACAGCGGTACTAGGCAGGCGCACACGAAGCAACGCGAACGCTAATACAAATAGACGATTGAGACCACGCTATACCGATCCTTCTCCTCCCGTGAACGCCGGAGTCGTTCCTATGAACTGGTCCCCAGCGCCAGCGGTCACATCGCGCACAAAGAGAACCGCATCAACCGGTGCATCATCGGATAATAATAATAATAATAATAGACACAGCAATGTCGTTCCCATGAGCTGGACCCCAGCGCCGGCGGCCGCATCAACAGGTGCATCATCGAATAATAATAATACTAATAATAGACACAACAATGCAGTTCCCATGATATGGTCCCCAGTGTCAGCGCCGCGGCGTGCATCATCGGGACGACAACAACCTCAACAACCTCAACAACAAGCGCAACCAGTTTTACTTGCTTCCAGGTTCTCAAATGCCACCCGGGCTCGCCACGCAGGGGCGGGGAACACCGACAGGAATATCGCCATGTCCATTATTAAACGCTTTGCCTCTGCGGTGCCTCCCCATATTACATTCATCAACAGGGACGGGCGTACTGGTTCCGAACGCCTCGTGCGGTACATGAACATGAAAAGGTACGTCAGTAAGTTGTCTGGATGTTCCAGGCAAGTCTCCACAATTGACCAGCGCCCCGCGACATCTGCCCTGAAATACGCTGAACCGGGCAGGTTAGTCCAGGTTTTCGATAATGCACAAGGCACAAACTACAAGACTACAAATGCCGCCAAGGACCGCAAAGTCAACGCGCTTGTGAACAAGGAGCTCGGTAGGGGTAGCTATGGCCAGGCGTACTCTGTACGCGGCGCGGCCGCGACGTGGATGACCAACGTCAAGTTTGCGGTCAAAGTTGCCCAGAAGATGTACGAGTTTGAGACCGAAAAGAATGTCCTGGAGGCATTGACGACCGAAGTGAAGAAGAACCGGTTTATGAACCTCCCTATGATGTACGGCCACAAGATCTGCGATCCCTCGAATATCCTGTCGAGCAGTGGACCTCTGGCGTACATCCCTGACCTAGAGCAACGATCAGAGGCTGCCTCGTTCAGAGGCTGGACGGTCCCGACCGGTGTCTTGTACGCGGAAAAGGCATCCGGAGCTCTCATGTCCTTTCTTGGACAAAACTTTACTCTTCTACAAACTGGGCAAACTGGGCACAGGCGTACTGCAGCTCAGAACGCAGTGCTGGATAGGAAGCTCAGGAGCTGCATCATGCAATGCCTCATCTCGTTACTCAAAATGCGCGAAATGAAGTACTACCATAACGACGCCCACCAAGGCAATTTTCTTTACCACGAGGTCGAGCCTGGTGGCTATTGGTGGTACAAGATCAATGACGTGGATCTGTTTGTCAAGAACGAGGGAATGGTTTGCGTGCCGTGGGATTTCGGACTGACGAAGCGCCTCGACATGAATTTGTCCAAGGACAAAAGCCCCGTCGTCGACTTTCTGCACCTCATGTCGTATATTAAATGCCGCACTCAGAACTACGTAGACATGTCCCAGAGCATGCATGATTTTATCAACGAGGTGTATTGCATCCTGGCGCGCATTGCCAGTCAACGCCTTGGCACTGCCTACTGGAAGTACCTGACCCATCCCTTTACCGAGCACGCAGATACAATATATAATAGAAGTCCAAACTTGCAACCGACTTTTGGAGAGATGCGTCTGGCGCCCCTAATAAACCACGATGACTTTTTCTTTACCGTGTTCAAGCTTGCGCACGATATCGATGTATCATCCACCTATGAATCCCTGGTCTCGAATGGCACATTGCATGTGATGAAAGAGAACACGATCAACAAGGAACAACCGTTTGAGATCAAAACCACGGCCATCGCGGGAACAAACCCCAACTTTTTGAGGAGAGAAAGTGAGGTTCAAAGATTCATGATGATGTATGTACGTGAATTCTCTCTTCCGACTGAATGGTGGGTCAGAGGAAATATTTGCTAATAATATATGTTAAAAAATGGTATATGGAACAAATTGAATCATATTTGATGTCATTTAGGCCGCCTGAAGATTGCAACAATGTCGTCTCCGCGGTTCTTCACATGTCGCAAATCAATCCACTCCATATCAAGATTCGCAAGGCAAGCAATGTCTTGCATCCGAGGACGTACGTGTTCCTCGGAGGATCCTTCGATGTCCTCAATTATCATCACCCCACCAGGTTTTATGTACGGTGCAAATGCGTCTAGGGATGCAATTTGGTGTTCAGGTACTTGCGGTCGACGGCAAAGTACCATCCGCACAAACTATTTTGATTCGATCATTGTTCAAGCCAAACTTGACGCGAGATGTATCAATGTCGATTCCGGTAATTTGAGCATTCGGCAAGAACTCGGAAATTACCTGTAAGAAGGCCCCACTATAGACTCCTATTTCAAGAACCTCTGCTGCATTTTCCTTTTCCACTATCCTTTGGAATTCGGTATCATACAAGTCGCCATATGAATGGCTCGTGATTTTGTCGGTACCGAATGCGTTATCCACCTGACTGTACTTTTTAATAATATCTGTGATTTTCATTTGTTTGGGGTGGTATGTACTATTGATGATGGCTATTTATGTATTTTATATTCTTTGTGTCGTGTACCATGGTAATAACGCTATAATAGATTAGAAACGTTATTTGCTTATATATCCTAAATCTGAAGTCCTAAATCTTAAACCCTTTTGCAGCCATCATATGCAAAATAAACATGATGGTATTATTATCATTGTAATTGTATTGGTCATTTGTGGCCTTTTTGGACCTTTCCTTGGTATTTTTGTCATTTGTTCTTACATAGCATCTGATCTGTCCATTTCTTCTCGGTAATGTCATGAAGAAAGCCTTTGTGATGACGTGGATTACCGCTAGGCTCAACGGCTTCACTCGATTACATTGGAAAAGTTGTTGATCTCTGCTAGCTTCGCGTTGACATCGTTTGTGATCTGTCGCAACTCCGGTCCATACCTCTTGGGATCGAATGGGTTGTAAGCCTTTATACTGGACAAGGAAACCTCGATAGAAGACAAGGTACGCTCGCTAGGATTGCGTGGCTTGCAGTTTGCTCTTGGGTTTCATAATTGTTTCTTTATGGACATATCCACGGATCGAATCGAATTCATTCGGTTATGCGACTTTTCGGAGGGGAATAAAGCGACCGATGACATGCTGTCCATGCAGCTTGTCGTGAGCGATTATGCTTTGAGCGCCATGAGTGTTGTTGAATGCCTTGATATTCACGAACTGTTTATAAAATACATACGTGAATACTCTTGGAGCATCAGACCAGGGGAATTGAGCACCATATTCGGTCGGTATATTTCACTCCTTAATGCTGGTACCACCATGCAGCGTGTCTACTTTATAGAAATATGGAACAGCATAATCGCCATCAACGATGATGTTCTGCATATGCATATGTAATCCGAACTGAATCAATAAAAGTCTATTTCCTTCTTTGTAGCTTCTGAGGAGGTCATGGAAAAGATGCATTTTTGTAACATTTGGTTTCAGGCCATCCATGATCCCCGTTGTGCGGATGTAATCCTCTTGCTCTGCATCCCTCCGCTGTCTGGCGTCCCACGCCTTCAGCTGGCTGATCATCTCCGTCTGTACAGACATATTTTGTTATCGGACCGTTGAATCCTAAAGGACACTTTCCTTCAGTATGTAACTCGTTCTCCATACTATTCCATATCTCGCGTTGTTCTTGTGGCGTGCAACCGACTGATTCTTCCTTGGATCCCATGCACCCAGGGGTACCGAGATTAGTTGGGTTTCTAGTCTTTCTAGCATTATCTGGATCGAGGCATTGATCCTTAATCCAATCAGCATATTGGCAACAATTGACGAACTCTGCATCCGTACAATCAGCGACCTGATCCGGAACTTTAGATGGG
>JAIXRC010000084.1 GCA_027485415.1 Cryomorphaceae bacterium | reverse complement strand
TAACGTAGCTGTCGTTTGGCAGTTGGTTGATACGTTATTCGCGCTTGGCGCTTGAGCAGCTGAAACCGATACAGTTACGGGAACTAATTGGGAGGCACACGCCCCTGTTCCAGCTTGCATGTAATACGTTGTATTGGCGTTTAGCACAGGAGTAGTATAATTAGCTCCCGTAGCTAATTGTCCGGAACCGTTGGCATTAGCAAACCATGTTATAGGTGAGCTTGAAGATCCGCTGATGGTAGCTGCAGATTGGCAATTCACCGTTTGGTTGGCGGCAGATGGTGCCTGAGCCTGGTTCACCGTTACCAAAACAGGAACCAACGGTGAGATGCACGGTTGGTTTTGATAAGTTACCGTAACCCTAGCAAATTGTCCAGAAAGCGCTCCGTTGCCGTTGAAAAGACCAATACAATCGAAGTAATTAAACCTAAATTGATTGGCTCCTCCTACAACATACTGATTCCCAGGGAAATTTAGCGTAAAAATCCCATTATTTGTACCATTGCAATTGCAATGTACATTCGGAGTTATTGAAGATCCATTGTTGTTATTTAGGAGGGTTTGGACAGAACCGTTAGAACATTTTACCCCAAAACTTAACTGAATTTGAACATTGGTAATTACTGTACCTGCGGGTAAATTATCGTTCCAATTAAACCCACGTAAACCACCACCGCAATTATAAAACGATCCAGCTCCACACGATGAACCCATATTGAAAAGCTGTGCGGTTGACGTAATCGTATATACTTGTGTTGAACTTTGTGCAGCAGCGCTTGCTCCACCAACATAGTAAGTCGTATTGGAATTCAACACGGGGGTGGTAAAGTTTGCAGCGTTCCCCACTTGGTTCGTTCCTGCAGCATCCGAATACCATACATACGAATTGGCTCCTGAAGCCGTAAGTGTTGCGGTTGTAGCACAATTGGTAGATACGTTGGACGCTGATGGTTGTTGTACGTTTGGTGCTGCTGTCACAGGAACAATTTGTGACGCACAAGCACCTGCCCCCGCTTGTAAATAAAAGGTTACTGGAGCATAAATTTGAGGCGTAGTATAGGAATTACCCGATCCAACTTGACCTGTTGCGTTAGAGTTACTGTACCAAATTATTGGGGCATTGGAACTTGCAGTTAAAGTGGTTGTTGATCCACAATTTACGGAGGCATTGTTTACGGACGGATTGCTCGCAGGGTTAATCGTAACTGTTACAGGAACAAGCTGTGAGGCACAAGCTCCTGTGCCTGCTTGAATATAATAGGTCGTATTGGACGTAAGGACGGGGGTCGTGTAGTTAACTCCTGTTCCAACCTGACCCGTTCCATTGGCGTTGCTGTACCAATAAAGAGTTGAATTATTGGCTGCGCTACTTAAAGTAGTTGATGATTGACAATTGATTGACGCGTTATTCGAGGATGGTGTTTGCGCTTGCGGTACAGTAACGGTAACAGGAACAATTTGAGAAGCACAACCACCTGATCCAGCTTGCACATAATAGGTAGTGGTTTGACTCAAGCTTGGAGTTGAGAAATTTGCACCAGTACCCACCTGACCAGTACCATTGGAATTGGCATACCATGTCATACCGCCATTAGAACTTGCGCTTAGGCTCGCCGTTTGATTGCAGCTTATCGTAACACCATTCGCCGTTGGCGTAGAAGGCACATTGGCCGTTACCGTAACAGGGGTGAGTGCCGAAACACATCCTGAAACGTTCTGATTAACGTAGTACGTGGTTGTGGCGTTAAGGACAGATGTGGTATAATTAGCTCCCGTTCCAAGCTGTCCAGAACCGTTGCTGTTGGCATACCAAGTGAACGTACCGTTACCCGAGGCCGTTAATGACGCCGTTTGTCCGCAAAAAATGGATACCGGATTTGCCGTTGGTGCAGCCGGAGTGCCTGATACGGTAACCGTGGTTGATGCACAACCGTTGCTGAAATAACCGTTAGCATAATTTCTACAAAAATAGGTGGTGGTACTGTTTGGATTGACGTTAATGCTCGTTCCAGTACCGATGAATGTTGAGCCGCAACCTCCCGTGTACCAATACACGGTTCCAATGGGATTTGAAGCTGTTAGGGTTACGGTTTGGCCCGGATTACACAAGGGATTAACGTTGCTGTTCGCGGCACTTGGGTTAGCCGGCACGTCGATGTAATTCACGTAGACGTACAAGTAATTTCGGCGTTGATAAGTCGTATTGCAACAACAAAAGGATCCCCAAGTACGGTATCCTCTCCACCAAAAATTCATCGTTCCTCCTCCCCAGTTGCCGTTGTTACTGGTGTAGGTTGGCGTATTCACGTTATAGGTTCCTCCGCCCCAGCCATTTCCTTGGAATTGTCCTTGGTAGGCTGCGTTTAAACCGATTTGTGAAATTCCTTCTGACATATATCCCCCTCCAGTAGCCGTCACCTGCCATTGGGCATACCAACCGGTGATGGTTCCTGCGGGCACATTCACTCCCACGGTGTAACTGCAACCGTAATTATACCGCTCAAAAGGATAAATTCCACCTTGATAGCTGGAAGCGGTTGGATCAATTACTACAGGGAAAACCCGTGCATCATCCAAAATCCATGAGGCCGGAACAACCGTGGTTAGATGCAATTCATTTCCCGCGATTTGGTAAACGTATTCCCCCAAGATTGGGCGTGTCGATTGACCGTATTTCTCGGAAAGGTAGGTTTGATCGTAACAAATAGGAAGGTTGAAAAGCACTAAATCCTCGCCATTTGCACCGCGTAAAGTTAATTCCCCCTTAAAGCCAAAAAGTCCATTTTCGCCTACACCCTCAACGATGGATGCGCCATTCGGAATTTGATAAACTTCCGTAAAATGTATGAACTGATCTTGGGTAAGCCACGTTGGCTTGCTGTTGAACACATAGTCGGTTTCAACTTCCGACAAATCGAATCTTATCCGACGGTCTGTTCCTTGCCAATAGTCTTTGTGGGTAATGCGGTTTATTTTTTCATCGAAAACCATTGCATCAAGATTCCGGCTGGAAATTTCTTTCACACTATTTCCCAATTTATCGGTTACTTTCATCGAGGTCTTATCGCCGAAAACCAATTTGCCACCTGACCTGTTATAGCCAAAAATTACAGTACCATATACGGGATCAAATCGAACTGGAACATCGGTTTTCTCCATGGTGTAAACTCCCGTTTTTGCAAGAGTCATTTGTTTGTCATAGGTGTACCATTGGCCGTCATTTCCACGATAGTGCATTGGGAAATCACTGCTTTGTTTCGTATAAACACCTTCTGAATTGAGGTAGGTCTTCGAATACTCATCACGAAGATCTATGATTTCTTTTGAAATGGTTGCTGATTGTGCGTCCGCTTTCAAGGTAAATAATCCATCTTCAAGATGACGCCCAGAAGCCTTTTGGGCATAGCTTGTCGAAAAAGATAAAATTAATACAAGTAAAAGGAATAATTTTTTGGCCATAATGGAAAAATTAAAGAGATTAATCAAATGTAACCTTAACTGGCGATAAGAAATATTAGAATTAGCAAAAAGAGCAATTGGTTGAGAATTGCGGTAGGTTCGTCGAACAACCTTATTCCAAGTTGGAATATCGAAAAAAGAGAACATAATAGTAAGTTTAGGTTAGACAAAAGTCTTAATTAAAGCGGATAGAAGCGAACACCCCTGTGTTTTTCCTCATCGTTTCAGTGCCATTACGTAATTGTGACTAAGTAGTTTCACATAGGCTAAAAAGTCATGAATAAAAAAGTAATAAAAACGGGCTGCCCGGAGTGAATAAAATTCTAGTGAATGCCACCTGCTCTTACGAGTAAATATCTACATGAGTGTAATCCTCTCTGACGGAGTCTGATACTCGACTAGAGTCATCAGACCTTCTCGCCTAGGCGAACCCTCCTCGAGGAGGGAAACAGATTGTTCTCCTACCACCTTCTGCGCCGAAGATAGGGAACAATATCCCCGATAAAAAAGTGATTCAAGAAGGGCTGATATCTTTAACCATCAATTGAAGGGTTCGTTGATGGTTGAATTCATTCACTTCTAAGGTGTATGCTACATTAAAGGATAAGCCCTCGGCGCAATAGTCTTCTTTTTCTGCGGCATTAAAGGCAATTCCTTGAAGCGAGAAGGGAAAACCAGGTTGTTGCAAAGTCAATTTAAGGTGCAATTCTTTTAATAATCGGCAATGGGTAGCATACACTCCTCTCGAGACAAATACTGGCTTGGGGTTGCCGGGACCAAAGGGCTCAAATTGCTCCAAAATGCGCATTAACTTAGGTATGTTTGACGTTGATTCGTTGACGAATATTTGATGAAAATCCAATTCCGCGTCGTACGCCAATACGGGTTGCTTTGAATGGGTTTCAAAATAGGTTGCAGCAAGGGAATTCATCTTTCGTTTAAACTCCTCGAAATCCTCCTTCTTCAATGACAATCCCGCTGCATGCTGATGTCCACCGAATTGAATCAAGAGTTCCTCGCACGATATGAGTGCATCGTGGATATCGAATCCCATAACCGTACGTGCAGATCCGGTCAATATTCCGTCTATTTCGGTAAGAACAATGGTAGGAAGTGGCGATGATTCCATTAAACGAGAAGCAACGATTCCAACGACTCCTTTATGCCAAGAAGCGTCATAGAGAATGTTCACCGAGCGCGTTGGGTCTTCTGCTTCCAACAATTCCAACGCATGCTGGGTAATTTTTTGATCCAGGTTTTTTCGTGTGGCATTGTCTTCTTCGATGGCCTTAAGTAACTCATCCAGGTTGGTATTTGAAAGGCCCAACATGCATTCAACGGCCGTTCGTCCGGTGCGAATTCTACCCGCGGCATTAATCCTAGGTGCAACCCCAAAGACAAGATCGCTTAAGACATAGGGCGATTTCTTGTTCGCAGCCGTTAGCATTTTTTTAAAGGCTAGCCTCGGATGGTCGTTCAACCTTTTCAAGCCATGAAAAGCATAAACACGGTTCTCGTCGGTTACTGGGACAATATCTGCAGCAATACTTAAGGCCAATAAATCCCACTGAGCCAATAACTCATCGTTAGGCCAATTATTCTTTTGGTAAAGTCCTTCTAACAATTTCATGCCCACACCTGCACCTGAAAGCCCATCAAAGGGATATCCCTCGCTAGGAATTTTAGGGTCCAGCAAAATCGCGTTAGGCAATTCAAGGCCCGGCTCATGGTGATCGCACACTATTACTTGAATTCCCTTGTCTCTTAGTTGTTGAATCAAATCCACGGATCGAATACCACAATCCAAGGTAATGAACAATTGCACGCCGTCGCTAATTGCGGCATCAACCCCTTGTTGACTCAAGCCATAACCTTCGGTATATCGATCTGGGATGTAGTAATCCAATCGATCTGTTTTGTTACCTAACACGTTCATCATGATGGCAACCGCGGTGGTACCGTCCACATCGTAATCTCCGTACAACCGAATTTTATACTTTTTTTCGAGTGCTTGGGATAATGTATCGACCGCCTCGTTCATCTGATGAAACACAAAGGGATCGTTGATTTGGGAAATCTTTGGGCGAAAAAAACACTCCGCTTGATCAAACGTGGTAATACCTCTACGGACCAACAGTGAGGCGACCAGAGGAGAAATCTTAACCTCTTTGATTAAATTGTCGATCGCTGCAAGCTGATCGTTTTTACGTTTCTTCCACACAAATTCCATCGCACTTTTTAACCTAAATATCGTGAAATTATTTCTTCAAAATGACAACACTTAAATTTTTAACAATTCCTTACTTAAGCGTATAACGAACGGCAACGCCTCCGCCCCATCCCAAACCAATATTCGGAATTACCTGGAGAATAGGTCCAGAGTCTAGGGCTAAATTGATGGGTAATCCGTTAAAGGTATATTCAATTCCAATCAGTCCAGATCCAGAAAGAAACAACGTGCTCCCGTTATTCAATTGACTCGACTGCAGCCCCAAATTCGGTCCTACCCCGAGATACCAGCTCAACCCATTCGTCGGGAGTTGGTGGTTCCATTCGTACAAACCTTGCAAAGTTAATCCATACAGTCCAGTTCCAACATTAAGTTCTACCGCATTCACATCGCCTAAAAAATGCTTTGCACTAATAGATCCATACCCTGGGTATCCTCCTTTAATTCCAATAGCCGTTTTATAATTTTGTCCAAATGCCATCGAACACAGGCATGCGCCGAAAACGAATAAAATTGCTTTTCTCATTGTTATGAATTTTTAATATACGTGATGTTACGAAATTCTTCCATTGACAGGATACCTGAATGAATGCTAACGCTTTGGTAAGCGGAGTTATAGGTCGAAATTACCCACTCGTCCGATTCCCTAATTAATACGTTAAAACGGTCAAAAAAGTCAACGTTAAATTGTTGTCCTAATGCTCGAACTAAATGCGTGATTTTGTCAATAGAACAACCCGAGGCTTTGGCAACTAACTCGTCTGCTGCTACCACAATAGATGCCTGCTCAAAACAAAAAGCAGAGGCTTTCAAGGGGATGCCGTGCGAAGACCAAGTCGCCACAAAATCCTGAAGTGCATTTTCCACTTGCGCTGTTTCTACGTCGGTAAGTTTGCGATTAGCAACAAAAACCCAAGTTCTTAAATCCATAACATTGGTTTAAAGGTCTGCTGCTTGAGCAATTAACTCGGCTACATCTAGCACCTGAATCTCTGCCTCTTTATTAAAGTTTTTTACCCCATCGGTCATCATGGTATTGCAAAAAGGACATCCCGTTGCAACAATTTGCGCATTAGCCGCTAGTACATCTTCGGTACGCTCAATGTTAATTTCTTTGTTCCCTTTCTCTGCTTCCTTAAACATCTGAGCACCGCCTGCGCCACAACAAAGCCCATTGGTTTTACATCGCTTCATTTCCACCAATTCACCGTCAAGCTTTTCAATTAATGCTCTTGGCGCCTCGTAAACCTCATTGGCTCTTCCAAGATAGCATGGATCGTGGAATGTAATTTTCTTTCCTTTAAATGCGGTACCTCCTTCTAAGGCAAGTTTCCCTGTATTGATTAAATCCTGAATTAATTGGGTATGATGCAACACTTCGTAATTTCCCCCCAACTCTGGGTATTCATTTTTGAGCGTATTAAAGCAATGCGGACAGCCCGTTACAATCCGTTTAACCTCGTAACCATTGAGCACTTGTATGTTCATCTGGGCTTGCATTTGAAAGGTGAATTCATTTCCCGCCCTTCGTGCGGGATCACCGGTGCAAGACTCTTCGGTTCCCAAAACGGCAAACTTCACCTTACAGTGCGTAAGAATTTTAGCAATGGCTTTGGTTATTTTTTTAGCTCGATCATCGAAGCTACCAGAGCACCCCACCCAGAATAGAACATCGGGGGTTTCTCCGGAGGCCATCATTTCAGCCATGGTTGGAACTTGCAAATTCATTCGTTTAATTTTCTTCGGTCCATTTCATTCGATCCGCTGGGGAAAACTGCCAAGGCGCACCATTGTTTTCAATATTCGTGAGCATCCCTGTTAATTCGGATGGAATTTTTGATTCTTCCATCACTAAAAACCTTCTCAGATCTACAATGATGGAAAGAGGATCGATGTTCACCGGACATTCTTGTACACAGGCATTGCAACTCGTGCATGCCCACAATTCCTCGGGTGTAATGTAATCACCCAACAGTGATTTACCGTCCTCAAGATTCATCTTGTTATTTCCTACCTCACTTAAACGGTCCCGAGTATCCATCATAATTTTTCGGGGAGAAAGCAACTTACCGGTTTGATTGGCCGGACAAACGGAGGAGCATCTTCCACACTCTGTGCAAGAGTAGGCCTCCAAAAGTTGTTTCCAAGTAAGGTCTTGAACATCTTTCGCACCGAAACGCTGAGGCGCAGCATCCTTTGCTGGCGCAGCATAAGGATCCGCATTAGGGTCGAGCATCAACTTAACCTCGTTCTCAACACTTTCCATGTTGGAAAACTTCCCTTTGGCATCGAGGTTTGAAAAATAGGTATTAGGGAAGGCAAACAAAATATGCAAATGTTTCGAGTAAGGTAAATAGTTAAGAAAAATAAAAACCATGATGAGATGTCCCCACCAACCAATCTTTGAAAGAACCTCAAGCGTGTCTAGATTGCCCAATGAATCTGCGAGTAAAGGTCCGATGAATTGACTCACGGCAAAAGAATAGGAATCATTCGAAAGGATGTTTAGCCTAGCCTCATCGGCGCTATTCATTAAAAAAATAAAGCCAATAAGCAATAATTCAAACAAAAGAATGAGGTTCGCATCGTTTCTCGGCCAACCTTTTAATTCCGCCATTGTAAAACGTGGTAATTTGATGATATTCCGACGAGCGAAAAATATAAGTGTTGCGATAAACGTAAGAATTGAAAGTAATTCAATAGCACTAATAACCAAAACGTAAAAATTCCCAAGACCGGCATGAAAAAAGTAGCGATGCCCCCCAGAGAAACCATCAATAAAAACCTCAATTAATTCGATTTGTGTAATAACGAAGGCGACATAAAAAATAAAATGGAGTATTGCCACAAAGGGCCGAGTGAACATCTTTTTTTGACCGAAAGCCACCAAGAGCATAGTTTTCCAGCGTTCCGCCTTGCGGTCCGAACGACTTATCGCTTTTCCCAACTTTATTTGGGCGATGATGGATTTCATCTTCCAGGAGAATAAACCAATAGAGCCGAAGGAAAATATGGTAAAAACAAGTGCCGATAAAGTCATATTAATCCGGAATAGAATCTAAAATTCGCTTTAACTTAAGTTCTTGTTTGTTGGTTAGTTCTACCCCTTTATTTTTCCTACCGAAGGCAGAAATATGAAGATATCGTTGGGGATTCGCCTGAAGATCATCCACGAGTTCTTGTAATTCATTGTTGGTTTCAATTAACTCCGAATACAACTTTTCATCTTTGATCAATTTTCCAAAAGTGCCTTTACCTTGATTGATATCCTCTAAGGCAAAATTGAGTTTTTTAAGGGTGGTTTGGGCTTCAAGAATGGTTCCTTTAAAATCGGCACTCACAAGATCGTCGGTAATTTTCTTGGCATTACCTAATACCGTTGTAATGGCATCATTACTTTTCTTCAAGTTAAGAGTAATATTTTCAACATTCTCCATGATTTTAGCGAACTTGATTTTCTCTTCAACCACAAAAAACTTGGCTTCCTGAGCCAATTCACCAATACTCTTAACGGTGAGTTTGAGTTCACGAATACTGGAAACGATATCCGCTGTTCCGTCCTTGTTGAAAACCCCGGAAACTGAATTAACAAGGCTGTCGATATGCAGAACCAGCAACTGAATCTTATGAGAAATAGGATCGGCGTATTGCTTTACTTGGGAAAACATATCACCGGTCATCTTGCCGGGGATTTCTTGACCTGACGAATAATAGTTATTGCCAACCTTTGTTGGATAATTGATAATAAGTCCTTTCTTTATTATATCAATGTTGCCCAATTCTACCAAAGTACCTTTGGGAAGTTTGATGTTATCGTCACTAATACTAAATTTAATCCTTACCCTGCGGTTTATAGGGTTTTGAGGGATATTGTCAATTTCCAGTACTTTGCCAATCACTACCCCGTTCAGGGTGACATCGTTGGAAACCATTAAAGAGGCTGAATTGGGGAAATACGCATAATACGTATCGTCCCCACCAAATAGGCTATATCCTTTTAGAAAATTAATGCCAACGACCAACAATACTATGGCAAAAACGGCTATTAATCCAACCTTAAGTTCCTTACCGATTTTCAAATCTTATTTTTCCGCTAATTTAATAGCTTTTTCAATACTAATGCGTTCTCCTTGATAGAACGCAACAACAAATGCGCTAGAAAAACCCTTTTCTTGCATAGCAACCTTATGTTTTTTAGCGGCTTCGAGATCTTTCATGAAAATACCCGTATAATATTTGAACATTTTATCTTGAACATATTCATACACTTTTTCTCCCTTAAATTTAGCGGAAGATGGATCTAGCGCTTCATTTGAGGAAACAATTTGTACGGAAAAAAAGAGTTCTTGTGAAGGAACATTGTCCGGGATTTTTTCTTCGGGTGTTTTGTTATCCTCAACATGAACTGTTTCGGCTCCACCTGAATGACCCTCGGCATCTTTTCCTTCAAAATCTTTTTTATACTTAACAAAGGCTTCAAACATGGCTTTAGCCATTTTGTCTTGACCATCTGTTTTGCCGATGAAGGACTCTTCGTTGGGATTGGTTAAAAAACCGGTTTCGATAAGAACACTTGGCATTGACGTCTTATACAGCACTAGAAAACCTGCCTGTTTAACCCCTCTATCATACCTTCCGATAGATTTGAATTCCTTTTGTAAGGCACTTGCAAATTTTATGGCATTATTGAGGTTCACATTTTGCTGCAATTGTATAGCAATCATGGCGTCTGGAGTTAAATCAAAGTCCTTGTATTTCGCTCCTTTATCGTCTTCCAACGAAATAATAGAGTTTTCACGTTCCATTACCTTCTTTTGGGATTCGGTTCGATGCAATCCTAAAACGTAGGTTTCTGTCCCGTATGCCACATTGCTACCTGCATTGGCATGAATACAAATGAATAAATCAGCATTTGCGCGATTCGCAATATTAGCCCGTTCAATGAGTTCAATAAAAACATCCGTTTCTCGAGTATATTTTACGTTAATCTTTGGATATTTTTCTTTGATTAATTTTCCAAGTTTCAATGCCATGGACAAACAAACGTCCTTTTCGTGGGAATACCCTCCATGGCAACCGGGATCCTTACCGCCGTGACCTGCATCGATCACGACCGTTTTTAATTGTGAATTACCCGAATTAGACTGCCCGTAAGCACTAGAACTTACCCAAACACATAGCATAAAAAGATAGCCCAGCTCCAATAAAGAAATCCGAGCAAATTTTGATAGTTTTGTAATCCTTTGCATTGCCATAGTCAAAATTATTATTCAGCATCTACCAATTCAATGCCAAAACGTTTTTTTTTCTTCGTTGGTTTGTTGATAAGGTTAAGCATGACGCATGGCCAAGCGCCAATGGTTGATACCGTTTATGAAACGAATACGGAAATTGATGAGGTGATTCGATACGGAGCAGTTGATTCAAGTTTTTACGATGTCGTATCAAAAAAAGCTTTTCTTTACGGTGGCGCCTTTGTAGAAACCCAATCCATGAAACTTAAATCAGGAATCATTATCCTTGATTTTCTGCACAATGAAGTGGAAGCAATTTACCGAATCGATGGTTCAGGAGCGGAAGTAGAATACCCTGAATTTAGCGACGCCACCGAAACCCTCACATGCCGAAGTATGCGCATGAATACTGCAACAAAAAAAGCCTACATCGAAGTGTTAAAAATTAAGCAACAGGAACTTTTCTTTCAAATGGGGGAAGCCAAAAGGTATCCCCACGAAGACATCCATTTAAAAAAAGGAATTCTTACCACCTGTGATCAAGAGGAACCTCATTATCATTTTTTACTCAAGCGAGGCGTTGTAATTCCCGAAAAAAGAATCGTTGCTGGGGGCATGAATCTTTGGATTAGTGGAATCCCTACCCCCATTGGACTACCTTTTGCCATCATTCCTCAACAAAAAGAACGCACACGTGGCCTTTTATTTCCTGAATTGGTTCCATCCTCTCCTTATGGTTTTGGGATTCAAAATTTAGGCTATTTTATTCCTATCAACGACCGACTACAAACCTCGGTATATGCAAGTATTTACAGCCGAGGAAGTTGGGGTTTACGCAATGAATTAGACTATTCAAAGCGGTATGGATACACTGGTAAAATCGGCATCGGGTTCCAGCAATTCAACAATGGATTTCCTAATTATTCTCGGAACAACAAATTCACGCTAACTTGGACCCACAACAAGCAAGCTCGATCGAATCCATTGTGGCAGTTCAATTCGAACGTTAATTTTATTTCGGACAATACTTCAAAAAACAATCCAGACCCCATTAACCCCGATTATTTTAAGAATTCATTTAACTCTGATGTTAACGTTAATCGATTGTTCCCAGGAAAACCCTTAACAACGGGAATGAAAATTTCACTTCGTCAAAATTCGATTTCCAAATCAATAGCTTTAGTTTCTCCGGTAATCACCGCGAACTTAACGCGTATTTTTCCCTTTAAAAACCTTATTAAGTCCCCCAAAAGCAGTTTCGGAAAGGCCGTACAAATCATTGGTATTACCTATAATTTTGAAGCACAAAACAAAAGCACCTTTGGTGATAGCCTTTTAAGCAGCGGTGATGTCAATGCGATTGGCTCATTGTTTTTCAATGGCATACAACAAACAATGGGCATCCAAACCACCTTGGGACTTTTCAAAAACACGATAAAAATTTCGCCCAATCTAAGTTTAGGAAACAAGCAGAACTTTCAATCGATTGATAAATCGTACAACGCTTTTTCGAATACAAGCCAAACCGATACCCTGAGAGGAGCCTTTGGCGCCAATGAGTTGAACTTCAACCTTAACGCCACTACGGTGGTCTACAGCTACTATAGGTTCATTGGTAAAAAGAAGCCAATATTACGTCATTTACTAACCCCTTCCATTGGTTACCGATACACTCCTAAATTGAATAATCTCATCACGAAAAATGTTGGTCCAAACCAAACCGCTATTACTTTTTCGCCATTTGAAAGAAGTATTTATACAGTTGGTAATTTGCAAGCCAGTTCGTTCATAACTTTTGGTGTAAACAATAGTTTGGAATTAAAATTCAAATCGGCAAAAGATACGGTCACGGGATATAAGAAAATTCGCATTTTGGACCAGTTTTCTATAACAGGTAATTTTGATGCTCTTAAGGATTCATTCAACTTATCCGATCTGGCTTTAAACCTTCGTGTAAGCCCTTTTAAATGGATGAATTTTGTCGCAACAGGAACATACAGCTGTTACTCATGGAATACCACAACGGGAAAGTCTACCCAGCAGTTTGCATGGAAAACCCAACAAGGACTAGGCCGAATATTGGCGCTCGGAATGAATTCAACCTTTACCTTAAGCTCTAGAAAAAGCAGAGAGATTTTAGAACAAAAAAACGAATTAATTAAAACCGCATGGAATGCAGACTTTGTTAATTACACGCTCCATCCAGAACAGGCCATTTACTTTGATATTCCATGGAAATTAAATATTGCGCACATCTATTCAATTTTAGCAAACACCAACATAAGCTCGAGTAATCCTGCCTTATGGAACAAGTTACACACCTTTTCGCTGAACGGTGATGTAACCTTTACTAAGCGATGGAATTTAGCCAGCAATATCAACCTGGATGTTAAATCAAGAGCGATAACCAATATGAATCTTTCACTCAACCGAAACATGCATTGTTGGGCTCTCAGTTTTTTTTGGACTCCTATTGGTGGCAACAAGAGTTTTTTACTGAGTATTCGAAATACCTCATCCCTCTTCAAGGATGCTAAAATCGAGGTGAGAAAGCCTCCTGCGTTCTTCTGATAGTATTATTCTCCAGAATTGTACAGGAGGATTTTGGGTCCAACGACCATGCGAATGGTTGTAATTCTGCGGTTAGGGTTGTTCTTACGGTTATCGTCGAATTGATTGGGGGGTAAATTTTCACCTTTGCCTTCGTACGAAATACGGTAGGACAACTTCCATGCTACCCCAAGGGCTTTTAGTTGTTTTTCAAATTCTGCAGCAACTGCCTTTGCGCGCGCATCGGAAAGCTCCAAATTGCGTTGTATCCTCGCCGCTTCGCTTCCTGTTCCTTGTTTATCCGAATAACCAGAGATGATTAAAATCGTAGAATAATCCTCTTCTGAAAAAATGTTCTCATTGTGATGATCTAGGTATTTGCGCCAATCCAAAACCTCTGCTTTTATACTATCAAGAAGTACGGAAATCATTTTTTTACCTTCCATATTGATTATTGAACTTCCCGTATCAAAACTAATATCCGCAGCGATATTTTTTATTTCTTTATTCGCCGAAATCAATTCTCCCATTGGAACCACGTAGGTATATAAAAGATCGTTGAGTTCTTTAGCCAACCTTAAGGTTTTCTCGTGGCCTTCTGCGGTAAAGGGATCGGTTTCATTAAGTTCTTTAACGATTGCCTGGCTTCTGGCAAGAAGTCGATCCAGCTGAACATCAATTTCTTTGATTCGTTCAGTAGAATCAATGGAATAAAACATTTTTTTTTGTTCTTCCAGCATGCGAACAGCTTGTTCTGCTTTTTCAATTTCTTCCGCAAGACTCTTTTCGCGCTCCGCTTGTTTGCGGTTAAACGCATTCACTTCCGTTTCACCCCTTTGACCTCTAAAAACTGTCGTGGAGTATTTGGGTTTTACCAGTACCCCTGAATCTTTACAAGAAAACAACATGAAACAAATAGCAAGCAGGCAAACACCATAAATTCTTAGTTTTTTCATTCTTTTATTTTTTTCTGTTGAAGGAAATTAAATTCAATGCCATAAAAATAAGTTATTATGGCACCGAAATACAGTATATGTGCAGAATAATATACCCAAGCCATCAAAACAAATACAACTCCTACCAAATTTACGTTGGATAAAAAAAAGTAAGTCTTCAAATAATAATTGATAGCAAATTGAAATAAATATAAAACAATTGAAGTAAAAAGCGCCCCTCGTATTGCGAGTTTCCATGGTATTTTTGCTTCATTTACCCATTTAAAAACTATAGTTATCAAAGTGCCATTGGTTAAAATGAAAAGCAGTGCATTGACGACTCTTTCATCAAAGAATAACTTTGAAAGTACACCATCGGACATGGCTTCTACACCCACCAAAAAAAGCTCGAGCAAATAAAACAGAAAGGCGATGAATATCATTGCCAATAAATAGGCAAAGGATAACAATTTAAACCTCAGGGCCCTTAAGACGACTTTTATTCTTCGAGGCGGACGCTCTTTTTTTACCTCAAAAAAGACATTTAAACTATGTTTTAGGGAGGTTAAGAAGGAAGATGCCGAGTATAACAATACGATAATCATTATGCCGTTGAGGGCCCAGGAAGAATCATGAATATCCGCACTGTCCAGAAATGAGGTAAATACTGAAATGTCTTGAATACCCATATAATCATTGAAAAAGTCACTTATCGCGGTTAAACAAGCTTGTTCTCCGAAAAAAGCACCGAAACTTATGAGGATTAAGTAAAGCGTGGGGATCAAGGCAAAAAGCGCAAAATATGTTAAGGCTGCACAATGCAATATTGCCCGTTTTTGTCGAAAAGCAACCATGCCATTCTGAAAAATATTCCAATATGGATTCATACTACCGTCGGAAGGATTTTAAATTCTTGAGGTAAATGGTTCAATGCATATAAAATAACCTCTTGGTTTTCAAAACGGCAAAAGTGCTCAAAGATATACCCATTAAAAACAACCCTTACCACCTCTAAAGGTATACCATTGGCGGTTATTTCGTATTGATTTGGTCGAAAGTAATAATGCTGACCTTGCCATTCTACCTCATTTAAACAGCCAAACCTCTTTGCCTCAGCGGGACTAGTTAATTTAAAATACGCCATTTCTGGCCGTTGAAATTTGGTTAACCTACCATTGCTTTTTAAGGTTGAAAAATAATCAGTTAATCGATAAATATCCTCCATTTGCTGTGAAACCAACAAAATACCAACACCTTCAGAACGATGCAATTTTTGAATAAGTTCACACAACTTTGATTTTCTTTTAGCATCTAGATGGCCGAATGGTTCATCCAACATTAGCCATCTGAGGTTACACGCCACTGCTCTCGCTATTGCCAACCTTTGTTGTTCACCCGAAGACAAATCCTTGGCCAAAGTCCGCTGCACTTTATCCAACTCCATTAATTTAAGGATTTTATCGACCCGTGATTCACGTTCTTTATTAGGCCATGACAATATCGCTTCGCGTATATTCTCCCTGCATGAGTGATTCCAATCCAAATTAAATTGTGCCGAAACAAAACCAATTTCGGGTAAACCAGGTATCAGCCGTTGGCTTATTTTTGGAAAGACTTTATGGTCTAACGAAACGAAACCGGAAGTTGGATCAATATTGCCGGATAAAACATGAAGAAGGCTGGTTTTACCAACACCGCTTTCACCGATAATACCATAAACAAACTTCGGATTTAAGGCCATGGAAAGATTCTTGAATAGAATTCTTTCACCATAGATTAAGCCTAGTCCTTTTGCCTCAAGCATGCTCCTTGAGGGCATTAGGAAAATCTCTATTAGTAATGTAGATGCCAGGAATAGGATTTATAAATGGCTCATTGTCTTTAAGTTCTATAGTTACTTGTAAACCATCCTCATCTTCAACCACTTGCATATCACTTACCAACTCCTTTGAAAAGGCAAATTGGGTGATGTCACCCGTCTTACTGTTGAGCGTAAATAAGGTCATGTTTTCGATGGCAAAACTAAAATCTCCAAGCGTCCCATGACTGCCCATCAGGATATAGGTTCCGCTTTTTATTACCGTGTGTTCTTGAATTTCAGAGACGACTAATTCATCTTCCCATTGATATTTTATGTTATCTGAACTTTCCTCTCCGTTATGAACTTCGTTTGCTATTTTTTGAGAAAATAGATCATTTAACAATAAGCATCTAAAGACGCAACGATAGGAGGTATTTGAGGTCATGCCTAATAAATTTGAACGAAATTAAGAAAACTAAAAGTAGGGGATTCTATGTGAACAATTTTATTTTACTTAAAAATTACGTTTACAAACTCCCAAAACTTATTAAATTAGGCCCATGAAAACATTCTTAACCCTATTGGTTTTAATAACCCTAACGATGAGCTCCTTCGCACAAAGTAAATTAAACAGCAAGGAGAGAAGCAATTTCAACCGCCTTTTGAATAAGGGGATAGAGTTGTTCAATGCTGAAAGAACCAACGATGCTCTAGAATCCTTTAAAAAGGCAGAAGCCATTGATCCGGAAAGTTGGAAATTGAATTTCTGGTTGGCCAATTGCCATTACGATTTAATGGGTTTTTTGACCGCGGAAATTTACATAAACGTAGCTAAAAAGTTCATCACCGAACATGACGATGCTGATGCTGCTTTTTATGAATTGGAAGGTAAAATCAATCACCGTATTGCTAAAGTAGATGAAGCAATTGCTGCCTATAAAAAAACTGCGGTACTCTTAGGACCTAAAGTTGCCCTTGACTATGGAATCAATCGTTACATTGAGCAATGTGAACTCATGATACGCGACAAAAAACAAGGTGTTGACGTAAAACGTACTTCCCTATCCAAGAACATTAACAGCCTTAATGACGAATACGCTCCATTGTTAGTCAATGGAGGGAGAACTTTATTTTTTACATCAAGAAGACCTGAAACCACGGGTGAAAACATCAATCCCGATGACTTGCGCTATTTCGAGGATGTCTACCGTGCCAATTGGAACGAAAGCACTAAAAATTTCGAAATTGATTATTCTTTTTTTAAAGAAATTAACACCAACGGATTCGATGCCATGAGCTATATTAATAGCAATGGAACATACGCCTTAATGACGGTGAATACCTCGTCGGCGGAAAAAACCACCAAAAGTTCTGATTTGTTTGAAATAATTTCAGAGCAACCATTTGTTTGGGAGGCTCCTGCTGTAATTAAAAGCAAAGGGATTAATACCGATTATTTTGAGGGAAGTGCAACCACCACAGAAGGAGCAAGTGAAGGAGAAATTCTGGTTTTTACTACCGACCGTAAGGCAGATTTAACAGGTTTAGATTTGTATACATGTACTAGAAGTGAAAACGGTTTTGGTGAGGTAAGCGCTCTCCCAAAACACATCAATTCTCCCGGAAATGAAACAACTCCATGGCTGAGTCCTGACGGAAAATTCCTGTTTTTTAGCAGCGACGAACTTCCTGGATACGGGGATTATGACATTTTCTACTGCACGTTAAAAGAAGATGGAACCTGGTCCAATCCGATGAATTTAGGTCCATCTATTAACACCGTTAACAACGACACGCATTTTAATCTTATTTCGGGGGAAAATAAAGCAGTTTATGCTTCACTTGCGGAACAAGATGGATTCTATTCATACGATCTTTTCCAGGTTGATCTGAACGGCTTAAATTTCCCTTTTGCGAAATAGAGAAGTAAGGCGAGATAAATTAGCTTCTTACGCGAATTTTTTTACCTTGAATTGTGTTGACATTGTATCGAACGAACATTTCCACGCCTCCTTTAAAATTAGATACTAAAGAAAGTCGAGAGACATTGATATCGTAAGCAAATCCTGCAGAAAAAGGACCGTAGAACACCATTGATTTTATCACAATGGCATCACGTAGTCGGCTGAAAAGCCCTAAACTGAATGCAATTTCTTTGATCCGATCAGTCTCGGTAGAGGCTTTCTGAATTATTTGTTTGTAACTAACCCCGTACAAAAGCTCATTTGACTTTTTTTGACGCTGGAAGTAAATAGCGGGTTGTAAAATGCCATTTGTGCTATTAATTCCAATATTTCCGTTTGCAAATAATGAATAGCGCGTTGATAAATTCTGAATGCTCGAATTGTAAAACGAATACCTAGGATTATTCACATGATAGGCTGCAAAACCCACGCTAAAACCTTTATCCGCAACATTGGTAATATTCGCCACGTCTGTTTGATACGTATAAACTGCACCGAGCCCTACATCGAAATAACTAAAACTTTGTTGGTAAAAATTCTCTCCACTAGGAATGGCTGGATTATAAGTTAGTCCATCAAACTGCGAACCCCATTGGCCAACCGTTGGATTTGCTGCACATTGTCCAAAGGTCGAGTTCATACCTACCGCGACCCGATTAAAACGACTCACGAGTAAACTGTAGGATAAATTAACTCCTATGGTGGTTTGATTGAAAAAGCCGTCACCCATTCGGTCATTAAAAAAACTTAAGCCGCCACCTAATATCCCACTGGAGTTTTTTACTCCTGCAGATAATCTCCCATCAAAAGAACCCAAAAATGTTTTGTAGGGGGAGGCGAAACTACCGTATTGACTTCGGTACATAGCAACACCATTAAACGTGGCACTAGCCCCAGCTAATGCGGGATTTAAGGTCAATGGAGAAAAATCTGTTTGTGAAAAATGAACGTCTTGAGAAAACCCTTTTCCGAAGGACATCCATGCAATCAAACAACCTAGAAATAACCAACGTTTAATCATTATCTCACTAAAGTTAAGCTTCCTGATTTTCTAACAATAGAATCATCATAAAGCTGTAAATTTAAATCATATACATAATTGCCCTCTTGAGCAGGTCTACCTTTGAAAAATCCATCCCATGCCATGCTGATGCTGGTGGATTCGAAAACTTTCTGCCCCCATCGGTCATAAATCACCATGCTAAAATCCTTCACACAACTTTCTTTACCAAAAACTCGCAATGCGTTGTTCTCGTCTGGACCTGTCCCATTTGGACTGAAAATAGTCGGAACAAAGAACTCTCCGCACAATAATTTAACCGTTACCAGCATGGAATCAATACCTGAACAACCGTTGGCGTCCGAAACGCTAACATAATACATGGTGGTTGTGTCAGGGGTTATTAACGGATTTGGACAATCGTCGCAAGAAAGTCCAATATTCGGAGTCCATGTAAATCCAATTCCTTGATTTACATTCGCTGTAAAAGAGGTAGAAGGATTGATAACGGTATCGCCCGGAACGATATTAACAGGCAATGCATTGATGATACCAATGGAAGAAGAAAAACTTATCTGACAATTATTGGTATCAGAAACAGTGACACTATAACTGCCAATATTCAGGTTGAAAATGCTGTCCGTGGTTTGACCGTTGGGAGACCAGATATAGGTGTAAGGGCCGGAACCTCCTGCCACAGTAACGTCCATGGTGCCAAGTTGACCCGTAGCACAATTAATAGGCGTTGAATCCCCTACAATGGATAGTGCAGTTGGTTGTGTAATCGTAATTCCTGTGACGACCAAACAATTGGCAGCATCAATCACCGCGAAATTATAGTTGCCAGGTGCAAGATTACTCGCTGTATCGTTGGCTATTGAACCCGGCGCCCATGAATAAATAAAGGGTGGCGTGCCTAAAGAATCAACGACCCCAACTGCCCAACCATCGTTGGCGCCAAAACACGTTACGTTATGCACTTCGGTTACGCTTATAGCCGGAGGCTGAGGGACGGGATTTATAACTATAGGAATAGGATTAGACGTTATGCATCCAGAAGAAGTATTTTGAACCGATACGGGATACGAACCTGCATTTAATCCGCTAAAATTCGGGCTAACTTGATAATTTACCCCGTCGATGGAATAGGTAAAAGCAGCACCCAAGGGGGTTGTTACAACAATACCACCTGTTGGAATTGGACAGGTGGGTTGAGTGAAAGTGTAGTTGGGAACGGCAGCAATCGTTAAAGCCGGTTGAATTACTGCATTCAAGCTAACGGCAGAAGTACAACTAGCAGCGTTAACTACGGTAAACGTATACGTTGTACCGGCGGTTAACCCGGCAAAGACACCCGTGGATCCAGAACCGGAAATGGTTTGTCCTCCTGGGGCTGCAATGACTGTCCAAGCTCCGCTTGTTGGCAAACCGCTGAGATTCACCGTTCCTGTGTTCGTAGCGCATGTGGGCTGGGCAATTGCTCCAACTATTGGGGTTGCAGGGTTAACAGGGGGATTGATAAATATGGTATTGGAATTCGCCGAGGTACAACCATTGGAATTAGAAGTAACGGTGAATGAATATGAATTTACCGCTAAGTTTGAAATAACAACGGATGTTCCTATACCTGCTACGGTAGTGGAGGTTGCTGGACTTGAACCAATAATTGTTACCGTCCATCCACCTGAATTGGGCAAATTAACTAGAGTAACAGAACCTGTAGCTAGAATACAGGTGGGTTGTGTTGGAACTCCGGCAATTGGGGTTTGAGGTACCGAAGGAACAACATTAATATTCACTGAAGAACTTGGAGGTGAAGTACAACCAGCAACGGCATCAAAATACTCAAAAGAAAAGGCTGTCCCTGGTGTGAGGTTGCTAATTGCTGCAATTGGCCCTACCCCTGATTGGGTAAATCCTGCCGGAATAGAATTGATCGTCCAACCAGAGGTCGGAAGGCCGGATAGGTAAATAACACCGAATTGATTGGTGCAAGTTGGTTGATGCAATGAATCAATATTTGGAGCGGTTAAACATTGTGACCAGAAAAAATTCTGAACCATCAAAAGCATGAATAACCCCAATAATCTTAACATCATAAATAGAAATAAGTCAGAACGTTTACCAATTAAGGTGCAATAAAGTTACATTAAATCTTAGAATAAAATAAATACCTTGCGATGAATTCAAACGAAGCCGCATAAAACACGTTGCTTGAAATAAAAAAGAACGCGAAATTTGTACCGTGGAACATCAAAGAATTCACCTGGAATTATCGTACAATGGAGGGGCGTATGAAGGTTGGCAAATCCAACCCTCTCGTAAAACCGTTCAAGGAACGATAGAAGAAATACTAGCGAAACTAAACGGTAATAGCCCTATCCGTGTAACTGGTTGCGGCAGAACCGATACGGGAGTACATGCACACCAGTATTTTGCCCATTTTGAGGGAAAATTTTCAGATTTAGACCAGCTCAAGTACAAGTTAAACAAGATGCTTCCGAATGACATTGTAATTCACTCTGTTTTATACAGCGAATTGCACACACGGTTTGATGCCAAGCGCAGGACATACAAGTATTTCATTCGCAAAGGCAAGGACGCTTTTTCACATCCAACACGCTGGGTTTTTGAGCGACCTATGAACCTCGAAGCTATGAATGAATCCTCTAAATTCCTTTTAGGTATTCATGATTTTGCCTCATTTGCCAAGCACGATAGTGATGTAAAAACAACCCTTTGTGAGGTTTTTGAAATCGGATGGGAAGAAACCGAACATGAATACATATACACCGTTTGTGCAAACCGTTTTTTACGCAACATGGTAAGGGCCATGGTTGGCACCTTTATGGATGTTGGATTGGGAAAAATTAACCCGGAAGATCTACGTAAAATTCTTGCTCAAAAAAACCGAAGCGAGGCCTCGGAATCGGTACCAGCACAAGGTTTGTTTTTATGGAAAGTGGAATATTAATTCCGCTCTCTCAATAAGTCAAAATATCCGTAAGTTTCCACCACAATCGCTCCTCCAAGCGTGTCGCCATACTTGGCGGGTAGGCCTCCGGTATAAACCATCATTCGATTGATAGCACAGCTAGGCACATTGTAAACTTCTGGAAGTTTCACGCCATCAACCACGTAAATCATATCTCCTTTTCGTGCACCGCGAAACATCAACTGGCCGTCATCTGCGATTTTCACCTCGGAAGAAAGCTGTGTAGCCATCGTGGCTATGCTAAATTTATTGGGGTTGTGCTCAATTTCTTTGTGGGTCAACTCTGGCATTGGAAGTTCTCCCATGCGAAGTCTCAATTTTTCTTTAACAATCACTTCTCCTTTACTCACACCAAAGGGTTTAAATGCTACAGTTCCAATGTTTGCGTAGGATTCAATAGGAACCTCAACGGTGAATTGTTTCGAAGTATCTGGCCCAAAAACGAGGAACAATTCATAGGTGCCAGCGGGTATGGCTGAAATCCTAAACCTACCGTCCTTATCGGTTAATGCTTGGTATTTCTTTCCTTGATCTTTTATGATGGCTTTAACAAATTCCATGGGTTGTTGGGTGTCTTCATCGAGTACGGTTCCTAAGGCATCGCCAGTTGCGGATTGTGCAAATAATGAAGTTAACATCGTAGCAAACACTGCAGGTAGTAAAAGATTTTTCATATTGAATTAATTTTAGTTGTTTTAAGGAACGATTATAATGATAGGAACTAACCCATCAACGCAGATGAAGTAACTAAATCGCGGTTAATTTTCTTGAAAAGCCCTTGAAGCACTTTACCTGGGCCCACTTCAATTACCTCGGTGATTCCTTTTTCGTTCATCGATAACATGGTTTGAGTCCATTTTACAGGGGCCGTTAATTGGGCCAATAAATTGGTTTTAATATCGGATGGATTGGAAACGGCGAGTGCATTTACATTTTGATAAACGGGGCAACGAGGAGTATTAAACGCAGTCATTTCAATAGCTACGGCCAATTCTTCCCTTGCTGGCTCCATCAAAGGAGAATGAAAAGCGCCACCTACTTGAAGGACGAGTGCTCGCTTGGCACCAGCCTCTGTTAGTTTTGCGCACGCTTCTTCAACAGCTTCCACGGCACCAGAAATGACCAATTGACCGGGACAGTTATAGTTTGCGGGAACCACTACGCCATCAATTTTCGCACATATTTCTTCAACCACATGGTCTTCCAACCCTAAAATTGCCGCCATGGTTGACGGGGTTAATTCGCATGCTTTTTGCATGGCTAAAGCACGAGCGCTAACCAATTTTAATCCGTCTTCAAAAGTTAAACATCCTGCAGCTACCAAGGCAGAAAACTCTCCCAAGGAATGACCTGCAACAGCATCGGGTTGGAAATTTATTCCAAGCGCTTCTGCCAGAATAGTTGAATGGAGAAAAATAGCAGGTTGTGTCACTTTAGTTTGTTTGAGCTCATCTTCCGTGCCTTCAAACATAATTTTAGCGATATCAAAACCTAGAATTTCATGGGCTTGGATGAAGCGTTTTTTAGCATTTTCGCTGCTATGATACAAATCAACTCCCATTCCACTGAATTGGGCTCCTTGACCCGGAAAAACATAAACTCGCATAGCTTTTAATTTTGACTTATTGAATGAAACTTACCTTCTTTGTAAACATTTATTTTTTTGAGAATTCCACTCGAATTGTAAATGTACACTTTTCCTTCGTAGAGCTGTCCCTTACGAAAATTCCCGTCTAACCAAATTTCATCGCTGGTGTTGTAAACTTTATTGTATCCATCAGGAAAGAAAGTTACTCCTTTGGTAATCGGATTAGTGACTTTAGGAGGAACGTCATCTGAAACAGGTTTGGAATACTTAACAGGTTTAGCATTAGTTGAATTTTGTACCGCCTGTACGAATCGACCATTGTTCAGTTTGTACGAAAATTTAAGTGTCCCGTCCTTATTGTATTGGCTGTAGGTACCTGTTGGCTTTCCTCCTTTAAGTTCAAACTCTGCCTGCACTTTACCGTTTTCGTAATAATGAATGATTTTTCCAGTCTCTTTACCATTAGCGTCGAAGTTTCCTTTAAAAGCAACTTTACCGGATTTATAAAAAATGTTTAAACTACCCACTTGCTTATTTCCACCAAAATTTCCCTGTTCCATTAAGGCCCCATTGGAATGGTAGCGTGCGTATTCACCGTTGGGGCGGTTGTTTAAATAATTGCCTTTTAATTTAACCGTTTTGCCGTCTTTATGGTATTTAATCCAAATCCCAGTTTTTCGACCGTGATCGTAAACTCCTTCTTCTACGATGGTATTCGCGGCGTATCCCAAGCCAGGCTTGTCCTTTCCTCTGTAGATCCATTTTCCATGTTTTTTACCGTTTTGATCCTTGATGTTTTGACCCAAACTAATGGATGAAACAGCCGACAAAACCAAAATCAGGAACAGGGATCTAAAGGATTTCATAATTCGGTTAAATTTAACTAAAATGTGGAAAACATACCTCAAGTAATCTTCAGTTCATCGTGAATCTTTGTTAATTTTGAAATATGTTAGAAATCCTTCCAAAGGAAATTCCTGTTCCAAAGTTGCACCATTATTTATTGGGATCTATAGGTCCTCGGCCGATAGCTTTAGCTTCAACCGTGGATCGAGACGGGAATAAAAATCTTGCACCCTTTAGTTTTTTCAATGTTTTTAGTGCCAATCCACCTATCTTAATTTTTTCGCCCGCCCGATCTGGCCGAACCAACTCGCTTAAGGACACTTTTAATAACGTGAAAGAAGTCCCTGAGGTGGTGATCAATGTGGTTACCTATGGAATCTCTGAAGCGGTTAGTTTAGCAAGTTCGCCCTACCCTCCTGGGGTTAGTGAATTTGAAAAATCCGGTCTAACCCCCCTTGCCTCGCACCTCATAAAGCCATTTCGAGTCAAGGAATCCCCTGTACAATTTGAGTGCAAGGTAAATGACATTATAGCCCTAGGCACAGAAGGAGGGGCAGGAAATTTGGTGCTATGTGAAGTCCTAAAAATTCATATTGATCCCAGCGTATTGGATGAATCCGGAATGGTTGATTCCCTGAAGCTTGATTTGGTCTCTCGAATGGGGGCGGATTGGTACTGCCGTGCAGACCGTAATAGCATGTTCGAGATTAAAAAACCCATTACCACTTGTGGAATTGGAATGGATTCGCTGCCTAAGGATATTTTAGAAAGCAGCATTTTAACAGGCCAAGACTTGGCACGCTTGGCTGGAATCACGGAATTACCGAATGAAACCGAAGTAAACGAACATAAACTTCTTGAGTTAAGCGACTATTTTCTCGCACATTCGGACAATTTCGAAGCCTTGGAAACATCCCTTCATCGTGTTGCAAAAGAACTTTTAAAAGAAAATAAGCTTGAGGAAGCGTGGATGACCTTATTAAGTATAAACCATTAATTTAACCCCTAAAAGTCTCATGAGTCAGTTTCAATTAAAAAATGTAAGAATCAAAGTAATCAATCCTACAGTGAATGTTTCTGAAAAATTTTCGAAGCGTGAATTTGTGGTAACCGACAGTTCCAACGGAAATTATCCTCAAGATATTCTCTTTCAATCCACCCAAGATAAATGCTCTATTTTGGATCAGTTTTCCGTCAACGATAGCGTTGATGTTTCCTTTAACATCCGAGGAAGGGAATGGACGAGCCCTCAGGGAGAAGTCAAGTATTTCACCTCGTTAGAGGCATGGAGGATTGAACGCAGTGCCTCTGGTTCAACTACCCCAGATTCTTTTGGAATTAAAGAGGCGAATGAAACGGTAAATCCTTTAGAAAGTTCTTCTGAAGACGCGGACGACCTTCCGTTCTAGTTCTTTTTAAGGTATTTTTTCTGGTATTTCAGATACAATTCTTCCTGAAAATTCAAGGTGCTTTCCAGTTTACCATTGATAAGTATGGTTTGAATGCTATTGGTCCTCATATCGAGTGCAGGCCCTCTTGATACAAAGAGGGTTGCGGATTTCCCTACCTCCAAAGACCCGTAATCCTTGTCGATTCCCATAATTTCACAGGGTGTTAACGTGATGGCTCTTAATGCATCATTGGATGGCAGTCCATAGGCTTCAGCAGTTCCCGCTAAAAAGGGTAAATTCCGAGCGTTCATGGCCTCCATACCTCCTGAATTTTGAAGGGAGAAAGTTACCCCCATTTTGTATAGTAAATAAGGAAGTTTGTACGGTAAATCTACCGGATCTTCCTCATTATCTGGCAATCGATGCAGTCGACTTAGCATAATCGGAATCTTTGAATCAACGAGGCGCTGCCCTAACAGATATGCGTCTGACCCGCCAACGATAACGGGATAATTAAACTTGTAACGGTCGATTATTTCTAAAACATCCGCAAGTTGCCTCAATTCCTCCGCATGAAAATAAATTCGTTTTTTACCCTTAAAACACCCCTCAAGGGCTTGAAATCGAGCATCAAACGTTGGATTATTTGATTCAGAATACACCTTAGCTTGTTGTAGGAACCGCTCCAAATCTTTTACCGCCTCGAGGTATTTTGAATTGATGGTTTTGTCGGCAGGTTCGGCCCACCATCCTCCCCCTTCCCAAGGCATGGGCCAATTGACATGAATACCATCGTCTGCTAGAACGGTTGCATCTTCCCAATTCCAACCCGCGGAAGCCATGATTGACGAAGTGCCAGATACGATACCTCCCCGGGGAGTTGCCTGCACCAAAAGCACCCCATTGGATCTAACGGTGGCAAGTACTTTGGATTCAACATTGAAAGCAATTTGAGAACGTATGTGTGGATTAAAAGAACCAATCTCGTAATAATCATTGGAAGCTCTTACTGCCTCTATTTCTGTCAAACCAAGGGTGCTGTTGGCAGCCACAAAACCAGGATAAACATGGGCATCTGTAGCATCAATAACGGTATCCCAATCCTGAGGGTTATAGGTACTGGAAATTGCGTTTTTTATACCAATGATTCTACCATTTTCCACCTCCACAAGGCTGGCAACAATTTCTTGGCCTACCACAGGGTGTAAATGGCCATTTGCGATCAGTATACGCTGTGCTGTCGAATAATTCCATGCAAGGATGCACAAAAAGGCTGGGATGACTTTTACCATTAGTGCAAATTTTCTTGGGTTGTACCTTCTTCTCCCATAGTATCACAATGGTAGAACCTTTTACTTTTCTTAAAAAAAGGCTGCTTCACAGGAGAGGTAGACGACTTCGAATTCATCAAAGCAATAATCCTCATTTTTTCCATTTTGTTGCGCGATTGCAGCTCCAAATCCTTGACTTCATCGAAATAAATCACTCCTTCAATCATGGTTAATTTTACCCGCGCATTAATTGAAAGTGGATGGTCGTTCCAGAGGACCAAATCCGCATCCTTTCCGACAGCGATGCTTCCCATTCGGTGATCGAGGTGCAGCAATTTTGCAGGGTTCAAGGTTACGGTTTTCCAAGCTTCTACTTCCGAAAGCCCACCATATTTCACGGTTTTAGCGGCTTCTTGGTTAAGTCTTCGTCCCATTTCTGCATCGTCTGAATTTATAGCCACAACTAAACCCTGTTGATGCATTAATGCTGCATTGTATGGAATTGCTTCGTTAACTTCAAACTTATAAGCCCACCAATCGGCGAAAGTTGAACCTCCCACTCCGTGTTGTTTCATTTTATCAGCCACCTTGTAGCCTTCTAAAATATGTGTGAAGGTATTCACTTTGAAACCCATGGAATCAGCAACCTTCATGAGCATATTCACTTCGCTTTGAACGTAGGAATGGCACGTGATAAAACGCTTGCCATCGAGAATTTCGAGTAAAACTTCCAATTCTAAATCCTTCCGTGGAGGTTTTAATGCAGGATCGGAGGCCTTATTTTTTAGAAATTCGTCCCACGAACTGCGGTACTTCTTGGCCCGATAAAATGCATCATAAAAGACTTGTTCAACTCCCATTCTGGTTTGTGGAAATCTAACGACATTTCTATCGCCCCAATTGGATTGTTTGACATTTTCTCCTAATGCGCATTTGATGAATCCAGGAGCATTCTCTATTTTCATTGTTTCAGGCATTGCTCCCCATTTGAGTTTAATCAACGCGGATTGCCCACCTATGGCATTGGCTGAACCATGAAGCAATTGAGCCGCCGTAACTCCTCCGGCAAGTTGACGGTAAATGGAAATATCTTCCGGATAAACGACATCACCGATACTGACTTCAGCGCTCACCGATTGACCGCCTTCGTTGACCCCTCGAGAAATAGCAATATGAGAGTGCTCATCGATAATACCCGAGGTAAGGTGCATTGAACTACCGTCAATAACTTGAGCCCCTGGAGGAAAATAGGGTTTATTTTTACCTACGAAGGTAATTTTACCTCCCTCAACCACCACGAACCCTCGGTCAATATTTCCTTCCGCTTCATTGGTCCAAATGTTCACATTTTCGAAAACAACCGAAGCTGGCTTTAAAGGATGTTCGTTGCCATAGGCCATATTAGGAAACCATATATTGGGTAGTGTAGAAGGCAAGGATTGAACCTTCTGGGTGGTATCCCTGAACTTATTCCTACGGATTACAGACCACTGTCCCCAGCTACCGTCAGGGTAAAGCACGTCGCCTTCCCAAATGCTTCCATTGCCGAGAATTTTTCCTGTAAGAAGGTAGGGCTTGGATTCATTGGATTCCACAAAATTAAACTCAAGGCTTATATCCTGGTTACTTATTTTACATTTGACCGAAGTTTGGATAGAGTCTTTTTTGTAAATTCTTAATTTCGAGTCCCAAATATTGGTTAATTCTACCACATTGACGGAGGGTTTTTGTGGATTTCCTTCGACCTTCATTTCCAATTTTTTATTCTTCAAATTCAGGCTATATCTCCCCAAAACCGAAGGGATAAAAGGCGAAAACACCTTTTGTTGCCCTAGGTTCCAAGCCTCATGAAGCGTTGCTTCGTATAAAAATGGATCTTTGGAATAAATTCCAAAACTAGCATATTTACCTTTTTCCAAGGTACCCAACAACGAATCAATTTCTAGATATTCTGCAGGAATGGTCGTCAAGGAAGCTAATACTTGTTCTGGTTTAGCGCCTAATTGAATCAATTTATGAATGTTTTTCCAAAATTCCCCGCTGGGAATTCCCCGCGAAGTTAATGCGACTTTTAAACCTTGTTTGTTCAGAATAGTGTAATTATAGGGCGCACATTCCCAATGCTTTAAATCGCTTAATTCCAACGATCTCGCGATATAGGGATCCGAAACCTCGTAGGGTTTGGGAAGGGCCAAAGGCACAATTAAGCGCACATTTTTGCTTTTCAGTTCCTCCGCAATAGCATATTCATCACCCTTCGTTGCATAGATGAAAGGCACTTTAAATTCCTCCGAAATTTTGGCTGCCCTGAGGATATCCCATTTGTCATTAACATGGAAAATAGAAGGTAAATTTCGGTATTGCAACCATGGCAATAAACTCATTTTTCCGATCGATTCCTTTGGGTAATCTTCCAGGTATTTTAGATCATAAAAAGCTTGCCTTAAAAGGGCAATCGAACCCATTAAAGAGGAAGGATACGTTTGTTGTGTGACGCCTTTTTGAAAAGAGTAATGCATTGATTGGCGCAAGGAAACCATGGTTTTTTGATCGGTATCTACCCCTAGGGCCAATAAAGGAGCAGTTCCCCGTACGATGCCATCCATTTGATGAGGCGCAACGAAACCAAAACCGTTTTTCAGAAGTTCTTCAAAAAATGCATCTTGGTAATTCAAGCCGAAAAATCCATCCAATTCGGGGTGAATTGCTTCATTCCAGTAATAATCGCCCTTTTTGCTCGACTCAAGTTGAGGATAATCACCGGAATAATTCGACTTTGCTTTACTCACTCCCGCATCTGAAATAAGTTCAACAAAGGCCGGAACCGCCGTCATTCCTTCGCGGTCAAATTGGACATACCCATCGGGGATAATCACCAGTTTTCCAATCTTCTGTATTTTTCCATCTTCGATGAGCATTGTTGCATTCTCTATTTTATTTTCCGGAGTAATGTAGACATCAATATTGGTGATGGCTATTTTATCCAAAAGGGAAGGAGCCAAACCGTTTTCAGGTTTGAGTTGACTAAAACTTGAAATGGTCAACGAAAGAAAAAACAGCAACAGTAATCTGCAGTTCATGCCTCAAAAATACGCAAACTAAAGCTAACCGACATATTTCATTGCTTCTCTTCGGGCTAAACCTTTAAGTTCCTCCGCTTCCACCACCTCTCTCACCCAAATGGGGTTCCATTTTGACACTTCGCGCAAACTCCAACCGATAGCTTTCTGGATGAAAAATTCCTTGTCTGATTTGAAGGAATGTATGAATCGCTGTAACAAAGCTTTATCCGTATCTTGACGGTAGCGCAACTGAAAAATAAGGCACGACCGTCGAATCCAAAATGAGGGATGGTTCTCCCACACGTTCAATACCTCCTTCATTTTTTCGGGAAAACGCTTTGCATACTTTCCGATCAGATTGGGGGCTATTCCATCAACCGTATCCCACCAAGATTTGTGTGTAATTAACCATTCAAAAAAATGAATATCCTCGAGCATTAGAGCTTTTACATTCCATTTCATCATCCACTCCAGTGCCAGCAATTGACTTTCTCGTTGTTCCTCTTCCCAAAGCAAACGAATCAGGGACCGCTTATCCTCCTCCGATAAAATATCAAGCCAGTCCTTTTTTAAAGTCCCCAGAATTTCTTTTCGAGGAATACTCATCACCCCATAAAAAGCGAATTGGTTTCTTAAATAATTCTCCATTTGTGTTGCTCTCAACGGATTTCCTGCAGCATGTAGCGACGATTTTATGTGGGTTAACGCAGTCATTGTAATGTTAAAAAAAAGGCAAATCATAAGCCGGGTTCTGTTCGTATTGTCACACGTGACGCAACTGCCTATCATTTATCTAGCACTGACGTCACCGCCAGCGTCGATCGACCTACCCTCCGGAATCGGGCGAGCAACCCTTAATGTCCAGGACATACTCCGGTATACATGGTCTTTCAGCTCGTAAGGTTTACCCTGCCAACAACATCGCTGTTGAAGCGGTGAGCTCTTACCTCGCCTTTTCACCTTTTCCCCAACGATGCAAGCATGTTGAGGTAGTTTATTTTCTGCGGCACTTTCTGTATTCGCTTGCGCGAACCCTTCCCGTTAGGAAGTACGATGCTCTGTGCTGCCCGGACTTTCCTCCCTCCCGTAAACGGGACAGCGATAGGCCGATTTGCCGAGTCAAAGGTACAATTAGAATTTCACTATCGGAAATTCTCTGGAGGATTGGTTGCTGTGGAGCACGACGCGGTAAACACCTTGGCTTAGGTGTTCTAAATTAATGTTGAATGCATTCGTATTCAATCCTTGTAAATTCATCACTTGTCTTCCCATAGCGTCCATGACCTCAACGGAAATCATTGGCGTATTTGATTGAATTTCCACTTCTCCGGAGCTTGGGTTTGGACCTACCTGAACGTCCATGGTAAACTCATCGATCGAAGCATCAAGTCCTAAATAATCTTCTTGGTACTCTACTAAATTGATGTTCCCGTTAGTCTCGGTAGCTTTCAGTATCCATTCATCTTCTCCGTTAGTAAACCACTCATATTCTACCCGTTGAATAGGAGGGGTGCCAAACCATTGTCCTGCTCCAAAAAAGGTTTGATAAACGGAATCAATTTCATTGATGTCATGACGGATTCTTAGCACAGGAAAGGTGCCTTTCGGAGTAATAATGGTTCCCCATCCATCCACGAGGGTGGTGCGCTGACGGTATTGTTTGATCTTAAAATCGATTACTGGATTAAGGTCGATGTACGTGTAGCCTCTTGAGTAGTGGGAATCATTGTAATTTAAGGGGAGTTTGTAACGGGTTTCTATGGTGTCTGATTTAAACGGAACTCCCTGACCGTTCACGGCTATTGAATACCCGAGTGAAGTAATCGAATCTGCTGTGCGCTTCGAATATTGGTTCAAATCGCTGAGTTCCACGGGAAGGAATTGGGATAATTGATCCAAGGGCAGGTCATTGGTAGGGTTAAAATAGGATGCTTGGTAATTGCTCGCGGCAATTGGGCCATAGGCTCCAAAAACCAAAAAAGAAGCAAAACCAATGGGCTTGAATTCCTTCAGGTATTGGCTGGTAGCGACCAAAGAACTGTAGTCCCAGGTGTAATTCGCACCGGTTGAGGTAAAATCCAAGTTACCTGCTTGGGTTTGCGAAATCCGGACCGTATCGCCCGCCGTTCCGTAATCATTCACCGTTAAGGTGATTTGCGATTCGAAACTTAATGAAGCTATAGAGAATAGGAAGAGTAGCTTAGTTTTCATAGAACCGATTTATCCCTCAAAGGTACATTAAATTGTCGCTAAAATTAAATTGCTTTAAATTAGGGCCGTGAACGATGCTGTCCCATTGATTTTAGAGGAACTCAACCTGCTTGAAAGGGAACTTTCTGTTTTCAAATCCAATGATTTATTGGTACAATTTAATCCCCAGGAATCCATTCCATTCGAGGATGGAATACTTGAATTAAATGGGGCACTCAACAAGCTAATTAAACAGGCAAAAGCCAAAGAATATCATCAAGGTTATGCTTCCCTTAGTGTTGCAGAGGGCTGGATTCGAGCAAAAGATGATTATTGTACTCCCCTTTTCATTTATGCTGTTCAACCGCAAATCAATGGAGTGCAAAATACCGTTCAATGGAAGGTCTCCGAGGACGAATGGTTGCTAAATCCGTGGGTAGCAAATTTGCTCGCGAGCTCTCAAATCACGGAAATTACTGAAAAGGAAATCATATTAAATCAACTAAAAACCCTGGGTTACGAGGTGAACGAACACGAAAGATACATCGGTTTTTTTCACCCGTTTCGTTATTCCATACTTCGTGAGGCGGTTGAGTTGAAGGCAAAGGATGATTTACAAGAGCTCGATTATTTCTTGGATGGAAGCCAGCGTAGTCCTTCCATAAACACTGAAGAAATTATCCCTTTATTGTTCCCCTCGGATCAATCACAATACGAAGCTGTACTTGCTGCGGAGCGCAATTCATTAGTGATCCAAGGGCCCCCAGGAACGGGTAAATCACAAGTGCTTTCGAATATATTGGGCTTATTGCTCCAGAATGATCAACGAACCGTGGTTATGTCAACCAAGAAAGAAGCTTTGGAAGTTCTGCAAGATCGTCTTAAAAACCGTGGCCTCGAGGATTTGGTATATATCCGAAATGGCGAAAACAGCGCTAAATACTGGTTATTATCGCTGCAACGCAGTTGGGAACTTTTAGAACGAACTTCCATCGAAATAGGAGCTCTGAATGCGATGCAAGAAATTCAGCAATTCGACAACGACCTGAAACGCTATCATGAAAAGGGATTAATTGGAAATTTAAGTCCCAAAGAATTTTTATTTGAAACGGGATATAACCCTTTGGAGCGCACCATGTTTGAACCGGGTTTACCCTCCTACAGCGATTGGAAAAGGGATAGAGAATTGCTGGATAAAATTCCACGAGAAGTGCTGGATTATTTAAGGCATCTTGCTCCCGGTCTAAAATTACAGGCGGACTATGAGTCTTTGATGCTGCAAATGCAACAAACGCGTGACGATATTATGGCTTTGGGATTAAGCGCCTGCACGATAGAAGAAATATCGACCCAGCATAAATTGTGTCAATCGGCACATTTATTTTCCGGGGCCAATTATCTGAAGTTTAAGCCGCTACTTAAGCGCAAAAACGGGATTTTCAAGCTGAAAAAAGAGTACGAATTGATTCGGTTAAAGAAAACCCACAGTAAGGAATCCTTAGCCGCATGGAAAAAAATCCCCACAGAAGTGGAGTTACATGCATTATTGGCATTATGGGAAAGTACCTCCCTTTGGAAAAAGCGAAGCATTAGGAGGCAACAAGAAAATTGGCTGAGGGTTAAGGAAGTGGATTGGCGCGCATTAGCACAAGCAACGCTTCAATACCATAGCTTAACAAAGGCTGAAAACATTCTTCAAGAAAAACTGTTAGCCTTAGGCTTTGAACAACCCGAATCCGACTTTGCCGCCTTCAGCACCTTCTCTGAACTTGAAAAAAGCCCCCTATTCCATGTTTTTCAATCCCTTACTCCAGAGCAAGTATTGAGGTATCGTGACGATTACTTTCGCATTAATCGAACGCTCGTTTCCTTGAACAAGTATTTTCACGTTTTGGAACGAATCAATGTACTGCATGTCATAGACGGATTACTAGTCCCAACAACCCCTTACACCTCTTGGCTCCACGTGTGGGATAGCTTAAGTCAAGGAACAAAACTCGCGCTTAAGCGATGGAGTAATCCAGAACTGGTTGCCAATAAGGTCATAAGGACGGAGTGGGGTCGTTTTATCGCCCAATACCCCAGCATGAAATCGTTTTTTGAACAGGGGGAATCGCATTTAGATTTTCTAGCAGAGCAGAATGAAAAGGACTGTTTCATCCTTTCCAATAACCTCTTGGCCAAGCGAAAGGTGCGGTTTAATCAATTTCATGAATTACTGGCTTGTCCAAATAAACGATTGACAGAAGAAGAGTTATGCAGGAAAGTTCGATTAAAGGAAGGGAAGAAGCAATTGGTGAAATGGTTTGCACGAAAAAGGGGTTTCCCAACGGTCCGGGAAGTCCTGTCGAGTGGTGCCGCTGAATGGATTGAGGTTATCAAGCCTCTATGGTTTACGAGTCCGTTGCTTTTGTCGTACGATTTCGAATTGAAACGCAAGATTTTTGATGTGGCTTTAATTGATGAGGCTAGCCAGATGCCCTTAGCGCATTGCCTAGGTGCTTTATACCGTTCCGAGCGCATTGTAGTCGCCGGAGATCTCATGCAAATGGCTCCTTCTGCCTATTTTACCGGTGGAGCTTCTGAACGGATGAGTTTATTAGAACATGCAGCCTATCACTTACCTACTTTCAGGCTAAGCTACCATTACCGTAGTAAACATCCTGATTTGATTGAATTTTCCAACGCCCATTTTTACTCCAACGAACTGATAGTTGCGCCATGTTATCCTCCGTACAAAGCCATAGAAGACCATCTTCTCAACCATGGTATTTACAGAGAAGGAGTTAATGAACAAGAATTAATGACTTGTCTTGCAATTCTTAAAAATCGCATATCCTCCACGCAAGGAAGGATTGGGATCGTAACCTTTTCCGATCGACAAATGGAGGCTTTAGTTCGTATCATTCGTAACGATAACAATCCCTTGATTTGGGAATCCCTCGATCAAGGAAGGCTATTTTTAAAAACCTTGGAACAAGTGCAAGGCGACGAGTGCGATGAATTAATTCTTACACTAGGTTTTGGAAAAAACCTTGAGAACAAGTTGGATTTACGCCTAGGCCCTTTAACCCACCAAGGAGGTGAAAAACGCTTGAATGTTTTATTGACCCGTGCCAAACAAAAAATACATGTAATACGATCAATCACATCGCAGGATTTTGGTATTGTCCAAAGCGAAGGGATTAACGTACTAAAACGCTGGTTAATCTGGTTGGAAAATTTGGGATCAGATCGCAAGATTCTTCAACAACCTCACCCCGAAGCTGTGTTTGAATATTCTCGAGGGATTGTAAACACCGTGCGTATAGCAGACTTGCAATCTCGGTACCTTAACCTTCAAACGTATCGCAGTCTTTTGAAGAATCGTGGTTGGTATTTGAAGGAGCAGGATTTTTCTGCGGAACGGGATCATCCCCGAATCCTCCCTTTGGATGACAACGAGCGATTCGCATAGTGCCTAAATAAACCCCTTTAAACGGCCCCCAAACTTTAATAGCCTCAACCATATAAGCGGAACACGTTGGAGTATATCGGCAAGACGGCGGAAACATCGGCGAAATGACCCATTGGTAAAATCTTACCATTAAAATCAAAGGAAAGCCTAAAATTCGATAGAACCACATGCGGAGCAAAGGTAGCAACTAAAAATGTTTTGTTCGTAACTGATCAATGATCATGGCATTATACTCGAAAAAAAAGGTAATTTCGAAACCATGAAAAAAAGAGGCTTAATTGGACTTGGATCGCTTTTATTGCTCCCCTTTTCACCTTTCACTCAAACGTGGGAAAAAGAACAATTGGAAGTTAAAACCAAAAATCAATTAACCCGGGTAATGCATTCGGATGCCCTTTTTCAAGAACGATGGGTTAGCCTACCACAACCTCAGTTTTGGCGAAAAATTATGCTTTTGTCTCCAGACTCTTGCATTATCAACGTGGCAAGAACTCGTGAAATCTTAGAAACCCTCTCATATTCTGAATGGATTAAAAAAACTGAAGCGGAAAAATCTGTTTATAAATTGACGTTGAAAGAACGTTTCGGCATTGACTCCTCTGAGGCGCTTTTTGTAACTACGGGCAAGCGAGATTTTTACAGATTCCACGAAGTTTTTCCGACACTAGGCAACGGAATAAAAGCCTTTGAAGAAAATACCGTGGACCCCTGGTATGCGCAAGCGATCTTATTGATAGAGAGTCCAGCCCAACTGAAAAAATCCGTCAGTGGAGCGTATGGAGCATTTCAACTAATGCCTGAAGTTGCGAAGCGCTATGGTCTCAAGGTAAGCGCAACGATCGATGAACGGGCAAATTTTACCAAAAGCGCATACGCCGCATCACAATTGTTAAAGCAATCATGCATTCCCTCGGCTCGTAAAATTTTAAACGAAACGGGCATCCGTTACGACGAGAATGAACTAGGGTTCCGTTTATTGGTCATGCATGTATACCATGCAGGGGCTGGTAACGTGGCAGCTGTTGTTCGAAAAATAAATCCAAAAGCATCGGTTATGGATCTGATCCAAAACATGTGGATTACGACTGCCGCAAGTTTTGGAAATAATTCACAAAACTACTCGCAATTAGCCTTGGCAGCTCAGTGGTTGTTACACGACTATGTTTACTCAACTTGTGATGAAATCTCCCCATGTTCGGGCAAATAATGGAATAATTTTGGTCCCTTTAATTGAAGTTTCGTGGGAAAATTCGTGGTGTATAATCCTCCAGTACCTAAGCCCTGGGCGACCGAAATATCATAGTTAGCCGTAAATTGAGCGATGGCACGCAACCCAAGATTGGACTCCAAAGCGGAAGTAATCCACCAACCAATTTCTAGTTCGTTTGCTAAAGCTATCCATTCTTGAACTCCTGAGAATCCGCCGTGCAAGCTTGGTTTAAGAACAATAAATTGGGGTTTTATATGGGTTAACAATCGCCGTTTAGATTCCAAAGTGTAACAGGAAATCAAGGATTCATCTAAGGCTATCGGAACCAAGTTCAGCTTAGAGAGTTCGTGTAATAACTCAACATTCTTGGGAGCAACGGGTTGTTCAATGGAATGGATGTTTAAGGAACTCAACTGCTTGAGACGTGAAATTACCTCCTCTACTTTGAAACCTCCATTGGCATCTACCCTTATAACGAGTTCTTTTTCGGAATAACGGCTCCTAATATATTGTAAAAAATCCCACTCTTGATCCCAATCCAAGGCAGCGATTTTGAATTTAAGCACTCTAAAACCCGCTGCAATTTTCTGTTTGACCTGTTGTTCCATCCACGAAACTTCGCCCATCCAAATCAAACCATTGATAGGTATGGAAGCAGCACCTCGAGCAAATGCATTATCAAAAACTACCTCGTCCACTGGACATAACCAATCGAGAAGAGCCATTTCAAATCCACAACGGATGGAGGGTTGCTCACAGAGATCAGGAAACCAATCCGTCAGGGCATGAAGCGTAGTTTCGGGGCTTTCTGATTTAAGCTGAATCAGCCTCGCATATTCATTAAGTTGATTTTCATAGGAAATTTCATCGACATAATCTGGACTCAGTCCTTCGATGATGCTGCATTCCCCTAATCCAGTTCTGCCCCCTCGGTTGTATCGAACAATCCATAATTTTTTTTCCATCATAATCCCTCGGCTTGTACCCGCTGGAAAACTGAAGGACAGAAGGTGTTTTTCGATGGTAATATGGCTCAGCGCATCCATTGTTGATACCAGGATTGAAAACTGTAAAAATACCAAATGAAAAGTGCCTTAACATCGTTACCTTTGAGAAAAAACTCCACTTCTCGTTGAATCGCCTCAGCCTGAAATACTCCTTGACTAGTCAAAAATTCTGTTGAGGCAAAGAAACGGAGTTCTTCCGATAGGCTATTCCTCAACCAATGATTAATGGGAATTGCAAAGCCTTTTTTGGGACCGTCAAGAATGCTTTTTGGAACGTAGTCATGAGCAATGCTCTTGAGGAGCATTTTAGTGTCAGAAGAACTGCATTTAAAGGCATCAGGCAACTGAGACATGGCTCGATAAAGATCATGGTCTAACAAGGGTTCTCGTCCCTCAAGTCCTACAGCCATGGTTGCACGATCCACTTTATGCAAAATATCATTAGGAAGGTAATTCAGGGTGTCGTTCAACATGAGCGTGCTAATGGGGCCATTGCTTTCAAAAAATGGAAGAGCGTTGGGAATTTTAGGCTCCTTTAAATATGCACGAAGTTGTTCAACTCGCATGGTCTGAGTCATTGCATTCAGGTAGGATTCCAACGAAAAATCACCAAATAGGTGAGCGAATTTAGCCATTCTTTGGGCTTTAAGACCTTGCCATTTCAACGCTTGTATGGATCGATCGATGAGCGGACCTGCAGCAGTGGGGACATACCTGACCCAACGAGGAATCTTATAATAATACCGATACCGGTTGTAGCCTCCAAACAACTCATCTCCACCATCAGCGCTAAGCGCAACTTTTACCGATTTGACGGCTTCTTGGGAAACAAGGTAGGTTGGAATAGCGCTGCTGTCGGCGAAAGGTTCGTCATAAATGAGAGGAAGTTGAGCAATGACTCGCTTTGCTTCATCCAGGGAGCAATCAATCTGGGTGTGTTGGGTTCCCAAATACGAGGCAATCGCTTGTGCTTTCGGCCCCTCATTTAAACCCGCATCTGGAACGGAAACCGTAAAGGTTTTCAAAGCACCAATTTCTGCGGTAAGTATTCCAGCAACGGTCGCTGAGTCATAACCCCCGGAGAGAAATAAACCGATGGGAACGTCCGAAACGGTGCGTTGCATTACCGAGTCCACGAGAAGAGGTTTCACCACCTCTTTGGCAGATTCAAAATGCATCTCATCCATAAGGGCAGATGAACTTGAAGCGGGGTGCCAATAGTTTTGCAGCATGAAGGTTAAATTGCGCAGGTCCATTTGCAGGTAAGTACCCGGCGAAAGCTTAAATGTATGCTCAAAAATGGCGGAAGGGGCAGGAACATTGCCGTACAAAAGGAAAAGCGCTAAGGCTTCATGGTTTATTGTTTTCTCAAAGGCTGAATGAGCATAAAAAGCTTTCAACTCGCTTGCAAAAAGAAAGGTTTTATCGTTTAAAAAATAATAGAGCGGCTTAACGCCAAATCGATCTCGGAAAAGAAAAAGCTGCTGCGATTCATGGTTTAGAAGCGCGATAGCAAACATTCCTTTAAACTTGTGAACGGCTTCTACCCCCCATTCATAAAAAGCGTGCAGTACCACCTCTGTATCTGAAGTGGTTTCAAAAATATGTCCAAGCGATACAAGTTCACTTTTAACAGCACGGAAGTTATATATTTCTCCGTTGAAGACTAATGAAAGGTGCTGGAAATGCATGGGTTGATTTCCCAAATCTGACGTATCTAATATCGCCAAGCGTCTATGTGCCAGGCCTGTAAATCCGTTATCGTCCCATGAGCAATGCCCCCCAGTATCGGGTCCTCGGTGGATCAAGGAATCCCTCATTTTTTCCAACATAAGGTTATTTGAAACCCCTGAATAATCTACAATTCCTGCAATTCCACACATGTTTAAGGGGTCGTATCTTGAGGTTTGAATTTTTGAAATAACACGAGGACTAAAAAGGGTAATGCGATGGCCCTTATCCTTACCAATACCCCGAAGAGAATGGAAGTATAGCCGGACATGAAACCGACAAAAAAAATAAAAATGATTGAAAAGAGCAAAAACTCATTTCGAATAATGCTAGATATGGACCTTAAGACCCACGGGCTAAACAAGAACCTCAGCGTAAGGAAAATAAGCAAAAGGCTTTCCAATTGATTTATTACGAAACTCGGTCCCACAGGATCCAAAAAGGTCGGGCGAAACATCGCTATTAAAAACGACCGCGGAAACAAACCTAAGAGTTGAATCGGAGAACTAACATTGGTAGGCATTTCATATTTTGCCCCGGTATAAATTGGATTGTTTGAGAAGTCTTGTTTAGTGATATTAGCCTCGTTAATTAAGTCTTGGGTTTGATCGGAGGAAATAACCACATAAACTGAGCCTATAAAAATGGCGTAGAGAAAAAACCTGTATACCCATAGAAGAAGGGGTCTCCCCGAGAACCTTGAGGCATATCGGGAAAGAACTGCAAGAACGAAAGGCACAAAAATCGCAAAGGCTAGGAAGTGCCTTAAATTGTATAACAAAACTAAGATAAAAATTAAGCCAAATCCACGTAGGATACGCTTTCCGCCCCCCCATTTAATCCACAAAAATGCTTGATAAATAAACAACAAGGTTAGGAAATAGGTTAAACTATCCTTGCTAATACCTGAACACCAAAAAGCAACGGAAGGAATAAATAAAAAAGCGATTACACATGCTACCATGTGCATATTCTCATGCCGCACCAATTGTACGGCCAAAGCCCATGAAACCACAAATGTTGCACATGAAATGAGTAAGGTGGTTGCCCAAAAACTCTTAAACGTGAGGATGGAAAATATCGAGATGATCTTTGCTGCAGTCCAAGCTTCTTCTTCACGCCAAATCCAGCCTGGTGGATAACCTGTATCCGAGTTAAAATGGTAGTTAATTCCATATTCTCGGTGGGTTTGCCAAAGTTCCTGAACATACCCTTCAGGATTCGTGTAAAAAAGATCTGCTAGGCTTGAAGCTCCATCCCAATAGGCGTTAATATCACCGCCGCCAAGAAAAAATAAGTAGAGCACTGCAAATAATACCGCAAAACTTAACTTAAAAAAGAAACCAGGATAGAAATAACGGTTAAGGGATTCATCACTATGCCTTTGCTTTACCAACCGGAGGCAGAACAACACCAATATTAAATACGGTATAACGATTAAGAATTCATAACCCGTTAAAAACGCAGAATTATCCATTTGACTATTCAAAGGTACGAAAAGACTACAGGTGGTGGTATTTTTCCCCTTTGATTATCGTGTAGGCGCGGTACAGCTGTTCCAAAAAAATCGTGCGCACCATCTGATGCGAAAAAGTCATTTTTGAAAGTGAAAGTTGGACATTAGCTCTTCGGTAAACCGGTGCTGAAAATCCATAGGCCCCTCCAATACAAAAAACCATGGTTTTCGTGGAAACGAGTTGCTTTTCCTGAATAAAATGAGAAAACTCCACGGAGCTTCTAACCCATCCGTTTTCATCCATCAATACTAGGAAGTCGTCCTTATCAATGCAACTTAACAAGAGTTCTCCTTCTTTTTCTTTCAACGTTTCTTGGGGTAACTGCCCGAATTTTTTAATTGCAGGGCATTCAACTCGCTGAAATTTTACGTAATGATCCAATCGTGCTTCGTAATTTTTTTCGAGGGCCAACCATTGAGGATCTGTCGTCTTACCTATGAGCAGTAGCTTTACCTTCATGCGTTTTTACTACCTACCTGAAGGTGTTTTGATTAAGTTCATTTCATCGACCAAATGCTTTGCGCCGGAGTAAATATCCATAACCCACAACACGTAGCGAATATCCACCACAATGTTCCTACAACGGTCAGGGTCGAACAGGTAATCGCTCATGGTGCTTTCCCAAGAACGGTCAAAATTCAAGCCCATCAGGTGGCCATTTTCATCCAATACCGGCGATCCTGAGTTGCCCCCAGTAGTATGATTGGACCCGGTAAAACATACCCATAATTCACCGTCTTGTCCGTAAGCACCATAGTTTCTTGCCTGAGCCAATTCTACCATACGCGGTAAAAGCTCAAAATCCGGGTTGCCCGTAGCGTTTTTTGCAAGGATACCATCCAGCGTTGTGTGTTCGGTATACGCCATCCCATCCACTGGGGAAGACCCTTCTAATTGACCGTAGGTAATTCTTAAGGTTGAATTGGCATCGGGCCAGTGTTTATCCTTCGGAAACATTACGTATTTACCTTCAACATAGATTTGCATTAAACTGGATATTTTGGACTGATATTTTTTGTAGGCTGGTATTACCTCATCTACGAAGCAGGGATAATAGGTTTGATACATCGCATAACCAGGGTCCTTCGCTAATTTTTTCAACGATTTTTGAGAAAAGGAACGAACGAACTTGTAGAAACGTGATGAATCAGTGTAAATCGAAGAGGTGTAAATGTTCTTAGTCAACTCAGCAACCTTAACCAAGTTCCAGTTTTTGTTGTAAGTGGCTTCCTCCTTTTGATACCGTTCGGTTAAGGCGCTAAAAATGGCTTTATCCACGTCAGGGTTATAGTTTTTAAAGAAATACCGAGCACTGGCCAATAGTTTATTTTTCTCTGCTTCTATCTGCTCAGGAGTCAGCACTTTGTTCGCATTGAACAAATCGTTTGAGGACTTGATTAACTTGAAAAATTCAGGCCCAACGGCGAAATACTCCACTCCCATAGAATACCGAAACTCCTTCATGGCATTTATTTTCACCCAATGATTCAAAGAGTCTAAAGCGTCGGCATACTTTTTCCATTCTGGTTTGGTTCCTGCCTCTGCTTTGTAGGCTGCCTCATATTTTTGTTTAACCGTAACGCCGTCCAAATTTTTAAGCCCTTCTACCTGCCCAATCCACTTTTTCCACGCATTGGCAATGGAGGCTTGTTTTGCGGAATATTGAATGCGAATGAGGTCGGAAGATTTCATGCCTTTGCCTATCGCCTCCAAGCTTTCATCTCGCATAGCAATACGCGCAGGACGTTCTCTTTCAACAATGAACTTAAGGTATTCAGAAACTACGTGCTGCTCCGTAACGCCCGGAAAGCCATATACCATAGTAAAATCTCCTTCTTTGCGGTCTTTGAACGAAATATTTAAGTATTGAATCGGTGTATAAGGGATATTATCTGCAGCATATGGGGCTGGTTTGTTATCTTTTCCTACGTAAATGCGAAACACGGAAAAATCGCCGGTGTGTCTTGGCCAAACCCAGTTGTCTGTATCCCCACCAAATTTTCCAATCGAATTTGGCGGTGTTCCTACGAAACGAATGTCTTTGAATACTTCCTTCACCATAAGGTAATAAGCGTTTCCATAGTCAAATGCTTTCACTTCCGCCTCGAAATGGGTTCCCTCAACGGCTTTTTTTACCAGATTAGCGATGTTTTGATTGATGATGGCTTGATCGTTTTTTCCAGAGGCATTGGTTAAGACTAAAGATGTAACGTCCTCAATGCGTACAATGCGCATGGCCGTTAAACCTGGATTCGCCAATTCATCCTTTTTGTCTTTCGCCCAGAATCCGTTCTTCAAATAATCATGTTCAAGACTTGAATGCGATTGTATTTGCGAATAACCGCAATGGTGATTCGTTAGCAGCAAGCCTTGACTGGAAACCAATTCAGCGGTGCACCCCCCTCCGAACTGCAGAATGGCATCTTTCAAACTGGCCTGGTTAACGCTGTAAATTTGTTCTGCGGTGAGTTTCATCCCTCTTGCCTGCATGTCGGATTCAAAAGCCTTAATTACCAAAGGAATAAGCATGCCTTCATCCGCCCGAAGGGGGCTTAAAAAACAACAAACTGCACAAATCAGCCCCAAAAACTTCTTTTTCATGGATGTAAATTTCCTCAAAAGTAGTTCAAATGTTTCAAATCAAGGATTCAGAGTATTCTGTACCTTTGCGCCCGAATGTTAAGGGTAATCTACGATTTAGAGCAATTCAAACCAAGCACCAAACCTTTGGTAACCATAGGCACCTACGATGGCGTACATTCCGGTCATAAACAAGTCATCCAGCGACTAGTAGAAAGTGCTAAGGAACAAGGTGTTGAAAGCATGTTAATCACCTTTGATCCGCACCCAAGAGAGGCATTAGGCCTGGGAAATATTTCGCTGTTAAGTCTTCTCGAGGAAAAAGTAAAACTGCTAGAAACCACGGATTTAGATTATTTGCTCGTGCTGCCGTTTACGCAACAATTCTCTCAATTAAGCGCTCGGGAGTTCATTCACGAATATCTGGTGAAAACCATTAATATTTCGGGCATCATTTTGGGGTATGACCATAAATTTGGTAACAAGCGTGAAGGAACGATTGAGCTATTAGAGCAAGAGCTCAACCCTTTGGGCGTTGGTGTCGAGGAAATTCCTGCACAGGCGGTGGATTCCATTATTGTGAGTTCCACAAAAATAAGGAACGCCCTAGTTGCCGGTAACCCGATGGAAGCGAATCGACTTTTAGGATATCATTACGCGTTTGAAGGAACCGTAGTACATGGTTTTAAAAACGGCAGAAAGCTTGGATACCCTACGGCCAATTTACTGCCGAATTCTCCTTCGAAGCTCATACCAGGAAAAGGTGTTTATACAGTAATTTGTTCTTTTGACGAATCAAAGCACCAGGGAATGATGAATATTGGAACCCGCCCAACACTGAATGGATTGCAAGAAGTCATTGAAGTTCATATTTTCGATTTTAATTCGGACATTTATGGAGCAAAGGTTCACGTGGAGCTGCACGAACGACTACGAGACGAGCAAAAATTTGAAACCCTGCATGAATTGCAAGAACAACTGACAAAAGATGAAGCAAACGCTCGGCGTACTTTTTTGCCTAATTAGTTTTTGGGGAATATCTCAACCCGATCGCACCTACCGTTTGTCGGAACTGGAAAATGCCGTAAAAGACAGCGTTTATTCATTAGATCTGCGACGAGAAAAACTATATGCCATTCCAGCCATCGTTTTCGAACTACCCAATTTGAGACAGCTCAACCTGTCAAAAAATAAATTGGAATTGTTGGGCGACTCCATAACTTTACTCAAAAAGCTCAACCGTTTAGATCTGAGTCATAATAAGTTTAAGGCCATTCCTTACGCGATTTTTCGACTGGAAAACCTTACCCATTTATCCTTGGGCATGAATCAAATTGAACGAATTCCCGATGAAATTGCTTATTTAACCCAACTTGAATCACTGGATTTGTACGATAATGCCATCAACTATTTTTCTCCTTCCCTAAAAATGATCGCAACGTTGAAAAAACTGGATATCCAAGGGGTTATGTATGGACATGTGATGCACGATAAGCTTGTAGAGGATTTCAAGCATTGCATATTGCTCATTGACCCTCCATGCTCTTGCATGGACTAAGCGGGTTTTTTTATTCTACCGAGCACCCAATTCAAGAATCCTCCTAACTTTGAATTGTGAAAACTTGGGTTTTACTTCTTTGTTCAATGTGTGCCTCGCACCTACTAGGCCAAAATCATCTGTTCAACGGTGATTTCGAATTAGGAGGACCGGGAATTGGATTCAATGTGAACGGCAATGGTTATGTTTTGTTATCTCCACCATATACGGGAACCACTTCACCTGGAAACTATAGCGTAACGAATCAGCCTGAATTAATTAATACTGCTTTTTTTCTTCCTATAAACGACCACACTTCGGGCAATGGAAAAATGTTGGTGGTGGATGGTGGAACCGTCGGTGGAAATCAGCCGTTTTGGCAAGCTGGAAGCAACGGAGGCGGAGTATGTGGACTAAGCCCCGGGAACGATTACGTATTAAATTATTGGTTGCATTCGATTTCTTCAACCGTTACCAACGTTGCTACGCAAGCGGATATCAAAACCACTTTCAATAATGCCTCCAACATTCAAGTATTGACCCAACCTACCTTGGCCCCCCTTCCTGCAGCAGGTTGGCAACCCTACTCCGTGCAATTTACGGCTAATGCAGCATGTGTAAATGTTGCCTTGTATGATGATAACCTTTCTACCGTTGGCAATGACTTTGCCATCGACGACATCGAGGTTTTACCTTTGGATAATGCCCTTTTTGCTTCAGCCTCTTCCACCCGACCCAATTGTTCCGACAGCATGAGCGGAGGGTTGTTCATCTATGCGAAAGGAGGAATTCCCCCGTACAGTTTTCAGGTAAGTGGTCCTTCGGGATTGCTCAGCAATAACCTGGGTACTTTTTTAGGACTAGAAAGCGGAACCTACAGCTGTACCGTAAGCGATGCAAACAACCAAAGCTTCACCTTGCTTAACCTCTTATTATACCCGAACAATTACTTGGAATTAAACCCAAATGATACGGCCATTTGTTCCAATGCATCTGTAGCCATAAGCGTAAGTTCAGAACAAAATCCGAGCTATTTGTGGACCGCATCTCCTTCCGATCCAGGATTGTTGAATACGAGCAATGACACCATCCATGTAAGCCCTAACCAGACCACGGTATACACGGTTTCTACCAACGATTTGAATTTTAACCTGCTCGCCAATGGGAATTTCGAAGCAGGCAATACGGGTTTTTACACTGAATTATCCCTCTTTACTCCTTCAAATCCCTCAGGTATACAAGGCTCCTATGGATTAACGCCGAATGCTAATTTTTGGGAACCTACCTTTGCTGCATGTGTAGACCATACCTTGGGTAATGGTGTGGGCATCATGATGGTGGTGGATGGCGCAATATCAGGTAATAGCATCGTTTGGCGACAGAAAACAGTGGTTGAACCTCAAAAAAATTATACGTTTCAATACCATGCCCAATCGGTGGATCCTGCGAATCCTGCGATGCTACAGGTTCGTATCAACGGTATTCCTTTGGCCATCGATACCTTAAGCAATGTCACGTGTTCTTGGCAAGCCAATTCAGTTACTTGGAATTCGGGGAATGATACGCTAGCAACCATCGAATTAGTAAATCTGAACCAAGCGGGCATTGGCAACGATTTTGCCTTGGACGATCTTTCGTTTTTTACCTTGAGATCATGCTCTCATCAAAGCACCGTCTATGTTAATTCCGTAAATGTTGATTTGGGATTAATCTATCCATCGGAATTATGCGCCGGTTTTGCTCCAACCAATCCACAATTATCCCCAGGAGTTCCGACCAATGGCACCTACTCCGCTCAACCTCCAGGATTAAATGTTGACCCAATTACAGGAGTGCTCTCAAGCAATGGCACCTTACCCGGAACCTATGAAGTTGTTTACTCGACAACCTTGTGCGGCAGCGTTGTCAAAGACACTTTTGAACTTCAAGTGCACGCGTTGCCGGCATTAATTAGTTTAACAGGAGGTGCCTACGATTGTCCAAGCCAAAGTTTTGATTCCGTTTTATTGTACTTGAACGCCCAATTTCCTGTTAATTTGATATACGTTGTCAATGGAGTAACGGATACCCTGCAGGGGCTCTCCAATCCTCTTTATTTGGGAAATGATGCAGGATTATACACGCTGAGCAACGTTTCGGATATGGCGTGTTCGAATTCCTTGAACGGCACGCTGTTGTTGGATAGCCTCTTGGTACCTCAAGTACCGATTGTGGTTGGAGAAAGTACGATGTGTCAGAACGAACCGAGCAGCCTTCTAAGCCTTGGCAACGCCAACCCAAACGCTGTGGTATCGTGGTATTCAGATTCCTTGCTTACCCAATATTTAGAGAGCGGCAATGCCTTTTATCCCAGCAATGACAGCAATGCAACCTATTACGTCGTTCAAAGCGTTGGAGGTTGCGTAAGTCCAGTAAGTTCGTTTACGGTGACCTTGATTGCCTGTAACCTTGTGGTGCCAACGGCCTACACTCCTGACGGTGATGGGGACAACGATGTTTGGGAAATCGTTGGACTCGACGCAAAATTTCCATTAAATCAAGTAAGGGTGTACAATCGTTGGGGTGAGCTTATTTACACTTCAAAGGAGGGTGATTACTCCTCATCTCCTTGGGACGGAACCTATCAAGAAGGCAAATTGCCGGTTGGCAGTTATTATTACATTATTGAAAAAGCAACAGATGGAAGCATCGAACCCATCAATGGCGTGGTGAGCATAATTCGAAAAATATGAGGTTATTATTATTGAACATCTTGTTGGCCTCCGTCTTTGCCCTGAAGGCGCAACAGCTGCCTCAATTCCGTCAATTTATTTTGGCCCCCTCGGTGTATAATCCCGCTGCAATGGCATTTAACAAACAAACGAGTGTCTCCATGAGCGGCCGTTGGCAAATGTCGGGATTTGGCTACGAACCCCGAACCTTGGTGTTTTATGGACAAACCTTGTTGAAAAAAAAGAAGAAAGAACTTTTCAATCCTGGTAGCAGAATTCAACATGATTTTACCCCAACTCAACGCAAAAAAATCTTTGTTCCGCAGCACTTTGTTGGTGGCCAAGTTATATCCGACAATTACGGTGCTTTTTCTTTCCTCGATATACATGCTAACTACGCCATGAATTTACCTTTAGGTAAACGATGGAAGGCGAGTTTAGGTGGTCGTTTAGGATTAAGGAACAATGTTTTCCGACCCACCCAAGGCGTTGTTTTAAATCCTCTGGATGCTCAATTGCCCTATGCAGGTGGTGACGCCACGTACGACGAATTCATCGGAGGCAATCAACGTTCTCTTTCCTTATCCGGAGCATTGGGCATAGGCATTACCGATAAAAAATTAATATTCTCCGCATCCATGCACCATGGAGGAATCCCAAATACTGCGAAGAACCAGCTTTTTTGGTTTGACCAGCGCTTACACTGGAATGCGATGTTGGGCTATAACATCAAGGTCATGCCTGGGTTCGATATCCAACCGGCTGTGATGGTCAAAAAAATGGATCCTGCTCCATTGTCGTTGGAATTTTCCGCCTTAGCTACCATCAACTATATTTTTTGGGGGGGATTCAACTACCACTATGGCGCATCAGCTGGAATAATGGCCGGCATGGAAGTTTCTGGGAACCTTAAAATCGGGTATGCCCTTGATTTTTCAACCAATCGGTTGAATCGGTTTGTAAATGGCGGACATGAAATATATCTAAGTTATGGATTTTAGCCGCTGGATCATAGGAGTTGTATGCTTGCTCCATGGGAGCATATTTGGACAATTATATCAATTTACGGCTCCCTTTCGCTTGGAAGGAACCGTCAATTCTTCGTGCGACGAAAGCAATCCTGTCATCTCTTCCGATGGTAATACCTTATTTTTCGTTAGAACCTTTGACACGAAAAGTGTCGGAGGAATTTACGATCAAGACATATGGTACAGCACGCTCATGGAAGGAAAATGGTCGCCCCCAAAAAACTTGACCTCTTTAAATAACAAGTTGAATAATGCGGTCGTAGCGATGCACATGAATCCGGAGGGTCAAATGAAATCTCTCTACCTTATCTCCGCATATTCGAATGCGAAAGACCTTAAAAAAGGAGTTGTTATTGCATTGAAGAACCCGCAAGACAGCAGTTGGGTGGTTGGAAAAAAACTGCCCATTCCTGAGTTGGATATATCAGGAAAGTATGTGGGTTATTATTTATCGGATGATGAACAAATCCTTTTAGTTTCCTACGAGGGGGCGGACAGCGAGGGGGAAGAAGACCTTTATTTTTCGTTAAAAACCGATGGCGAATGGTCTCCATTAGAGGCTTTGAGCAATACGGTTAACAGCGCCGGATTTGAAATGAGTCCATTTTTAAGCGCTGGAAACGACACCTTGTTTTTTTCAAGCAACGGGTTTAAAGGTTATGGAGATGCGGATGTATTCTACAGTGTTCGAAAGGGAAAGTGGAATTCATGGACCAAGCCTGTGAATCTTGGCCCTCAAATTAACAGCCCCTATTTCGATGCTTATTTTTCCCTACATGGAAGCCAAGCTTTGTGGTCTAGCAACCGAGATGGCAAAGACCTAGACCTGTGGTCAGCTTGGGCCATTGAGCCGCCAAAATTAACCATCAAACTGGATACAATCTCTGATGTCAGCGAATTTCAAGGCATGGATGGTGCCATAAAAATTAGCGTTGTCTCTGGAGTAAAACCTTATCGATTTCAATGGTCAAACGGTATAACTACCGAAGATTTAAATTCATTGCGCCGGGGAGAATACAAGCTGACCCTTACCGATTCCATTGGACAGAAAATACAAGAAACTTTTATCGTAAACGAGCCAAGTGCAAAAGAGGAAAGCATCCTTCGTTTTCCCAATATACAATACAAGTTTGGAAGTTGGGATTTTATTGTTGACAGCACCGTTAACAGCAGGGATTCCCTGTTGGCAATTGCAAAATTGTTAGAAGATTATCCAAAAATGGTCATCGAATTAATCTCTCACACGGATGCCCGCGGAGATGAAGTAAAAAATCAAATTCTCTCCGAAAACCGAGCAAGAGCCTGTTATCAATATTTAGTCAAAGAACGTAACATTGATCCTCGAAGAATCATTCCTGTTGGAAAAGGGGAATCCAACCCTGCCTATTGGTACGATCGTGAGCAAGGTCGGTTAATACAACTTACCGAAAGTTATATACAAGAAAAGAAGGAGAATACGGCTTTGTTCGAGTTGCTCCATCAAATCAATCGTCGGACCGAAGGAAGAATTCTAAGGCTGGATTTCGATCCTGTAAATGCTCCAAGTGCTCCGAAAGAATACATGGAATTTTTAACCATACCAAAATAGATGGAAACGCTTAAATTGATTTTCCAACTTGGCGTTCTATTTTCGGCATTTGCCTTTGTCTGGTTCTGGGTTAAATTACTCATCATACTTCTGGCTCCTCCCAACTATCGAAACAACATTCGGTATTTCTTACAATTAATGTACTCCCTATTTCTAGGCACCTTGGTCTTGAAGTTTTTTCTAACCGATGAACCCATTTCTGAGCAGCTTGACTTTTTATTGCTATCGCTATTAATCTATTTTCTTTACCTCATCCGAAATATTGGATCGCCTCAACGAAAATTCATGTTTCAAATGAACAACCAAGTGATCGAACAGCTCAAAACTAAAGCTGAATGGGAATGGACCGTTGCCATTCTCTCGCTCATGGTAACTGTTGTTTGGGTATTTTATCCCGTACCGCTCGACAGCCGTGCAACCGTTTGGTTTTATGAACGAACCAACGAGGTAATAGCTTTTCCGGTGATCGGTTGGTTTTTTAAAATCGCGGGTTTTTTCTTCGTGATTGCCACCATTTTACGATTCATGGCAGGCCTTACCTATTTATTCGCACGGTCCGGAAACCACCGTTAATTGCTTTAATGCGCAGAGGCTTCAAATAAACTCTTTCCGCTTGCAACAATCATTTGAATACCAATGGATAGCACCAAGAGCCCCATTATTTTTGAAAGCGTTCGCAATCCCGTTTGACCCAGGTATTTCAAAATGATTGGGGCGGAAGAAAAGATGAGGTAAATGACCAAAGAAACCGCGACAATGGCCGCGATAATAACTCCTTTTTCTTGAAAACCGCTCGACTGAATACCCAGGTTGATCAATAAGGACATTGAACCGGGGCCAGCGAGTAAAGGAAGGGCCAATGGGCTAAATGAGATATCCTCTTTCAGCCGGGATTCTTTCTCGATGTCGCCCTGGATATCCGACTTGTGTTGTGCATTGAGCAATTGAAACCCGGATCGAGAAATTATGATTCCTCCGGCAATTTTAAGAGCGTCGATAGAAACTCCAAAGAAATCCAAGATGAATTCCCCTATAAGAAAGGAGATAACACAGACTATAAGCACGTAAAAAGCCGTTCTCCGAACGGTTTGAAACAAATGACTTTTCGCGTATCCACTCGTAAGGGAAATAAACACCGGCATTGCGCTCAGTGGATTAATAAGAGAAAACAAGGAAATAAAGGCTGAAAAGAAAAGTGCTGTCATGAGAGCACAAATTTCGCACTTAAGTTTGAATCAATCGAAGTATACCATGAATAAAGTGTTAAATTTCTACACAACAAAATGAAACAGAAGAAACGAAAATCACCTTAGGCTAAGGTAATAGATTTAAACAAATGATATGTTTTACAAGCGGCTTACTACAAATTCTTTCACGCAAGCAAAGAGGCTCGAAAATTACCTTATATTTGTCATAAATAGAGAAAATATGGATACGATTTGGATTGTTGTGATTGTTATTGCTGTGCTTGTGATTTGGGTAGTACTCATTTATAACAGCTTGGTTCGGCTTCGACAAAACCGAGAAAATGCTTTCGCCGATATTGATGTTCAACTTAAACAACGTCACGACTTGGTACCACAGCTCATCGGAGCAGTTAAGGGGTACATGGAGCATGAACGCGGCACCTTGGAGGCTGTAACCAATGCTCGGCAACGTGCAATGGGAGCAGGTTCTATCAATGAAAAAATTGCAGCGGAGAAAGAATTAAGCCACGCGCTTTCAGGATTAAGCATTCAGGTAGAGGCTTATCCAGACCTCAAAGCGAATACAAATTTCATGCATCTACAAAGTGAATTAGCCGACATTGAAAATAAATTAGCTGCCGTCCGTCGGTTTTTCAATTCCGCTACAAAAGAATTAAACATTGCCGTACAAAAGTTTCCCAATGTATTATTTGCTGGGATTTTTGGATTTAAATCAGAAACCATGTTCGACCTAGGAGAAGCCAACCGAGAAACCATGGACAAGGCTCCCGAGGTTAAATTCTAATTCTTTTATGTCAGAATACGTAGGGCTTCAGGAGCAAATCAACAAGAACAATCGGCGTTCCTTGTTTTTATTAGCCATGTTTCCTGCTTTAATTTTGGGCGCATTTTATGCGGTTGTGGCCATAGGTTCTCAAAATCCCGAAGGATCTTTCGATGCTGCTTTAGCCTTGGAAAGATTCACAGAAGGTTTACCCTTGGTGGTTATAGTGGTTGGTATTTGGTTTCTGATTGCCTATTTTTCACATTCCAGTATGATCAATCTGGCAACGGGTGCGCACAGTTTGGACCGAAAAGAGCACATGAGGGTATACAACCTTACCGAAAACCTCTGCATGAGTGTTGGAATGAACATGCCAAAATTGCAAATTATTGAGACGGACGCTCTTAATGCTTTTGCGAGCGGAATAAGTGAAAAAACCTACACGGTTACCTTGACTCGAGGAATTATCAACGCACTCAATGACCAAGAACTAGAAGGCGTAATTGCCCATGAATTGATGCACATTAGAAACCGGGATGTTCGTTTATTGATCGTAAGCATCATTTTTGTTGGTATTTTCTCGTTTATTGTTCAGGTAGCATTCCGCAGCTTAATTTACGGAGCAATTTCCGGGGGAAATCGCCGTAAGAACGGAAAGGATAATGGTGCCGCAGCAATTGTAATTGTACTTATCGTTTCCCTAGTCGCTTACTTACTCAGTTTATTATTCAAGTTTGCCTTAAGCAGAAAAAGGGAATATATGGCCGATGCTGGCGCAGCTCAAATGACAAAAAACCCCTTGGCGCTGGCCTCTGCGTTGCGAAAAATTTCAGGAAACGCGGAACTGGAGTCGGTTAAGAGTGAGGATGTTCAAGAAATGTTCATAGAAAACCCTCCAGGGAGTTCTGCGGGTTTTATGGGACAAATGGGTGCCCTTTTTTCCACCCACCCTCCAATTGAAAAACGAATAGAAATACTCGAACAGTTTTAATTTGCCTCTTTGGATGTACTTTAATCTCTTCATACTAGCCGTTTGCTCGAGCCTTTGTTTTCTTGGCCAAGCTCAATCAACGCAAATCCTTTGGATTGGCAAATCCAACCGCATTCTCAATCCCGGAGCAGAGGCCAACTCGGACGGCGCTCCGTTGCAATGGAAATCGGATTTTACCGTGGGAGGTGAGTCCAATTGGGTATCGGATTATGGCAGGATGTCCCACGAATGGAACCACGGAGAAAAGAAACTTGGTCTTCCTTTGAACCCAGGAAACAACTATTTTCGACTAACGGTCAGCAAACACGAGGAAACGCGTAAACTCAACTTATTCCAGAGCATTTCCTTGAGCGATCTTCAGAACATACCTCAACAAGACACCGTTATAGCCGATTTTCAATTTTGGTCTGGGGTTACCTATCCTACCAAAACCAATTGTGCCTTTGCAGAGGTTAAAGTTCTTTTCAAGGATGCCTCGGGGAAAATCTTAGATTCGATTTATGTTAAAAGAATTCCGGGTGAATTTCGCGACTTGGATGCAGGAACTCCTGAAGCGGAAGAGCGGGGGTTCAATGTCATGCACGAAATGCTGTTAACCAAGAAAACTCATCAAGTACCCCGACAAGCCCAAACGGCTTTGGTCCATCTCCAATGTAGCTTTCCTTGTGCAAAGTTTATCGGCGAAGAGGAAGATGAAACGGAAGGTGAACTCTCGAATACCTTCTTCTTCGATAATTTATCCTTGGGGTTTTATAAAAAATAGCGCCTGCGCAAAATAAATATTGTACATTTAACCATTACTAAACTTAATGGAAATGCGCGTACATGTGTTGGTGCTCACTTTTTGTATATGCCAACTATGTTCGGCACAATTTGGACCCATTGATTTTGAACCAGCGGGTCATGGTTCTACGTGGCAGTGGACCACCTTCGAAAACGACTTCAATCCACCCCTTGAAATTATCGCTAATCCTGATCCAAGTGGAATAAATACCTCAAACACAGTAGCGAGATTTACGGCAAATGTTGCAGGTGCGCCCTGGGCGGGAGTAGAAACCGTTCACGGACAAGGCATCGGTACATTTAACCTTACGGCGGCAAATTGCGTGGTAAAAATGATGGTTTACAAGCCCATTATTAGTCCAGTTGGGATTAAGTTTGCAACCCCTGCTGGAGCGTCTACTGGGGAAATCTTAGTGAGTAACACGTTGGTTAACCAGTGGGAGGAGCTCACCTTTGATTTTAGCAACGTGGTAAACGCTCCCTCCTCGAATGGGATTGACCAAATCATTATTTTCCCTGATTTTACGCAACGAAGTGATAATCGAATTTGCTTATTTGATCATATTATTTTTTCAAACCAGAACGGGGTCAACCCTATACCAATGGGACCCGCTCCAACACCAACCTATCCTGAACCTAATGTGATTTCGTTATTCAGTAACCCCTACCAGAATGTGGCGATTGATACCTGGATGGCCCCTTGGTCAGCAGCTCAATTAACTGATTTACAGCTTGGTGGAAACGATACGAAACGATATGACGCCTTGAATTTTGTAGGTATTGAAATGTTAGGAAATAATGTACTCGATGTCACTTCCATGACTCATTTTCGGGTGGATTTTTGGACACCAAACATGAGTGAATTCAAGGTCAAATTGGTTGACTTCGGAGGCGACGGTCAATATGCCGGTGGTGATGACAGCGAAAGTGAGCTTTCCTACGCATTACCCCCTGAAAATTGGCATAGCTTGGAAATTCCATTAACTAGCTTTTCTCAACTAAACTCAAATACGCACATCGCACAACTTATTTTCTCAGGAACGCCCAGCGGAGCAGGAACGGTATATATTGACAACGTTCTGTTTTTTAACAATGAAGGAGCTGGTATTCTAGAAAAACAATCAACCGTCGTCGAGGCTTTTCCCAATCCATGCAGTGAAAAAATCACCCTCTACGCTACGGATTCACCAATGTACTCTATTCAACTTTTTGGACTTGATGGCACCTTATTATTGGAAGAGTCCCCGAATTCTCTATCTTATTCCGTAGATCTTTCAAGTATATCTGTTGGAATTTACCTCCTGCGTATTTCGCATGGAAATAACCCAGAAACACTGCGCATCATTAAGAAATAATTCGTTTTTTGAACCCATTTCGTTGGTAAGGGTATACCTTAGCGTTTCAAAGTATTTTTGCATTGAATTATGAAGTGGGCTGTTTTATTTTTACTCTTTAATGTTGGTTCTTCCGTTGCATATTCTCAAGAATGCAACTTCGACTACTATCCCAAAAAAGGTGGACACTATCTATTTTCTACCTACTACGAAAATGACCATCAAACCCCGAGAAACGGTAATTGCGAACGTAAAATTGGCACTCAATTTTACGTAAGACGGTCCTTTGAAAAAGGTCATATCGTTAGCGAAGAACTCAACTATTACAACGACGGTAAATTCACCCCACACATACGAACCCAACTCAACCACTCGACTAAAAAAAACCAACAGCTAGGGTATTGCAAAGAATACAATGAAAAAGGAAGCCTGATACGTCATTTTGAATTTTACACGGATAAGACCGGCAGACGCTGCGAGCGAGAAACGGAATACTTACCCACCGGAACATTGCGGTTCATTCGAGAATATGCGTTCATTCGGCTCAGTGAAATTGATTCCTTTCATTTAAATGAAAATCCTCCCCATACGGTAGATGACTTCGGCTACACTAGCCTTCAAGTTCCCTATGGTGTTCACCAGTGGTACAACGACCAAGGGCAGCTGGTTCGGGAAGAACACTACGATCAACTCACCTTTTATCGGCAAGATGCGGAACACCTGCTTCATGGAAAGTTTACGGAATTCCATGACAATGGTAAACTAAAAACACAAGGGCAATTCAAGGAAGGAAATCCGGATGGTATGTGGAAGCGATATCATTACAACGGTATGCTATATCAAGAAGGTCTTTACCGAAATAACATCCAAGACAGCCTCTGGCGGCAATGGGATGACCGAGGAAACCTGTCGAAAGAATCGCTCTACGATCAACGGGCCGAAAATCCCTTCGCACCCGTTCGAGAAAAAGAATACAACACCGCAGGCTTGTTAGTGAATTCTAAAGAAATCAATGCCGAAAAACAAGCCATCCTGCAAGAATGGTCGCCCCAAGGAAAGTTGATACGCTATGTTCGATATAGCAATGGCATGCAGATGAACTGGAATAATGCCGATTACAGAGAGTTTGAAAAGACCTGGTACGACAACGGTCAAGTGAAATTCATCCACAACAAGCGATCCGACACCTCGTATGTGAGCTACTTTAAGAATGGGCAAATGGAACGCCTGAACCTCGGACATTGGTACGATGCGCTCCGAAAAGAAGAAAAAACCGAATGGAATATTCAAGGCACGCGCCTTCTCCATATTGAAACCAGTTATGGGGATGGCGATAACCGTCAAGTCATAAAACGCTATTATTCCAATGGAAACCTCGCGCAACGGTTGGCCACCTACAACGAAGAACAAATTGATTTTCGATACAGCCTGAACGGGATCAGTTATTTGAAATCGAAAACCATTCATCAAAAATTACAAGGAAGGTACGAAGAGCGAGATACGATTTCTGGACAGTTATTGTTAGGATACTACGATCAAGGGATACGTCACGGGATGTGGGAACTAAAAACAAAGGACAGCGTGATCTTGGAAAAACTCACCTACGATCATGGGTGTGTACAGGCTCAAACCGCATGGGGATATACTACGGAAGATGAAAAAATAACCTGGCAACGACGGGCAAATCATATTATTTACCATCAAAACCAAGCGCCGTGGGAAAACATGAATTCCTGCATAGCATACCGTGATTCACTGGCCCATTGGATGCGTCTTTTGAATCAAACCCTGGAAAAAAACGGAATAAGCCCTGACTTAAGACAACTCGAATTTCAAGCACTTCATTTTGAATTACCTCACGTATATTACCGAAACCTCATCGAAGATGGGATCAAAGAATACCGAGCCGTACAGCTCCTGCACCTCATCGACAGTTTGGGTTGGAAATGGAAAGCGATTCAGTTGAGCAATGGAACGTACATAGGAACGATTGAATTCAAGAGCATCTTAAACCCTGCATTTCAATTGAAACTATTAGGGGAACACAGCCAATTTTTTTACCCGATATTCTCTGCAACGGACGATCCAGATGGAACCATGTATCCTCGAATATGGGGTAGTCCACCACCGACCTCGGTTATTATTCAATCCATGAACCCTTGCTATTCAACCATTCAATACTCCGATAAGGGTCGAAGTACGTACTTTGTGGTGTATAGCAACGGCGCCGTAGAAATTCTTAACCGAACGATATCTTGGGAGGCCTGGAAAAAACTGCAAGAAGAACCCTCGCCCTATGATCGTGATTATTATTGGAAGGATTGAGGATTTGGTTATAACCTGAAATAAATACATTTCGGAACCAAGAAGAATAACCAAGCCAACAACCTCCATCGTTTAGTTACGGTAATCACTCGTTTTTTTTGGTGTATTCCATGTGCAATTTGCTTGACTACTTTTTCCACCGGCATCACCCAAAACAAACCTTCTCCTTTAGCCATGGCCGTATCAACTAGACCTGGACGAATATCAGAAATGAAAATGGACTTGTTTTCTTTCGCGGCTTTATGCTGTAATCCTTCAAGAAAATTGATTTGAAACGCTTTAGAAGCATTGTATACCAGTGAATCCTTACCTCCCCGTAACCCAGCAATGGAACTTATCGCCGCATAATGGCCATGTCCTTGTTTTTTAAAAAGGTTATAAGCCCAATTGGAGAGCAGGGTGAAGCTCTTTACATTGGTCTCAATCATCGAAGCATCAAGGCTCGAATCAAGACTTGGATTCAATTCCCCTATTCCAATACAGTTAACGATTAAATCAATTCGATCGGTTGAACGTACTATTTCATTCAAGGTGTCTTCTAACTGCTCAAAATCGTTAACATCTAAAGGAAAACCAATCGCTCTGGGTAGATTGAGGGAAATCTGTTCAGCCCTTCGGGCACATGCAATAACCTTGAATCCTAAACCTAAATAATACGAAGAAAGACCGGCACCTATACCGGAGCTTGCCCCCATGATGAGTACCGTTCTAACGTTCATCTGTAAATTACTTTGTGAGTATTAATCAATTCTGAATGGCTCATTTTTAATGGATTTTTTCTCTTGCCATTAAAACTAATGGTAGATGTTGCTTTTTTATGATTAGCCATGACGCTTGATTTTTTTAAAAACACAAGGTTACGGGTACCATACGAATATCTAATTTTTTTAAACTGAGGATTTCCCATGACATAGGTGCCATCAAATGGGTTTATTGGATAAAATCCCAGCGAAGAGAAAAGGTACCAAGCACTCATTTGACCACAATCTTCATTGCCAATGATGTAATCCCCTTCCTTGACCTGATATTTTTTACCATTGAAATAATACGTTTCCTGTCCCGAAGCCACATATTTCACCCCGAAGCCATTGAAATCAATTTCCGTATCAATTCGATCGAATATCGAATAGCGTTGTTGTCCTCGTCTTGGTATACCGTGCGGTTCATGTCAGGACTAAGGTAGAAAAATTATCAGGAACAGTTTATCCCATACACCCCAACCGATTCATCATTAGTCCAGGTGGTCCGTTTTAGTAAGGACATTCCATTTTTCTCCGCTACACGAATTGAAGCCTGGTTTTCATTATCAATGATGGAAATTACACGCTGGGTTTGATGGGTATTGAATGCGAAGTCTATGAAACACCTCGCTGCTTCGGTGGCATACCCTAGGTTCCAATAGGCAGGAAAAATATGGTATCCAACTTCAATCTCATTTTGGCCATCAACCTCTTGGAGTAAAAGTCCACAACAGCCAATAAACTCGCCTGTTTCTCGATGCACTAATTTCTGTAATCCGTATCGATGTTCCGCATATCGTTCCAATTGTTTCTGAATCATATGGTGAGCTACAGCCTCCTTCGTTGGCAAACCCAACGTATTAATAAATAAAAAGCGGATGGCTTCTGAATGCGCAAAGAACGCTGACCAGGCATGCACATCATCTAAGGATAAATACGCAGTTTGCAACCGTTCGAATTGCAACTGATCGGGGTAATGGTAGGGCATATTTGTCAAAGATAATTAACTATATACAACCAAAAAAGCCACCCCAAAGGATGGCTTTTCGAAATAAAGATTCACAGGTTTTAGAACTTCACCAAGGTTTGTACGCTTCGGTTTCCGTTTTGTACAATGGTTACTAGATACGTTCCATTGCTTAGACCGTTCAAATCCAAAGAGGTGTTGTTATTAACGTTTTGATTTAAGAAGGTTTTTCCGCTGAAATCGCTTACGATTACCTCTGCATTGTCAATTCCATTGATGCTTACAGAACCGTTGCTTGGATTAGGATACAGCTCAAAATTTGCTTTATTTGCTTCGTTAATTCCTAGGTAAGATTCCAAAATTACCTTATCCAAGACGTGTACTACACCGTTATCTGCGCCAACATCCGCGATCGTAACGTTTGCATCGTTGATCTTTACTCCCCCAGAAAGGGAAACAATGACGTCTGAACCCTCGAGCGTTGCGACAGGCCCTGCAGTTAATTGAGTCGATAGTACGGTTCCTCCTACTACGTGATAGAGAAGAATGTCCGCCAAATTAGGTAAGGCCAAAATTCCATTCAAATCCGTATTTAAAGCGGTAGCCAAATTGGTGAACGCTTGGTTCGTTGGAGCAAACACGGTATATTCTGAAAAAGGATCGGACAACGCAGGAAGTAATTCTGCGGTAACTACTGCAGTAACTAGCGTAGAGAAACCATTGTCAATCGCAACGTCTGCTACGGTTTCTAAGGGAAGAACGACCGCATCCAACACGTGAACCACTCCGTTATCCGCCGTAATATCCACTGCGGTTACTTCCGCTTGGTTTACGAAAACATCTCCCGCTCCAGTTAGGGTCATTTTCAAGGTGTTGATGTTGCTCAAAGGTTGAACAATGGCCCCGTTGGACACCGCGGCAGAAGGAACTTCGCTTCCTAGAACGTGGTACAACAAAATATCGCTCAACTGCGGTAAGGCCAATAAACCTGCAACCGGAACGCCCAATTCATCCGCCAAATCTTGAAACGCAGCATCTGTTGGGGCAAAAACGGTAAGGTTGCTCAACGGATTCGTAAGCGCAGGCAACAATTCTGCCGTAACGACTGCCGTTACCAAGGTATTAAATCCGTTGTCGATGGCCACATCGGCTACGGTTTCTGCAGGCAACAATACCCCGTTGGTCACATGCACCACACCGTTGGCTGCTGTTAAATCAACGGTCGTAACTTGTGCTTGGTTGATGAATACATTGCCCGAAGCCGTTGCTGTAATTTTTAGGGTATTGGTAGGGCTCAAGGGCTGAACAATAGCTCCATTGGTTACGGCAGCCGATGGTACGGTGGTACCTAAAACATGGTACAATAGGATGTCGTCTAAATTGGGTAGCGCCAACAATCCTGCAACGTTGGTTCCTAAGGCGGTAGCTAAATTGGTAAACGCTTGATCATCCGGTGCAAATACTGTTAAGGTAGCGTTGGGATTTTGCAAAGCTCCAACCAAACCTTCTTGAATTAAGGCTGCTTCCAAGTAGGTATGGTTCGGACTTGGGGCAATAACGTCGTCAAAAACGTTGGTTTGTGCATGAATGGCCGAGCTAAAAAGCATGCTGGCTCCGAAGAGGGTAAAGGCGTAAAATTTCAGTTTTTTCATTTTGTTTAATTTTTAATTAGAAACATTAAACAGAATGATCGCGGTTATGTTCACGCCATGATAAAAATACCTGTCAAAAGTACCTTAATCACGGCACGGTTCGTACCCTTTGAAATGGTAGAATTCACCAAAAATGGCATACCCTTTCACCAAACATTGGTCGAAATCACCATACCAAGCGTAATAAAATGGACCGTGTAAAGCACCCATGTTGTAGGTATTCATTTGTTCCAACTTGCCATTGCCATTGTACCTTCGTTGTTCCCCGTGCTGTTTTCCCTGTTCGAAATGCAATTGAAGAATCGGTATACCGTTTGGCATGAATTCTTCCAAATCGACTAATAATCCGTCGTGGAAACGGTAGCGACCTATCACATGTCCACTTGAGTCGTAATCTTCGGCCACACCGGAGTACAAGGCCTGGTCGAGATAAGCTAATTCTTTGATGGAATCTCCCATTCCGATAGGAGTATAGATATATGAATTGCCGCAGAAAAAACCGCGAACCAGCATGGCGGGTTGGTTGGATTCGTTATCGATAAAATAACCTGATCCGCACGCATTTCGTACGGACTCAATAGAAACAGGTTGTGCGAACAACCCGATGGTCCAAATTAGCGCTATGCATGTTTTCTTAATTCTCACAGGCATACAACGCCCAATAGTACCTCGGTTACAGGAGCTAAAACTCCATTGTTACTTTCAGCACGTTTATCATACCCGATGTATAGACGGTGCTTGCCTTTTAAAATGTGCAGTTCATTCCATCTCCCTCAAAAGAAAAAGGGATAGCCGTTGCCATCCCTTTTCCTAACCCTAAACCTAACGTTATTACAGTACCACGATGCGTTGGGTTCCTGCAATTCCTTCGGCATTTGCCAATCTCACAAAATACGTTCCAACGCTTAATCCTTGTAGGCTGAAGGCGTTGGTTCCTTCAATGTTTTCTCGAACGATTTCGCG
>JAIXRC010000034.1 GCA_027485415.1 Cryomorphaceae bacterium | reverse complement strand
GGGATCGATACCCTGCTTCTCCAGCAGTATTTTTTATGACTATATTACTGGAAAAGAAGATGAGAGTATTATCAATATGCGTCGAAAGTTCCATTATTTATCGTGATGAAATATGTTTAAATGCAGTATATAGAAATATATCTGTACGAACTTGCAATGCTTATGCAAAATGCTACTGATTTTGTTCTAAATGTGGAAATTTATTCAAAACGATGTTGAGTACGCCCCTTCATCAAATTTGCTGAATAGGTTTACGAGGACGTGCAGCAGAGTGGCGCAGCGGAAGCGTGCTGGGCCCATAACCCAGAGGTCCGTAGATCGAAACTACGCTCTGCTACAATAGTCCAATTTTTTTCCAACATTTAAATGTAGAAGTTTTATTTTGATTTTTCAAAATGTCCTATTACCATATTTTAGTCAGAGTTAAACAATTATTTAAAAAAATAGAATTTCAATAAATGGGTTAAAACCTTTGGTACAGAAGACAAATAAACAGGAAAATAACCTTAATTATCGAAATACGAATCGATGCATAATGAAAGATATTTAAATACAAGTTTCATTTCTTTGTTTTAAATTTGCACAATATGCCGGAATAGCTCAGTTGGGAGAGCGTTAGACTGAAGATCTAAAGGTCCCTGGTTCGATCCCGGGTTTCGGCATTTTAATCGAATTCGAGTAATCGAAAGAGCATAATTTTAGGTCTTTTTATAATGATGGACAATATAACATGGCCAGTACATTAAAAAGTGGTCCTTTCTCTCTCCTTTTGGCTTTTAAAAGTGCCGCGCTTGCTAAGTGTGCCGCGACTTGTATTCAAAAGGTTGCGTTTAACAATAACAATTTCCCATACCGGGAATTGAACCCGGGCCTCCCGGGAACTCTCTTTGTTGATATAAGATGAGAGCCGGGTATCCTAACCACTAGACAATATGGGACCTGGATTTACAAAATCAACATCGTATGAGGAGACCTTCCTAATATTTATAATCACCTAGGAAAGCAAAAATCCCTTGCGCGAGCGTTTCATGTAAGACTCAAAAGTTTGACTGCATATTTTTGGGTCAAAATGGCCAAGGGAAATGACAAAATAGTATGTTCTATGTGACGTATATTTTCTACTTTTGAGCAGCTCAAACAGGGTAGTGTGGCCGAGTGGTCTAAGGCGATGGTTTAAGGCACCATTCTCTCCGGAGGCAAGAGTTCGAATCTCTTCACTATCATGGCTATAATGTTTACGAGTTGATAGTCGGTTCGAAATTTTGTCAACCAAGAACATTTGAAAAAAAATGTTAAAATCGTTTGAATTTCATTGAATGACATGGTTACTGCTCCCCGTCAGGGAATCGAACCCTGGCCTCCCGCGTACTGTTACAAATGACAGGCGGGGATACTGACCACTATACTAACGAGGATGTGTTGGATGCCACTTGATCCAAATCTAGTCTGTTTTGTATATTCAAGCCGACAGTTATGTTAAACACATTTCAAACTATATTAATTTCCTAAAAATGTGGCAAACACAATCAAGCCACCGCAGTACGCCTCTGTGGCGCAATTGGCTAGCGCGTTCGGCTGTTAATATAGTCACACTGATACCGGAAGGCTGGTGGTTCGATCCCACCCAGGGGCGGCGAATCTCGAAATGATATGCGATTACGCAAAATGATTTTTTTAAAAGGATAGTCTTGTTTTGTTTTTGATGGCCTACCAACTGAACCGAGGAAGTTGTAAAAAATTAGTCGGCGCATTTTAAAGTACCCTAGACTCTATAAGTTAAAACAAATTATATTGTTTTTGGAGAATTTCTTTTATTTGGATATTTTAACCTTCAAGGAAGGTTGGGCTAGTCTCGGATGTACTGCAATACCGAGTCAACCCGCGGCAGAGGCCATGCAAGCATCGCGCATCCACCAGGTTTCAAAAATCAGTTTAATATTCTGGAATCCATTTGGATCCGTATCAGATATTAAGCTGATAAGAACAGATACTACACTTTGATCTTAGCCAAAAGGCCGAGAAGCGATAACAACCTGACAGTATTTCAGTTGCTTTATGGCGAATTTTGATTATTCCCATCAATTTGAAGCGTACATTTGTTTTGTTGCTTATTCCTCTTTATTGGTGTAGAGTGTGACCGAAAAACTCTCCTGAGACATGGACTTTGTTCGAAAGAGGTTGTTCGTAGCAAGAAAGGTTCTTTTTTCGGGCATTGAATATAGTGTTTACTGGTGACATCAAGTTGCACGGAGCTTGATTGCTTCCAAGTAGAGATTTGAAATTTGGCAACGTCAATTCCGTTATCGAAGAAAAATAGGTTAATTTGTTGGTGACTCTTTCTTCCACGGCCGGGTTAGCTCAGTCGGCAGAGGGCGGGACTTTTAATCCTGAGGTCAAGGGTTCAACTCCCTTATTCGGCGAAAATGTGAAAGTTGAAAGAATGGTAATATTTGAAGAGATTGAACGGCAAGTTTTAATAATCGCTTTCAAGCATCGGAAATCCTCTAATGTATAGCTTATATTTTATTTAAACTATCGGCCGTGATAGTCTAGTGGTTAGGACCTTGCGTTGTGGATCAGTGTGCGAAACCGCAATAACCCCGGTTCGAATCCGGGTCACGGCATTCCATGGCGTCCTGTTAATTGTGGTTCCATGGAAAATTATTTGAAATTAGTTGAAATATCTTTTTTTAAAATAATTGGAACTGGTTGAACTAGTTAAAAATAAAATGGATTCCATACATTTTTGCATATAATTCGGGACGATATGCATTATTTTAAGGGTGAATATGAAAAGGTAAATTAAATGCATATAAAATAAAAATAATAGCCTAATTTAAAAAACTCCGTCGGGCCGGAATTGAACCAGCGACCTATGGATACCTTTTGCGATTATCGTCTACAGTCCACCGCTACTACCAACTGAGCTACCGACGGCTGATGGCATTCAAGATTTAAATGTAATCTTTCAACATTCGACCAATATTATATAAATGTGTTTTTAAACAACAATATTATTTTGTATTCTTTTAAAAATTCCAGTTCCCTTATCTACAATTGTTCAAAGAAAATGATTTGCGAAACCAATTAAAGAAGCTTTCATAGTGTAGTGGTTATCAAAGAAGGGAAACATTATTTTTTACGCCATTTCGGTATGCCTCTGTGGCGCAATTGGCTAGCGCGTTCGGCTGTTAATATAGTCACACTGATACCGGAAGGCTGGTGGTTCGACCCCACCCAG
>JAIXRC010000135.1 GCA_027485415.1 Cryomorphaceae bacterium | reverse complement strand
ATTACTATATATTGCTAGATTTTGGTCCATTGTGCACGTATCGAGGAAAATCAATATAGCCAATGTCTAGTGATTGTCTAGTGATTGTATTCTTGTTATGGTCGGATACGTAGAGAGTATACGTTTGCATTTCTCCTTTTCCCTTGACAATCATCGGACCGTTATGTATCCATTTTTCAACCGGAGTCATGGACCAGGTCTTTTCGCTCGCATGTATAGTCCCGGGTATGGCAGTAGCTTCCATCCGAGCCGCGATATTGATAGTGTCACCAAACATACAGAATCGTGGCATCCTTTTGCCCACAATGCCACTTACGAGGGGTCCAGTGTGTATACCGATGCGTAGCGTAACAGGTACACTGGTACCAGGCATATATAATTTCCTCGCTTCTTTGACCACTGCTTTTGCAAATTTTACAACTTTGATCGCATTCATCTTATCTGAATATTCTCTTACAGTCACGGTTCCTTGATCATCTTTAGACATGAGCCCACCTGCCACCACATAACAATCCCCGATTGTTTCAACTTTATAGACACCGAAGATGTCCAGTAAATCGTCAAATCTCGAAAACAAGTTGTTCAAGAATGACATGACAGTCATGGGCTCCTGTAAACTACACATCGGAGTAAATCCGGTAATATCTGCAAACATGACGGTTACCTGATCATGACGTGTGGCAAGTAATTGGTTGTCACTTATGTTTTTTAATATATATCCCACGTCCTGTTGGGCACGTTGTCTAGCAATATACTCTAGAACATGATTTGGAAACATGTTTTCTAGCATGGCATGCTCAGCTTCAAGCACATCTACGAGGTTCTTCTTTGCTCGAGTACGTAGGGTTACATCTATAGCGAACATAATAACATGTTTTGCTCCGTTTTCCAGTCCACAATACAAGTTGTAAATTTTACGATGTTTATTATTATTATTTGTTGTAGTAGTATCATTAAAGTCCAAATCCAATGCTTTAAACAAATAATCACTTTCATCCAATGATACCGAGTGCGGACCTGTATTGTCTATGCTTTGTGATATGAACGCCAAGGCTTTGTAAGACACGCCCGGTTGTTGTTCAAGATTGGCTTCATGTTCACTAATAATAGGGGTCGTGTCATGCATGGGAATACAAACGGTTTCTTGCCATATTTTGCCGTTTATAATAGCCGTGGCCATATCTTTAATTTATGCAGGATAAAGGATATCAGTAACATGGTGACATTGTCTCTTTATCATTGCGTCAAAAGAAGCATTCGAGTAGATGCATTTGAGCTCGTTTGAAAAGACAGCAACTGGAGCGGGAAAGGAGGAAAAAAGTCCAGTTTTAGTTTCAGTTTCGGATTCATTTTCGGGTAAAACACACTTTTCTCTCGGGTTTGTACAACATTTTATTGATTTGTAAAGGCGTTGTATCATTTGGTCTATAGTATTGAGACTATATTTAATATTGCGAATGCCGTTGCCGGGGTAAGCCGATATTCTGATGTGTGTTCTAAGTATATATGTATTATATTATTTTGGTTATGTCGGTCCTGCTTGTCTTCTTTATTGAAAGTTGCATGTCGCCATGTCCTATATACGGTCCATTAAGAAGTTCGATGCTAATCGTTGCATCCGTTCTTGCTACCTGGTTTATTCCCAGAGGACGTGCTAACTCTTATATATCTGTACTGTCCCCCAATTTCATTGTCTTGTTTGCTCTATCATATGCCATGATGTGAGGCGGGTGTAGTACGTCGTCCTTTTTCCTGGGCATAGCGAGCAGCGGAAAGCTCGCATTTGTCCTGATGGGACCAATCGTATCCTTGATCATCGTGTTCATGGCATTACACGTCCATTCAATAGGAAGATCTCTCTTTGCAAATGTGTGAATGCAACATTCAGCTGGCTTATTGCTACATGTCCATGGGGTATACGCATGACTCTGGATATGGGTAAAACAGTGTTGCCCAAGACCGCTCCATGTAGTGACCGACTTCAGGGTTACTTCCCACCGAAAGTTGGTCTAGAAAAGCTTGATAATAAGACACTGGATGCTGCCGTATGTGATCTCTCAAAACTGCGAAAATGCCATAAAAGCATGCTACTTTTGTACTTGCGTTCGGAAAGTGCTCATTGTACCATTTCCCAAAAGGTCGTATGATAGCAGGTTGCGTCACGCTCTCTGGGTTCTTTCTTTTATTGGCTGAATTCGTAGCAGTGTATCGATCAACGCTCAGATGTCGTTCGGCCGCATAGACCGAGGGCTGGAATATCTTACCTGGGAAAACAGATGTCTCTGTGGTTAGCGCCAATACACACGCGCTGTATGCCTTGTACTGTTTATGCTGGTCCATACACGAAGCCGGAAGGAACAGCGTAACAGGAGCCAAGGTGTCATACTTGTTGACAATATGGTACAAATACGAATGATCGCACCGGCCAATGTTAGGAAGATGTTCTATAGGAAGCTCCGTCTCGATGTCAGAGCCCTTGTTGTATACGATGACAGAGCACTTGTTGAATGGATGATTCGATAAAAAGTCCAGTGACTCGTTGTACCTAGCAACAACGATTTGGACCCTGGGAGACCTGGTGGTTATGTGATATTCCATTAAAGCCGTAGAAACTGGTCGTATAGATGCGAATGCCAGAAATATGGATGATATGGATATGAGGAGTAAAAGAAGAATACAAGCAAGCAAATAATGCTTCATAATTCGCATGTAAGCAAGGCCATCATTATTATAATTATAATAAGAAAAATAAAAAAAACCAGAATCATATGCACGGACTAGTATCGGATATAGGATCGATTTTGAAGGAAATAGTATGGCCAAGAACATTGATACTTGATGTTTCAGCGGTCTCCTTGAGCAAGCCTATCATGAGCTTTATCATGTTGGCATACATGCGACGCTCTATGAAATCAGGTATATACTGGTTATTGACCATTTTGTTCTTGAGGAACTTGTCTACAATTGCATTGATATTTTTGTCCATAAGATCATTAGCATCATTATATTGACCTTGTTTATCATGTGACTCCTGGGTCTTATTGCATACATTGCATACGTCGTCATTTATCATATCATAATTTTGTTCTATTATATTGCCATTAATCTGTACACAATCAGGACCGCAAGGTGGGGTTTTAGGCATATTTTTTAAATAATTATAGTGTATACTGTAGTGCAAGATATTTGTTGCCTCGTCATGTCATCCTATATAAAGGCTATGCTTCACTGGCTATGTATACTTAGGTTTCTTGTGCTTTGAAGAACAAAATGGATAGCACATATTGCGCAGTAGCGTTTGAAGGTATTTACCAGAGGAATGAATGGGGGGATGGGGATGGAAGCGGAGGCGGCTCGGAGCCTGTATTTGCACAAGGCGTTTCTGATATTTTACTTTTGATGATTAAACGATTCAACATAACATCCATGCTAGACGCGCCATGCGGCGCGTGCAAGTGGACTAGTGCTTTCTTAAAACAAGTCGAACCAGGCTTTACCTACACTGGCATTGACGTATCAGAGACGGCAATCCGGCGCGCTAGGATGAACCTAAATGACCTAAATGACCTACAGAATACCATGATTCAATTGCATGACCTGACGGTAAGTCCATTTCCTGGATATTATGACCTGGTCATGTGCCGAGACACGTTGCAGCACCTATCATTTGCTGATGTTTTCAAGGTCCTTCGTAATTTCAAACAGATGGCCGTACAAGGAAATGCAAAGCTTTTTGCGATTGGATCATATATAAAATATGATGGTAATGTGGATGGTAAAACACCCACGTCTTACACAATTAATTTACTGGAAGAACCTTTTAGCCTACAACCGGATCAAATAATTGCAGAGATGCACCCTGAAACATTCTTCCAGCAAGCACCAAAGCACCTTTTCATCTACAAAGCCAGTACGGTGGCAACATGGGACATATAGACATTAGACAATGAATAGACAATGAATAATTGATCATATTCTTTCTCGGCATCATGGCAGGCACATAATGACCTGAATATTAATAATTACTAACAATAACAATAATACTAATAATAGTGATATTTATCTGCGTATAAAGTACTTGCTAAAGTCCATCACCTGGCTGATGACAGCGTCACCTACATTTGCTTTTATCTTGGTTCCCAAGGCGCCGATAGCTGTGTACAATTGAGAAGGAATGTACATGGGGACACCCAAGGCATCATTATAGACGTCGACGGATACATGTTCGGGTCTAGCATAGAGCAGTGCCGCGAGAAAGTCTGAAACTTTGATGGAGCAATGAAGATCTTGAATATTTGAACTATGGGTATATACCTGAAACCAAAGAGTTTTGTTTGGGTTTTCAAACAGTTGCAGGATGTCCTGACCGGACGCAATGTTGATGTGCATGGAAGCCGACCCACTAATAAGTCCGTTGAAGCTCAAATGCAACAGGATTACTTTATCCCTGAAAATGTACTGAAGGCTTGTATCCGTAACCGATAGTTTAAAGTATTGCTTGTTCCCGAACTTTGACGAATCGATTTGTAGCTCGCCTTCCGCCAGTGTTGTCTTGATCTTAAAGTATGTCATGCTACTTTTGGCAGCACTATGCAACTTTGCATTCTTATCAACAAGTTGTGATAGGCCGTTCAGGACGTCTACCCCATCATATAGTGTCACATTTGCTTTTGCTTTTGATCTAGTCGTCGTAGGCTTTGGGCTTTGCAGCTTTCTTACATCAACACAACCAGGGTTTCTTTTAGGGATCCAGGTGCATTTTCCTATGGCCTTTTCACAGTCAGGTTTTCTGAGATTGGAACAGGTAATAGCAGAAAGCATTATGGATAAAATATACAATGGGCATAGATAATAATAATATTATGATTATTATTATAAAAATAAAATCGAGGTTGAATTATATACTATATGTAAACGCAGTTCAAAATGGAAGCTAAAAAGTACCGTGCGGTAGAAGCCGATATCATCGGAAAGCTTCCTGATGATCTAACTCTACGAGCTGCTATAAATGTTTATCCTTCCCTGTTCAGGCAAGCACCTAATGCTCTCACTGGTATTCGATACGACCACAAGGACATCATTATAGATATGCTACTAAATAAAATAAACAGAAAGACGCTAGAGTATTTTGGACTTCTTTCAATGGGAATAAGGATGCCTTCAAAGGCGGTGGCTGTCGTTCCAAAGGACTTTGTGCGATCTGTGATCAAAGCTTCAAAAGATGAGAGATTTCTGAATGATTTCACAGGTAATGTTGCCAAAACGATTTTTCAAGCCGCAGCCATAACTACGTCAGATTTTCAGAATCCGCCAAAGTTCATTACCCAAGTGTATAATGATGCTACTAGAGAGGTGTTCAAGGTCCTTATCGCGACTGGTACCCTCAAGGTGGAAAGGGAGAATGATGATCTTGTATCTTTGTTCAAGCATGCAGAAGAACGCAGGTTTACGAGGCGATCGTTGCACAGTGATCTTCCTCGCAACAGGGCACATGCCGTGGTCAATCGTGAGAACTTTTCGTTGAGCAGACCAGTGCTTGATCAACTGATGCACGTGTACAAGGCAAACACTAAAAGAGAACTGTATCAACGTGTTCGTTGATACTATAATAAAACCTGATGTCAAGGATCTGACGTGAACCTTTCAATACTAATACGCGTCAACAACGAACATATTGCGCCCGTCAAAAATGCAAGTTCCGGTAGTTCCGGTAATTCTCTCTAGTTCACGGTGGCCGATCAATGAAATACCTCATCAAGGGCCATTGCGTCCAAGTCGATGAGCGCCCGGCCCTCTGCGAGCACGCGTTTAATCAGGCGTTTGTACATGTAGAATTCGGGAGGCTAATGTTCCCATTCGTCGCGCCCCTCCTTTAGGATTCCTGATGCGTCAAAGTCATACAGCTTCCAACACCCGTCGGTGTGACTGTATCCAAAGTTGTCTGTCTTGAGGTCTATGTACACGACGCCAAGGGTGTTCAATTGGTCGATAGCTGCGCGGATGTCGGCTTCTTGCGTCAGATTGTCGCCGTGAAACACATCGAGAAGTTCCATGTCTATGTAGCCCGGCTTGACATCGTAGATGGTCACGACGTTGGGCAGAGGGGTCTGGAGCAGCCGTTGCGCAATGAGCCGCTCGGTACACGATTGAAAGTCGCACATTTTGCGAAAGAAGACGGCGCCATCGGGTGTTTCAAGAGGCTCAATAGTACCGTCGAGGGTGTAGGTTTGGGCCATTGTTGCGTGTTTGCGTTCTGGTTGTATTCATTTGTTTATGTTTATATTCGAAAACATTATGTAGATTAGGTTGACGTTTGACGTTACCTTTTTAGGTTTTAGGGCATATCGTTACGACTACAGGTTCCTTCCATTATATGGCCATCGTCGTGTTGTTGTTAAATTTGTTGGTTAGGCGTAAATACATTGCGCCCGTGGGTGGCTTGTATAACCTGTGAACCATTGCCCGTTGAATGCAAGTTGCGGCATTGTTGCGATATTCTTGAATGATGCTGTTTGCCTCTTCAGTTGTGATTGTCTTTGGGCATATACGTGTCACTGCCATGTTGAACATCGAAAGGACCCGTTTAGGACATAACCTCAAATGAATAACGAAATATATGCTTTGAAAAGAAAAAACAACCGCGGTTCCATTTGAACTTGTGATGCGCACGCCGTCGTGTAATACCTCTTCGACGAGACCCATGCAGAATAAGCTAGGCCATGCATGATTAGAACAGATGATGATATCATATTTTTTGGGTCTATTGGATCTATTGGGTATATATGACGTCATGATGGCTTTTAGGCTTAGGATCCAGTGCAGTGGAACTTTACATATGAATATGCTTTAAATGATACAAATTGATTATATTATATTCATAAAACTTAAAAAAAATTTATTTATTCCAAACATGGTGATGCTATGGGATATTGAGGGCCTCCATTAACGTTGTTTCCCTGCATCAAGTACAATAACAACAAAAAAATCTATTTGTGATACTTCAAATCCAGTAGGTGATGCCTCTTTATCTTGATTGAACTGGGTCCAAGATGGATCACAAACTGAGCTGCCACAAGGTCGCTTATTTCAACTATTTCTTTATGACGCTCGTATTGTGAAATGTCTCCGGCCAGGTGCAAATGGAGACGCATTGCTCTCTTATTTTTCTTCTTCAATCCCATCACCCATTCTTTTGCGGCTTTTGACATCTGTAGACCAGGGTGTATTTTCTTGAATTCGTCGGTTACATCCTTGATTGTAGCAAACGCAAAAAGCCCGTTCGGAGACTTGGATCTTTTCCCTTTATGGGGACTTTTGCTGCGCGATCGGCGACGAGTCTCTCTTTCAACAGCCAATGCCTTATGTCTTTCTCTCACGGCATTCACTGCAGAGTTACCACGATTCACAGCTACTTGGGCCTTTTCTAAATCACGAACGTGAATCGTCTTCCTCTTGCGCTCATGGCGTGCGTGACCTCCGGCCAGGTCTATTACATTGGCCATTTTTTTCTCGTCGCTTAGTTTAATACGCATCAGCCATTCTTTTGCATCTGCCGAAATCCGTGGGTGTATCTGCTGGACAAGATTTTTTATCTGCACACGGCTTTTGAATTGAAACGGGGCCGCTGTAGATGCAGCCATCTGTTTTAAATTGGTATAATAATCGATTGCTATAATATAATCTATTTTATTATATTATTGGAAAATTAACTTGTTTTGTTGTTGCATGAATGCGTACTTATATAGGACATTGGACATGTATATAATATATAATGGAAAAAATGATGATTAGAATTGAAAATAATAATAGAATTGAAAAGTTAAAGGGACTCCTCGTTGACAATGCGCTTGCTTTGATCATAGATCACAATGTGTCTGAACAGACGGTCGGGAACTGGATCAAAGATGCGCTCTACACACGAGTAGCCGACCTTCCCAAAGTTCCAGTAGCAATCAATACATGTTATGGCGGATTTGGCGTATGCAAACACTTTAGGAAGTTTATGAAAAGGTTATACCAGGATAAGACACATGTGCAGGTAGTCGAAGGATACCTTCAACGACCCATCCATGATACCGAAGCGGTTCATTACTATGCTTATCGTATAGCCATCGCGCTTGCAATGCCAACATATGGACAACATATATGCCAAGACTACCCAGAGATTGCGTTGTTGTTTTCAAAGAGCGAGTCTGTAAAAGATCTACTAGAGACGGCTTTGCAAATTATGAAACACAGAGAGATTACCTTGATTATGCGTAAAAATCTAGACCATATCAAAGATGCTCTGAACAGTCCATATGAATTTTATTTTGCGAGGGAGGAGGATGATAATCCAAGGGAGAAACCGCATACGGCAATGATAAAAAACATGTATTTTTCTACGACACGTTACACCAGAGCAGACTTGCAAAGTTTTATTGAAGAACTTGATGTGGACTTGAATGCCATGCGATGCAATGAAGAAGCAGGAGAAAGCTGGATTTCAATCGACGAACGCGTTAGAGAACTCGCATTGTCCTATATCAGGGACTCTAGGAGCATGAAATTACAGAAACAGAAACAAAAACAGAAAATATACGATTCTGAACCATTCATGGATGTCGTGGACGAGGAAGGACTGACTGAAAATACCTGGTCACATATGAATCATATAGGCTACCGGTCGGATGCCATGCAGTTCCTGGCATTACTTAGGAGCAAGGCCCCGTCGTCGTTCGATGCGTTATATAGTGACCTCGAAAACCTGGAGACAAGACTTGGCCTCTTTTGTGTGTCTCACGATTTTTCTAAGTTGGAAATTGTACATACGCCTCAGCGCGCCCACTTTAGCATCTCTGAATACGATGGCCTCGAATCCATCTCTCATTCTAATTAATTTCTCAACTAACTAGATAGTAATTGCAAAAATGCCGCTATACGATCATAAAGTTGTTGTCGTGACACCTGCAGGCAGGCGCAGATACCTAGAGCTCCTTGTACCTCAAATCCTTGACTACATGGATGCCGGTCTGGTTGATGAATACCAGCTTTGGGTAAACACCGTCAACGAAGAAGACATTGCGTACATGCAGAGCCTGGAGCAAGAACACAAAGGACGAATTGTACTTCGCTATTTGCCACTGGGTGCGCATTATAGAGAAAACCTATCTATACACCACTTTTTCATAGGGTGCGATGAGCCCAATACAGTGTACGTTCGCTTCGATGATGACGTTATAGTAGTGGATTCAAAGCACGCGTTCAAAAACCTAGTGCGATTCCGCCTTGAGAATCAAGAGTACTTTCTGGTATACGGTACAATCATCAACAATGCCGTGTTGTCACATATCCTGCAGCGCTTTGGTCACCTGAACCTTGACAAAGGTGTATCAGGCTACCTGTGTCAGGACGAGATAGGGTGGAGGAACGGGGAATTCGCATGCAATATTCATGACCAGGTCCTGGATTGTCTATCATCAACAGATGATCAAGGACTCGGCAAATTCCACATGCCCAACTGGATCTTGTATTGCTATGAACGCGTGAGCATCAACTGCATCAGCTGGGTAGGCGGAGCTTTATCAAAGTGGGCAGATAATGGCCACGCCATCGCGGACGACGAGGAATTGAACCTGGCCGTGACCATTCCCAAGAGGACGGGTGCGATGAATGTGATCTATGGGGGCTTTGTGTGCGTCCACTTTGCGTTCTTTACGCAGCGCAGCACAGTTGACGGAAGTCCTAAGAACTACCTGCAAAGGTATAACGACATCATCATGAAAAGGATCCAAAAGTGATATGATAGTCACGACGATGTAACCATAATAATATAAAATATAAATATAATATCTCAATGCATATAAATAGTAATAAAAGTCTAAAGCAAAAATTCAAATGGAACGCCTTGATAATATGGTCCGATGGCTGCTTTATTCGAGCAGCATCGAGGATCTACGCAACGTAGATATGGTATCGCAAAAGATCGGAGAGTGTGGCCTCGTATGGGAAGCAAGACGCGCTCTAGCCGACGGGAGCATGTCTATTTACGGCGATGACCATGTGTACATGTTGAGTCGGGAAGAGACGCTGCAAGGACAATATCACAATGGGCTATGGCAAACGCCGGGACAGCTCGCTGGTGCGCTCGTTCACCTGAGTTCTCAAAACATTGACAGCTTTGTCGAGATTGGGACGTATGCGGGGTGGACGTGTACCGTGATCGTCGCGTATCTGATGCGTTTTGGCCTGAATTCCGCTTACACATATGATGTGGAGCAGTTTTGCTCTCCGCTTACACAAACGATATGGAAGAATCACAATATGCCACTCGTGTATTTGTTGAACGAGCCCATACCGCCAGGAGATTATGACCTCATATTCATAGATGGAAACCATGAATACCCATACGTAAAGGCCGATTATGAAATGTATAAATCAAGAGCACGTATGCTAATGTTCCATGACATTAATGATGCCTATTGTCCCGGTGTGCGCCAGATATGGAAAGAAATAAAAACACTAGACCCTAAACATCCATTCTTTGTGGAATTCACTCAACACCCCAATGGCTTTGAGTTAATGGGCATAGGAATAGTAAACATGACAAAATAAATCACAACGGCATTCACAGTGTATTAATAGTCAATTGGTAGGTCTATAGCCTTAAGATGGTTGTCATTGCACACACATCACGTTTTTTGAGATCCGACTTGTTTATCACAAATGTTCTTCATCAGAATGGATATAAATGGAGGAGTTCCCCGTGTTGGGAAATTTCCTGAGTTTCGATATTGTTCTGTCAGCTTCTGTCTTGTTTGCAAATGTCTTGACCATTAACTGATCTGGCTTCATTTTGACAATACCACTTTTGACTTTGAATTCTTCCTCTACATAAACCGCTTCCTCTTCGTCTTCGTCGTTTATTTGAAGGCGTGGGCTTTGAGCTTTGAAAAATTCCGTGCCCAGTGCAAGATAGGTGATATTGTCTATTACCTCGGTTCCATCATAT
>JAIXRC010000083.1 GCA_027485415.1 Cryomorphaceae bacterium | reverse complement strand
GGTACATCACCGAGCGGTACATCACCGAGCGGTACATCACCGAGTGGTACATCACCAGGCGGTACTAAAACCGGAGCATGTAACAACACTGAAGATGCCACTACACAGTTGCCAGATGCTTGTATTACAGAACTATGGACGCAAGCTGGGTGCACAGAACCTGTACCTCGTGCACCTTACAGCGGATCACCTACTGTCATGGATTATTATAAAACCATATCAAAGAGTACCGTAATCAAAGATATTCAGGCATGGGCAGGAATATATAGTGTTATTGATCCAAGCCGAAAGAACTTTTGCTACGGTAGCGACCCATGTAATAACACAAATTACAATTCCAGAGACCTTTCAAACGCCTGCATACGTACTATTTGGCACAATGCAGGCTGCACAGAGCCTTTACCAGTCACAGAGCTTGAATTGCATAAATCCAAGACGAAAGGTCAGGTGCTAAAGGACATTGCGCAGTTGGCAGGTAAAGAAAGCGAAACGGATGTCGCCAGAAGAATGTTGTGTTATGGAAACCGAGATCCATGCAACAATGCCAAAGCAGGGGACAAAGTTGCAGCAGATTGCATTAGGCACATCTGGCACAAAGCTGGATGTACGCAGCCTATTCCAAATAGCGCTTATGCGGGTCAGGAAACTGTAACAAAGTATTTCGAAAGTGTACCGCGAAGCACCATCGAAGCAGATATGGGAACATGGACTAAAGCAGAAGACCGCAGAAATTTCTGCTTTGTACCATAAAAATACCGTGCGCCTATGGTCCCGTTGACAGTGACAGTGATGCCTTGCCCTTGGCCACACTAAAGATGCAACCACATATACTGACAAGGATTGCAGCAATTGAAAATGTGTTCTGGACCCAGATCAACGTGTTCTTCTTTGTCTTGTCATTTGCGGTCCTTGCTTTCGTTGCACATGTGTATGCAACGACCAGGAGAGCAATCACACATAGCGTTACATAGATATTGCACTTGGTGCTTAGGAAGAACCACAAATACACCGCGATGGTTGTAAGCATTGCCCATAGGATCGATAGATCCGACGTGTCGGGATTCACTAGGGTTACTAGAAAGTACATGAGGAACACCCCAATAGCATGCTTTGCAACATCATTGTTCTTGAGAATCTCCCGCAACTGCGGACCAATAAGGTCGGCGGTAAAGTTGCAGAATACAAGCAAATAAAACGCTAGAAGCAAGGGTGCTCCCTGGCCCAGCTTGTCAGATATATCCTTGACAATACTCTGAGCCTTGTCTGAATGTTGTTGGGTCTTTGCTGGTAGGCTGCTGCTCATTTGTGTATTCAAAGGGTTTTAAGGTTAATAATCATTGATCATTGCTATTGATGCTGATATTAGTATGATGCATTGAACACAATGCAAATAATGATGTTATTGTTATTTTTCGGGATAATACGAAACAATCATGCGAAAAAAATCATTTAAACGGATGACATGTAACGGCTCTTGTCCTGTATCCTGAATTACATACACATGGCCGGCCTTACTATCGAGATTATGAGTAGGAGGGCGACGGCGCAACAGCGGCGGAAGATGGAAGCCGGTTATGCTATTGTGGATGTTACTTCAAAGAGTCCAGATTCCCGCTTTGTCAAATTCTCTCCTTTTTACCCGGTAGGCTCCCTTGTGATCCCAGGAAATGAGAGCCTGGGTACTTCAGAGAGCGTAGAGGGAGCCTGGCAGGGACTCAAGATATTCGAGCGCGAGGGCATCGACGCTAAGAAGATGAAGGTCATATCTATGAAGGGACTCAAGAGAAAAGGAGGAGAGACCAGGGGGCGCGTCACCGGCCATGCTTTCAATGGTGGCGTTATCGGCTACGTGGAGGCTAGGAAAAAGATCTACTTGCCATTGTACAGCCAGGCTCTGGTTCTTTTGGACAAGGAATTGCGTGATATCCTGCAAATTGCAAAGGATCACCAGGGAAAGCTGGTCCTACTTGACTATGAGACGAACGAGGTTGTCAACGACCCGAGAAAGCCGTTGAGCCATGCGTCCCTGGTCGCCAAGGCTCTGTTGTCGCTGGCGGCGGATATGAATATATTTTAGGGCCTAGGAGGGCCTTGTAACTAAAAAACAAAAAAATAGATGCATTGTACTTTTTTGTCCTTTTGCTTCAAGGATCTGGGTACTTGATATCCAACATAGCAAACAAGTTTGTAAATATATCGCCCCTTGTCTTCTTTGTTTTGAGAACCTTGTCGCAAAGTGCAGCATAGACGACCTTGCTCCTGTTGATTACCGTCTTGATCCTTGGAACCAATTGCATGTTCATGTCTGTTGTTATATAATCTTTCCGTAAGAAAGCTCCGTTCCTTTTGCTTATGAAACCGATGCGCACAAACGTCGTGCTCGCCAGCGATCCCATGAACACGGCTTGGTATATGAGGTCATTGGAATCATTGACACTTGTTACATGGCCCTTGTATGACCGCGAGAAAGCAAGGACGTAAGCGTCTACATCGTCCATGCGGTACAAGCACTCTGTGGGTACTGCATGGGGCACGTTGAGCTTGTGAGCAAGGAACAAGCCATAACATAGCATTGATATCGCCTTGGCGTGGATGCAAGACCCTGATGCATCCAGGATGGAGTTCATTGATTCTCCATTATTGGCCGATATCGAAAATATGCTGTCTTTCATGGTAGACAACCGCTTGTCAGAAAAGTCTCGCAGGCCGGCGATTGCAGTGGTGGCTACGGGATACGAATTTTCCTTGTCAAAATCTATCAGGGACAGTAGAGCGGCGGCTATGACGGCTCTCACGTATGGGACCGCAATCTCGTGATTGTCCCTCAGCAAATTTATGAGCGCTTCTTTAGAAGCCATGAGATCCAGGATCTGTTTTTTCATATCTTGATCAAGTTTGTCATGACTGAGAACATTTCTCAAGTCATCGTCTGATAGACTATACGCTAGGTCTAGTGGATCCTTGAACGAACCGGAGGCCCAGTACCCCGCAATTTCATCTATGATGAAGCAATTTCCACTGCCAAGCATGATGATGCTGTCCTTGTCCTCTACGTTTTGCAGGTCAAGGTTGTAATTCAGGATTGTCTTTTGGTTCTTACACGTCTTTAGGAAATCATGTGGCCTATTCTGTTTGGTAATTTTGGTAATCTTGGTAATCTTGATATCATTATTATTATGTTTGTTGTGAGCTGCGTTAGTTGTTGAGGTCTTGGTACTATGTACTACCTCTTTGTACTCTTTTTGCAATAGAGTGTTCTTCAGATCATTGCAAATGGCCAGGATTGCCTTTATGGAATCTCTATTCACTGGCTCCTTGTACTGTAGCATTTTCCTGACTGCAACGGATGCATCGACGACTAGCGTATACCGACCGTTTCCCCCGCTGCATGTGATTTTCACATTGGATGTCCTCTTCTTCATCAGAACCTCCACAGGAATATTCCCTGTTACATGCTTTGTATTGATAGGGGATTTAGTTGATATATTAGCCAATTTACTAGCAGGACCATTTTGTACTTTTTTTTGTTGTACTTGTTGTAATTGCTGTTCCTTTAGGACCTTTCTCCCAATGGCTCCTGATCTTTTTACGCAGTTCCCAGTAGACGGATTCAATATTTCATCTGGTTCACATGGAGGTCCTTTTTTGGGCATATTTAGGGTTTATGGCTTATGGCTTAGGGTTTATGGCTTATGTCTATATAACTATGATATTGATATTATTGATATAAAAAATAGAAACACATATACATTATCATAATAATAATTATAATAATATTTAGAAAGTACATGCTGCTACTGGATATGAAATTCCAAACGAAGGTGCCCTTTGAGTTTGCATCACCATTTTCAGTAATCGCCTCGTGCTCTACGTTTGGAGGCCTAGCATTTCAGGGGCGTATCCCATGGGACCCCGCATGCACGACAGACGCTCGCTTCATCACGACTGTGTCTGCATACTGTGATAATCCAGTTCTCATAAATGCAGTCATTATGGATCAGAGCATGTGGCAACGCATAGGACAGAGACCTTTGAAATGGCGATGCAACGTGGTCATAGAGTCTTCCATAGATCGGGGGACCAGGCTGTACAGTAATGCTGATGGAGCGGATAACCTGATATATGTAAACAGTTTCGAGGAAGCCTTGGCAACCCTAGCCACAAGATGCAATATAGGGCATGTATACGTGTTAGGGGGCGATCAGCTGTTGAGTGATGCTATAATCCATCCAAGATGTGAAAGGGTACTACTTGCGTTTGTAAGTTACATTGGACATTTTGATGAGTTTTTCGATTTGGATTCTCTTAAATCCCTGTACATTCCTGAAGATCAGCAAATGCCAAGTGTCCGGGATGGACTACTCATTGTACAATTCATGACGTATAAACGCAAGTTTATGCATATTAATACATAGAAAAAGTTCAAAAGCTCTCTACTCCGCCGCAAGCTTCCCGAGCTAGGTCGGCAGCAATTTCATCTGCTAGATCAACCGAAAACATGTCCAGATCGTGAAGGCCATTCGTGCTCGGTTCGGCCATCGTGCGCAACATATCATGCATTTCATCCAGCTTCTGTGTCATCTTGTACACAATGTTCTCAATCTCAAACATACGGGCACATAGCTTTTCATGATTTTCTTCTTGTTGTTGTCTGTTCCTCTTTGCATCATCATGATCATCATCGTAGTCGCAATCAATCTTCCTCTTCCCCTTGTTTTCATTCATTATTTGTTTTGGTGTCTGTCTCTTATCTTGTTGGCGTTGGATGACCCTGATGTCCATGCCGACTGCGTCAAACGCGGCGACCATGCTAGCCGCTATAGCCAGCTTGACGTGGTGGGCAATCTTGAGCTTCCCAGCACTGATATCCTGCACACGGACGCACATCAAATAACTCCGGCGTTCCTCGGGGCACTCTATCTCTGCGGCCTTTCCCGCGTTCAACATCTTGCTGAAAGATATCAGGCTCTGGATGTCAGGTGGCTTCATGGTCGCCGCTTTCCTCAGCACATACTCGGGATCAATACACCCCTTGACAAGCTTCTGAACATCTTCGTTTGTAGTCAGACTCATTGGGAAAGACAATACATCTAGGGGGACCTTTTTGGCCACGCCAGACTTGATCCAGGTGACGAGCTTCTCATACGTAATGTCTTCCATTGTAAAAATGATGGATGTGAGGGTTGATGCAACTTGACCAGAATATGCCCCTTATGTACGTACCATTGTGCCCATCATAACAATAATATTATCATCATCATCGTAATACAATACAATATAATAATAATATATCCATTATATTATTATGATTACCACGATTACCACGAGTATCATTACCGTGTTAGTAATCTGGACATGATATCAAAATGGACACATGCATAACAAGGTATATTTGTTGTTGTTGTTGTTGTTCCCTAAATAAAACCAGCTTCGCGAAGCACAACGTACCTACCAAGCCGTGTGTATGGATTGTACCTATATTGCATGCGTGCCTTCCATCCCCTAAACACGGCCTGAATCTTTGTTGCGGCTTTCTCGCATGTCTGGATAGTGTTGAATGATGCAGTTGTCTTTCCCCATGGTCCCTTCGGGTACCAAAGGACATCATGCCAATCCTGCATCTCTTCGATGAGTATCGAAGATTCACTCAACTTGCCGCGCTTGATATGCAATACGGTCCAATCAGGCCCAAAGAACTCGCGTGCAACTAGTCTCAGCACATCAAGATCCCTGACAAACCCTAGGGCCTTGCGCATGAAGCGCGCGCCTCCAGTGCCAGATGGGCACCCTAGGTTGAAGGGCCATAGATTCTTTGCTGTGCAAATGGCGTTCTCAATGTGCAGCGTTTTATGCATAGTATCAGGTATCATGTGCGCGGTGGCCGTCATGCTCCACTCTTCAAGCTCGACATCAATGAATAATCCATTGATGTTTGGGTCAAATATCACGGTTAAGATATCAAACATCATATGCTGTGTGTATTTGAAGATTGCCGGTGCTGGGCGACGGAGGCGGATCCAGTCCTGGTATGGACTCTTGCCATTCTTGGCGCAATACGTCATGCTGAAGCTCGCCATTGTGATCTAATAGTATCTTCTATGTGGGGGACTTGCATATTGTGTGAGTTGCCTTTAAGTTGTTTAATATAATACATAGACCATGATACCCTAATACCATGATACCATGATAACATAAAGGTCATTACCACTTGCACCAAGTTTGTTTTTGTTATTATTATTATTATATAACATATAACATTGATATCATAAATAACATGATGGTTTATGGGTGACTTGCCGTTGGATACAAATAGATGCATCTCGCATTTAACTTTTTGTCCTATATAGTCTCTCTATCATAAACATATTGATGAAGCGGAACATGATGAAGCGTCCGGATCCTGCGCCAAAGCGGTCCAAGATTGTCGTTCAGTTGTGCGACCTCCCCACGCATGTGCATGAGATCATTCTGGACAAGCTCGACGGAACGGATCTATTCAACGCCATGACGTGCAACAAATCGGTATCTTCTGTGGCAAAGTCGGGCCTTTACGCAAGCAAGCGCCTCGACCAAAAGTACGGGTCGGAGCTCTCTTTCCCGGTGGCCGCATTGCGCATGGACAGAGACACACCAGTGGCGCCAGGTTCGGTCGTGCACGAGCTGGCTCATCGGTACAAGAGCAACGTGATGGCAGTTCACCCCAAAACAGGTACGAATTGTAACATTGTCGTTTTGTGGTTGTTGTTTTATTGTTTATATTATAGACTCGGCATGTCATTGTAATCAAATGAAATGATGTGCATTATATTATTATTATTGCAGGATATGCCGCTATCCACTATGCGGCCATGATGGGGAATGCACAACTCGTGCGCTTCATCGCCATGCACGGAGAGGACATCGACCGGCCTTTCTCGTGCGGATCAGCATCTCACCGCAACGGCTGCTCACCACTCATGCTCGCTATGGAGATGTCTGGAGGAAAGATGACCGACGTGATCGAGGTAACTGGTAGCGTAGTACAGTATATAGTTGCAACACTGTTATTCTGGTATTCTGTTATGAATATTGATGTTCATGTGATAATATTGATGTTCATGTGATAATATTGATGTTCATGTGATAATAATGATGTTCATGTGATAATATTGAGTATTGCTTCCAATATGGTCTATTATGTCGATAAATATTTGGTTCTCTTGATTATTTGCAGGAGATCCTGTACCACGGCGCATCAGAGCACTATGTATGCCCCGGCGATGGCCACAACGCCCTCTTATTTGCGGCTACGCTGGAGAGCCCAGAGTGCGTCAACGCCCTCATCTCGCGTGGCTGGAGCCCCATGCGGACCGCTGGCAACGGCAACACCGCCATGATGCTGGCATGGCATGCAGACATCGTCGACGCGTTGTTCCTCTCCTGCCCAGAGCTCATCAACAAGGCCCGTGAGTCTGATGGCGCTACGCCGCTCATGTGCATGGCCAACAGAGACCGGCGGGCTGCCCTCGTGCGTGCGCTTCAGCTGGGGGCAGATGTCAACGCCAGGGACAACCGGGGCGCCAGCGCAGCGTTCTACGCAAGCAGCCTCGCAATCCTTGATTACCTCGACGACGCAGGCGTTGACCTGAGTGTCCTCGACAACGAGGGCATGTCCGCGCTGCATTATGCGGCAGTCCATGGCGCATACAAGGTATCCGCGACGCTCATCTGGGACTACAAGCTCGACATCTTTAGGCGGAATGTTGTCACCAACATGTCCCCGCTGGACTACGCCGTCAAGTACGGTCACCACGAGATCTGCCGGGTCATCCTGGAATCCTGCCCTGCCAGCATGCGCCATGACCTCCTGCTCCAGTACGCCAGCTATGACACTTCGCAACAGCTCCGCCACCTGCCTGTGCACGTCGCTATCGAGTCCGACAGCTCCCGCTCGCTGCACCACTTGCTACGCTGGCACGCGCCGGAGCAGCTGGCCGCATGCGTGGAGAACTCGCCTCACGGCCACACGGCGGTGCACCTGGCGGTTCACTCTGCGCCATCGTACAGCTCCGTGTTCTCAGTACTGAGTCACTATGGCGCCGACTTCAACGCGACCAACGGAGGCGGCTGTAGCCCCATGTACATTGCGTGCCGGCTCAGCATGCGGGAGACGGTGCAGCGGCTCATCAGCCTAGGCGCAGGTGTCAACGGGTCAACGGTACGTGTTCCGCTGCTTGGTGCCATGGACGCGATGGAGGAGGACGTGGAGATCGTGCAGATGCTGCTGAGCGCCGGCGCGGATATCACGTACACGCCTTCTGGGACCGGCAACCGGACCGTGCTGCACCTGGCCGCGCTGTACAACAAGCCTCAGGCGCTGCAGACGCTGCTTCCACATTCACCACGTGAGCTATTAGACGCGGTATCGGATTCTGGAACTGCCCTGCACTGCGCCGTGCAAGGCGGCAGCATGGAGTGCATGGAGCTCCTCCTGGCAGCTGGCGCGGACCACCGCATTCCAGACAGGCACGGCATGGTGCCATATGAGAGCGCGACCGAAATGTACGCGCTAGATGTAGTAGATGGCTTTGAGTGGAGCATTCAGGGCGTCATGGCAGCGCGCCTGGGGGAGTTGGAGGTAGACCATGATGCTCACGTAGATGCGGCGCTCGAGATCAGTGACGACTACTAGACATATCTTTGGACGCGAGGGCGAATATAGGCTTTTCAATATTGCTATCTAAACTCTAAACCACAAATCATAAATCACCTCAATCATCTCAATCATCTCAATAGGAGCATACGCACTTGCTAGATATATGAAATCAAGTCCTGTAG
>JAIXRC010000118.1 GCA_027485415.1 Cryomorphaceae bacterium | reverse complement strand
TGCCAACTTTGTGTACTATGATCCGATCGATCAGGTATATGCGTATGCATATCCTCCGTTCACTGACAATGCTTTGCCAAAGCACGACAAATGGACATTCCTACTTCTGGAAGGCATGACGGTAAATGGACCTAATGCGTTCAAGAACCAGAGGGTTGGCACGATGAATGTTGATACGTGCAAAGTCGTAAGAGATGCCTGGTATGTACATTCACCAGAGGTCGCAAGGTTAGAGACCAACCGTAAACACGTGCGCGACTTTTTCGTCAACAAGGTATTCAGCTACGCTCGGCCAAAGGATAATATCCTGAAAGGTCTGCGGGACCTGATCCCACACTAAATCCTAAAAAACAATACAACAAAATATCAGAGTATCATTTAGAATAATAGAAAATATCTTTGCACATTTCGGACTACTTAAAAAACTAGATGCTCAATGGATGAGGTTGAAGAAGTTCGTGACAAATGAGTCTTTGCCTCAAATAGAAAAGTCCTTATCAGAGAACACACTACTATTACGACGCAATTGCATTATAATTATTACTATGGAGGCTGAAAAGGTCTGCGGGATATGTTGTAGTACGTTTACAGATGTAAAAAGAAGCCCAGTGACCTGTCTATTTTGTAACAATGACGCGTGCCGACAATGTTGGGAGGCATACCTCATAAGCAACGCGCAAGAACCCAATTGCATGCACTGCAAAACGCCATGGAACCGAGAATTCGTCGACAAGACATTTTCCGCCTCCTTTCGAAACGGGCCGTTGAAATCAAAACGGGAATGCCACTTACTGCAACGGGAGGAAGCCCTTCTTCCCGCTACACAATGGTACGCACGGAACGAGAAGCGACACCAGCGTTTATTATCACTTCGGAACGATCTGGGCAAAAGGATACTGGAAATGGAATCACAGGTCGTCAGACACACCCGTGAATACACCGACATTCCCTATGACCTCCGCGTTGCTTACCAAAAGGTCATTTCCGAGAGATCTATATTGACCATACGGATAAGGTCCATTGTGCAACTGATCAGGGACGGCCCGAACGGCAGTGACGAGACAAATGCAAAATCTCCACGTAGAACATTCATCCGGAGGTGTCCAAGAGATGATTGCAAGGGGTACTTGAGTACGCAGTACAAGTGCGGTCTTTGCAAGGGCAAGGTGTGCTCAAAATGCGTAGAGCCGCTTTCGGAGGACGATGATTCCCATGTCTGCGATCCTGACACGGTGGCAACCATACAGGCTTTAGTCAAAGACACCAAGCCGTGTCCCAAATGCGCTGTTTTAATTTACAAGATTGACGGATGCGACCAGATGTGGTGCATCGAGTGCAAAACTGCGTTCAGCTGGAACACGGGAAAGATAGAGAAGGGCCATGTGCACAACCCGCACTGGTATGAATGGCAACGCAGAATGAACAACGGGATTATCCCACGAGAGCCTGGTGATGTACCGGGAGGATTATGTGGCCATGTCCACTTGATTCCCGGTTTCGACCAGTTTATGTTTGCGAGAAACTATGACGTAGCGCCGCAATTGGTCAACCTGCACAGGTCCATAGTACATATGGTCCATGTGATCCTTCCAAGATTGACGCGCCCCGAGTTTACTGAAGAGACAAACAGGGACCTTCGGATCAAGTATCTCCTTGGCTCCATCGATCAGAAGACGTGGAAAAAGATTTTGTACCAGAGAGAGAAAAAGAGGGAAAAGGAACTTGCGATCAGGCAAGCTCTGGAAATGTATATCAACGTATCAGGTGATCTTCTTTGGAAGCTAACAGAGATATTCGAAGAGAATGATGAAATGGGAGCTTTAGATCAATTGAACCAACTTCGAAAGTATACCAATGAGTGTCTGTCAAACATCCACAAACGATTCAATTCGAATCGCATCATGATCATAGACACCCAGTTCATACTATATCCACTATGAGCTGTATGTTATGTAGTATAAAAACTACACACGCAATGTTATTGATTTTTGCACGTATGTGAAAGCACGCCGTGTGTGCGCAAAATATTGCAATCATGGGCGAAACTCAACCTATTAACTTATTGATCCTATTTTCCATATTATTCGCGGTAAACTTGTGTGTTTAGTGTTTAGTGTCTTTAGCATGGTAATAATAATAATAATACTAATAAACAAAAAAGAACATAATAATAGAACTAAATAGATATTAACTATATTTATCTTTTCATATTTTACTAAGCATACATTATTATCATGGTTTTATCATGGTTTCACGGCTTCTTAGTTCTCACATTCACTCTTTTCACTTTTGGTCCTGGCTTTGTGGTCTTTGTGTCCTTGTTAGCTCCCTGTAGTCCGTATTGTGGGGATGTTGGGCCGTCGGGTTTCTTCTTGCCAGTGTCCTTATAACAGCACAACACGTTGTACTTGTTCAGCTTTGGTGTATTCCCAGCCAAGCACTTGCCATTTACTGGTTGACGAGGTTTGGGGCAACCCTTTGTGCTCTCTGTGGTCTTCGTGTCCTTTGTGCTCTCTGTGGTCTCTGTGGTCTTCGTGTCCTTTGTGCTCTCTGTGGTCTCTGTGGTCTCTGTGGTCTCTGTGGTCTCTGTGGTCTTT
>JAIXRC010000002.1 GCA_027485415.1 Cryomorphaceae bacterium | reverse complement strand
ATCAATTTCTTTATCAAGCTGGTCTTTGCTTCGGTTAGAAGTGCCCGACATTACCAAGGAACCCGCTAATTCGCTTAATCCTGCTTTTTCTCCTTCCAAAGTTGCTCCGCTTCCTAGTGTTAAGTCAAAGGAAACTTTGGGGAGTTTATGGTTTTCGGAAAGAATAACGGTGATCCCATTAGCGGTGGTCCAAGTTTCGGTAGGTTTAATTTGAATTTGTGGGGCAGGAGTTGGTTTGGGCATGATGGAACGGTCAAGTTGTCCATTGACCAGACCAAGGGCACCAAGCAATACGAAAGTTAATAAGTACTTCATGGGTTATTTTTCTTTAGGTAAATAATAAAGAATGACTCGGGCATTATTGTTCAGGTAGGTTTTTGCTACGCGTTGGATGTCGGCTCGCGTTACTTTTCGGTACAAATCCAACATTTGATTAACCCGTGCTGCGGAACCGTAATAAACGTAGTTATCCGCCAAACTTTCCGCGATTCCAGCCACCGAGGAGTTCGCTTCGATGACTTGTTTTTCAAATTTGTTCAACACCGATTGATATTCTTCTTCCGTGATCAACTCATTTTTAATCGCCTCGATCTGTGCATCAAAGGCCGACTTCAGAGAACCCAGTGAAGCTTGGTCTTTCGCAAGCGCCAAGAAAATGTTCATGCCTCCGTCTTCAAGTCCGTAATTGAAGGAACTCGCGTAGGTAGCAATTTGTTGTTTTTCGACTAAATTTTTATTAATTCTTGAACTGTTTCCTCCTGAAAGGATTTCGTTCATGAATTCCAAAGCATAGGCATCAGGATGTTTTTGGTCTGGAATTTTATACCCCATAAAAACCGCAGGTAATTGAATGTTGTCATAAATGGTATCCTCAATGGTTTGTTTGAGGGGATCATTGTCCTTCGTTGTTCTTGGAATTACGGTTGGGGTAGCACTTAATTTAGCATATAGTTCGTTGCCAGCTTTATTGGTGCCTAGCTTCGGATTTTTGGTGTTAACCTCGGTTTTGGCTACACCATATTTCGTTTTGAAAGCATCGTCGCTCAAGGCCAATTGGTCGCGGTATAAGTTGATCGCTTGACCTGAAGGAATGCTTCCGAAATACAATTCAATCCATTTTTTGGTTTGTTCCAAGGGAATGTCACCAGCAATCGAAAGGGTAGCGTTGGCAGGAACGTAAAAGTCTTGGTAAAACTGCACATAGTCTTTTTCTTGAGCGGCATCCAAGTGCTCCATGGAACCAATAGGAACCCATCGGTAGGGGTGTTTTGGGAAGGCGCGTTGAAACATTTCCGAAATAAAGCTCGCGTAAGGTTGGTTGTCGACCCGCTGGCGTTTTTCCTCCTTCACGACACTTCGTTGCGTTTCAATCCCTACATTTTCAACTTTTGCGTGCAACATGCGTTCGCTTTCCAACCAAAGCCCAAGCTCTAATTGGTTGGACGGGAGGATTTCGTAGTAATAGGTACGGTCTTGTGAGGTATTAGCATTCAAAGTTCCTCCGTTTTTCTCGACCAATTTGGAATATTCACCCCGTTCGATGTTTTGCGAACCTTCGAAAAGTAAATGTTCGAAAAAATGCGCAAACCCAGTTCGAGAAGGGTTTTCATTTTTTGATCCAACGTGATAGAGGACCGAAACCGCAACAATTGGGGTTGCGTGCTCTTCGTGAAGAATAACGTGAATACCATTGGGTAAATCGTATTCGATATAATTAATTTTGTTTTGAGCGTACACCGGGAAAAAACCCACCAATGCACTAAACCCTGCTAGCCAATATTTCATGTACTTTTTTTTGGCGCTAATTTACAATATTTAACGGTAGGTAACCAATCATCGATTTTTATCACGGAAGAGTAGTACTTGGTACTAAAATTGTCCTACCTTTGAATATGCGGCAAAAAGCGTGGTTCGGTTTGGTATTGCTTTGTTTCATAAAGGCTCAAGCTCAAACCGTTGTTCCGTTTAGGGATTTTAATAATTTTTTCTTGACCTACGAAAATGGTGGATTTAAGACCCTCGAAATTCAACCTGTAAAAGATTACAAAGCAGGGGATGAATTCGTAGCTTACATCGATACTCGGGGTAATTTACGTTTGTACGACGGTCGTCAACGCAAGGATATTACGAATTTAAATGTAGAATATCAGGTTTCAGACCATTTATTGGGTTATATGATTGGACCAACGCTCAATATGTGGGAGCGTGGAAGGTTGCAAACCTTGACCTATTTCGGTCGAAACTTCTTAGTTAAAGATTCCCTCATCCTTTTCGAGGACACCCGCTTTAACACGTTGAACGTATACTGGAGGAAAAATACTATGCCATTAGCCACGATCATTGGTGATTTATCCATTCCAACGACAGTTGGTGAAAACATCGTTGTTTTCAAGGATAATGGAAACCTGTACAAGGTCTTTCACGAGGGATTGATTTATGAAATCTTTTCATGGAGTGGAGCCGTTGATTTTCAATTAGGAACGGATATACTCTGTTTCAACGACCCCACTACACGAACTTTTGTAGCTTTTGAAAACGGGCAGTTTACCGATGTTGAAAGTCAATACATGCGAAAATACAAAGCGGGTAGAGGGTTCATCGTTTATGAAGATTTAAACTCCAACCTTTGGTACTACGCTAAGGGAGAAAAGATTCTTTTAACCAATTTCATTTCCTCCTTTTGGGATGTCAAAGACGACGTCGTAGTTTGGGGAGAAAACAATTATATGTTTACGTTAGTCGATGGAGTTAAAGTACAAATTGCGAATTTTATTCCAACGTCTTGGGAAATTAAGAACAATACGATTGCATATCGAAACATTATGGGAGGTGTTTCCGGAGTAATCAATGGAGTGTCCACCGAAATTACCCTTTTGCCTGACTCAGAATTCAAAATTTTTGGAAATTCGGTCTTAGTTAAATTGTTCAATAGCTCCCATTTAGTGCTTTCGGATGGAAAGATTTATTCGAATTAGAGGATTTAAATTAGGTTTTGGAGCCATTCTTATAATTCTTAGTCAAAACGCCTTTGCTCAGGTGCCTGCGTTTGATCGCATGGAACAATTATACGATCAAGGCCACTACGGAATGGTTTACCGACGTTCGGTAAGGTGTTTGAACAATCCCGAATACGATTATTCGCTTCTTCCTAAGTATTATAAATCGCTTGCAGTATTGCAACGTTTGCAAAAAGACAATTTTCGCGCGAGCCATGAGCGAGAAATCAAGGAGTCTTTCGAGTTTATCGAAAAACTAGCTTCAACTTTCAAAGGGAAGGAAATCGTTCGAACTCATGGAAACGAAATAGAGGCATTGCAATTGGATTTGAATGCATGGCTAGAAAATGAACGATCGTTGGGAAATCAAAAAACGGTGGAGTTTTTCAGCGTACTTATTAAAAAAAGTTTTCCTAAAGCGGCTTACAAAGGAGATCAAGAAGTTTCATGGAATGCAAGTAATAGCATGGAATTGAAAAAGCAAGAATCCATGATCGCGTTCGCAGAAAAGTTAAAAGGAACCACCTATGTGTGGGGTGGAATGACTCAAGAGGGTTTCGATTGCAGCGGTTTTACCTCGTACGTTTTTAAGGAATTCGGTATTACATTGCCTCGGGTTTCTGCGGACCAATACGCTCAATCGATTAAAATATCATCAGAGGATGCTCACATAGGCGATTTGGTGTTTTTCGGAAGGGAAGGAAAGGTGACACACGTTGGAATTTTGGTGAATCAGCCGGGTGAACCGAAGAAAATGATCCATGCCTCGAGTAGTAAAGGAGTCGTATTTCAGGAAATTGACGGTTCAAATTACTTCTCTTCCCGATTGATCGGTTTCGGGAGATACTGACAAGGATTTTTTTGCACCACGGGTTAGCCATTCCCCCCACACAATGGAAATAAAGCAAAAGATAATAGTAATGGATCCTAAACTAAGTATTATCCAATCTGGAAAAGGAAAACTCCAAATAATTGATGCAACTGAATAAAGCCATAAAACACAAATAGCAATAAACGATGGCCATTTAAAAGGATATTTATTTTTCCAAATAACATCGAAGCTGTTTATGCTCAATTGATTAAACACAGGTATACCAAGCCATGTCCAGTAGGTTTTGAGGTATTCTGGATAAGTATTGAAAAAGGCGACCAGCAGAGCAATGAATAAAAAATTGGTAATGGACAACCATTCAGCATTTGCAGATCTTGAACGAATCAATAGATGAATCCCGCTTGTGAATAGAGGAGTTGTAAGGAAAATAAGCCAACGGTATGCATGCACACTGCTGAACGATGTTGCTAGATATAAAAAGTATAGAAAAACAACGAGGATTCCTATGAATAGCAGCAACCAAAAATTGTATTTTATTTTCTCTAACATGTTTTTCTGCGGCTTAATTCCGTGGCGCAGACTAATTGCCATAGGGCTCTTGCACCAACGTTTGCATCCCAATCGCCTTCCGAGCCTGGGCTGACTTCATTCAAATCAAATCCAACAATGGATTTACCTGCTTCCACCAATTTGAAGAATAAATAACTTACGTGTTCAAGGCTAAGGCCGCCAGCTACAGGGGTTCCTGTATGTGGGCAAAGGTAGGGATAGAGGCCGTCAATGTCGAAGGAGATATACACCTTATCGCTGAGTTCGTTTAGGATGTTATCACACTGTTGATCCCAAGAAGTTCCCTTGAACTCGTCCGTTTTAAGCTGCCAATCATAATACGTCTTGATTTTCGGGTGGGATGCTGCAAGTAGAACTTCTGCCTCCGAAATATCACGAATACCTACTTGCACTAATCGGTGCAAATTTTGGCATCGGTTTACCACATTGTACATGATGCTAGCATGGGATTGTTCGAAGCCTTCGTAGGCCTCTCGCAAATCAGCATGAGCGTCAATTTGAAGCACGCTGAAAGCAGTGTTATGAGCATCCAATGCCAGAATTAATCCGAGGGGGGTAGAGTGCTCTCCGCCTAAAACGGCGACCATTTTTCCTTGACTAAGCAATGATTCAGCACGCTCTTGAAGGTTGGCGGTAAGAGCTCCGTGGGCTTCATTAATTGAAGCAATTAGTTCACGATGTTTTTCGGTTGATGCTGCCTCACCGATGGTCTCCAAATCCCTGAAATATTCCGGTGTTGCTTGATTAAACTCATCGTTGATTTCGAGCCATTCCGATGAAATAGGTGCCATATACACCTTGGTATCATAGGCTTTAGGTAGCTGAGGATGGTAAAAATCCAGTTGGGTTGATGCTTCTAGGATCGCTTGAGGTCCTCGGCTTGTTCCTTTTCCATAGGATGCGGTAACGTCCCACGGAATCGGAAGAATCACCAAATCCGCCGTGGATTCGTCCACAGGAAAACCGAAAATATTACCGTTGGCAACGCCGACACCGTTGGGATCAAAACTCATACGCTTGGATTGGATTTATGGTAAGCTTCAACGCTGGCACGAACGGAAGTGTGTTGTTCTAACAAGGCTTTAGCTGCTTCTCGAGTAACCGGGATTTCTTCGCATACCATGCGGATGGCACGGTCCACCAGTTTCTCATTGCTCAATTGCATATCCACCATTTTATTGCCTTTTACGCGCCCTAATTGAATCATGATGGAGGTTGAAATCATATTTAACACCAATTTTTGGGCAGTTCCGGACTTCATTCGAGTACTTCCCGTTACAAATTCAGGCCCTACTACAGGAACCATGGGGTATTGCGCTAGTGTACTCAAGGGACTTCCCGGATTACAGGTAATTCCGCCCGTCAATACACCCATTTGATTCGCTTTTTCCAAGGCACCTAGTACATAGGGCGTAGTGCCCGAAGCCGCTATTCCAACAAGGGTATCTTGAGCACATATGTTATGCTCCATTAAATCATTCCATCCTTGTTCTCGGTCATCTTCTGCAAATTCTACCGCTTTGCGTATGGCGGCATCTCCTCCGGCAATTAATCCAACCACTAATCCGTGAGGAACACCAAAGGTTGGTGGACATTCACTGGCATCCACAATCCCTAAACGACCGCTGGTTCCTGCGCCTAGGTAGAATAAGCGTCCACCTTGTTTCATGCGAGCAGTGCACGCGTTGACAAACGCCTCTATCTCAGGGATAATGAGTTCAACGGCTGCGGGAACTTTGGAGTCTTCTTGGTTAATTGAATGTAAAAGCTCCGCAACGCTCTGGTTTTCTAAATGCTGGTAATCCGAACTTTGTTCTGTGATTTTCTTCATGACATGAATGCAAAAAATCTTGAGCCGGAAAGGTCAATTTCTACGCGGTTTTTTAGGGTGGTAGAAAGGCTTAATCCCACAAAATCGGCCTTAATAGGAAAACGTCGGTGTTGTCGATCTACCAGGGTTAATACCTTAATGGCGTGGGTGGCTTGTTGTAAAAACTTAATTAAAGCGTATTGCATGGTTTTACCAGAATTGATAACATCATCCACCAAAATGATGTATCCGTTTTTCAAGTCATCGTCTTGAATAGACAATTTAATAGGCTCCGACCAAGGTTCTTCCTTATTGATGCAGATTTCAAAGACGACTACTTCAGGACCGCCATGCTTATCCATAATCTCTTTCAGGCGCTTGGCTAGAATCAATCCGTTGCCTTGTATTCCTCCAATAAATAAGTGCTGTTGATGGATTGTTTGTTCAAGAATTTGATAAGCTAAGCGAAAAATTTTTCGCTCAATTTCCGGATGTTCAAGGATGATTTGCATGCTTAATTATAGCACAAATATAGTCGATTCCGATCATTCAAGAGGGATTATTGTTAAACCTTAATTACCTTCGTGGTATGGCTCGAATCGCTTTATGGATGCGTTGGTTAAAAGTGCTCAGTTTTTATAGGATTTGGAACTTGCTGCTATTAAGTTTGAGTTATTACGCGTCGCGTATTTTCGGCAAAGCATACCATTGGGGATTACCCTACCATGTTAGTTTTGAGCCAACTACCGCTTGCAATTTAGGATGTCCAGAATGCCCCAGCGGACTGAAACAATTTACGAGAGCAACGGGTAAATTAAACGTAGACCACCATGCGGATTGGTTGAAATCTATGGCCTCTCATTTGGTATATGTTACCTACTACTTTCAAGGAGAACCTTTTATACATCCGCAATTTTTGTCCCTTATTATCGAGGCCAAGAAACACCGTGTTTTTACCGCAACCTCCACCAATGGGCACTTCATCGATGATACCAATGCTGAGGACATCGTTCGTAGCGGACTCGATCAATTAATAATTTCGGTGGACGGGGTAACACAAGAGGTATATGCGCAATACCGTGTTCACGGCGATCTTGAAAAAGTTTGGTCGGCGACCAAAGCGTTAGTGGAGGCAAAAAAACGATTGAAAAGCTCAACGCCACAATTGATTTTTCAGTGCTTGGCAGTTAAACCCAACGAAGCACAAATTCCAGAGATTTTTACCAAGGCTAATGAACTAGGAGTGGATGAAGTACGCATAAAAAGCGCCCAACTGTACGACTATGAAAACGGTAATCATCTCATGCCTGAAAACGAAGAATACCGGCGTTATCGCCAAGTTAAAAACGGAAAATTTACCCTGAAAAATCCCGGAGGAAATCGTTGTTGGAGAATGTGGTCGGGCTGTGTGATTACTTGGGACGGTAAAATCGTTCCTTGCTGCTTCGACAAAGATGCACAACATACCTTGGGTAGCCTTCAAACAACATCCTTCGGAGATATTTGGAAATCACTAGCGTACCGCCATTTTCGAAACTCGATTCTTACGAACAGAAGTCAAATCGACATCTGCCAAAATTGTTCGGAAGGATCAAAGGTTTGGTTGTGAATATTTATTTCGTTCGCTAAGAATTTACATCCTTGTCTTTTAGTTCTTTCACTAAATTCAAGGCGTCAGGAATGATATCGCTGCACAATACAATCAAGGATCCTTCCTTTCCGTTCTCGATGGCATAGGTGATGGCTTCGCGTTCGTTGGGAATCACTTTAACCGGTTTGTTAGGGTCAATTTTTTTGATTCCGTCTTCGAGCATTCGAATGATTTCCTGGTCGGTTTTACCCCTAAGGTTTTTGTCCTGGCGAATGATGATTTCATCGAACATTTCAGCAGCCACCGAACCAATGTCGTTGTTGTCTTGCTCTCTTCTGTCGCCGATGCCAGCAATGATCCCCACTTTCACCGTTCCATCCAAGGTATCCGTGAATTTTTTCAACGCCCTCATTCCTGCAGCGTTGTGCGCAAAATCCAAGAGCACTGTAAAATTCTTGAATTCAAAGAGGTTCAATCTTCCGGGTGTTTGATTCGGCGAAGGAATAAAGGTGGATAAACCTGCTTTCATGTCCTCGATGCTGGCTCCTTGAATGTTCGCCGCAATGATGGCGGGTAAAATGTTTTGAATCATGAATTCCGCCTTTCCACCATAGGTGATTGGAATTTCATGTGCCTTCATTACTCGCATTTTCCATTCTCCTCGGCATAGGGTGACATAACCGTTTTCGTATATGGCGGTGATACCTCCTTTTCGTTGCAAGGCCAAAATTCGCGGATTATTTTCGTTCATGCTGAAAAGCGCCACGTTGCACTGCAATCCACGACGCATTTCATACACTAAGTCGTCGTCCGCATTTAATATGGCATGACCGTCCGGAAGCACCGTTTCAGGAACCACTGCTTTTACCTTGGCCAATTGTTCAACGGTGTGAATACCTTTCAAACCTAAATGGTCCGGAGCGATGTTGGTAACTACCGCAACATTACAGTTTTTAAATCCTAAACCTGCGCGCAATAAGCCGCCTCGTGCACATTCTAGTACGGCAAAATTTACGGTGGGGTCTTTCAATACAAATTCTGCGCTATTCGGACCAGTACAGTCACCTTGTACCAATAGACGGTTTTGAATGTAAACGCCATCGGTTGTGGTATAACCCACACGATAACCTTCCATTTTCATGATGTGGGCGATAAGTCGTGTTGTGGTGGTTTTTCCGTTGGTTCCGGTTACCGCGACAATAGGGATTTTACCGTTATTTCCTTTTGGAAATAACTTTTCGATGACAGGCGCAGCAACGTTTCTCGGAAGGCCTTTGGCAGGGGCGAGGTGCATACGGAAACCAGGGCCTGCATTCACTTCAAGTACCGCACCGTTGGTTTCTTTCAAGGGCTTGGAAATATCGGACGTCATGATGTCAATACCGCATATGTCCAAATTAATGATGCGGGAAATACGCTCCGCCATGGCGATATTCGCTGGGTGCACAAAATCCGTTACGTCTTCGGCTGTTCCGCCGGTAGACAAGTTCGCTGTATCTTTTAGGATAAGCATTTCATCTTTAGGAATTACCGAGTCCAAGGAATAACCTTTTGCTTTGATGAGGCCTAAGGTTAATTCATTGATGGTAATTTGCGTTAGGATTTTTTCGTGGCCGTAACCGCGTCGTGGGTCGGCATTCACTTGATCGATTAATGCTTGCACGGTGGATGTACCGTCTCCCACCACATGGGCTGGGGTGCGCAAAGCCGCCGCAACAAAACGGTGGTTAATCACAAGGAGTCGGTAGTCCACCCCAGTGATAAAACGCTCAATGATCACGCTGTTGGATACCTTTTTTGCGGCATGAAACGCAGGTAACGCCTCCTCAAGGGATTGAATATTCACCGTAATGCCTCGACCGTGGTTGCCATCAATGGGTTTTACCACCAGCGGAAAGCCAACGCGTTTGCATACGTCCTCAAGTTGAGATTCGTTGCGAATGATTTGTCCTTTTGGAACGGGAACTTCCGATTGCTCTAGGAGGTATTTGGTTTCTTCTTTGTTGCCCGCTAATTCAACACCGATGCTGCTGGTTTCACTGGTTACGGTCGCTCGAATTCGTTTTTGGTTTTCTCCATAGCCCAACTGGCAAAGCGAATGTTGGTTGAGGCGAATCCAAGGAATGCCGCGCAATTCCGCTTCATGAATGATCGATCCGGTGGAAGGACCTAATCGTACCGCTTCGCGTATTTCGCGCATGCGCTGAATGTCTGCTGCCAAGTCATAGGATGTTCCTTCAATGAGTGCATTGCAAATGTCAAATGCTGCTTTGGCCGCGAAACGTCCTACCGCCTCTTCTTCATAATCGAACACTACGTTGTACACTCCCTTTTCTCCATACCCTCGGGTTCGTCCAAAACCCACTTTCATACCTGCAAGAATCTGAATTTCCAGTGCGATGTGTTCAATGATGTGACCCATCCATGTCCCACGGTCAATTCGTTGGAAGAATCCTCCAGGGGCCCCAATGGAACAACGGTGTTCGTGCATCCCAGGGAATAGGGCTTGTATTCGTTCGGAAAACCCATCAACCTTGTTGGAAGGACGCTCTTCCATGTCTTCTAAGTCCAGCACCATGACAATGAGTTTATGTCGTCTCACGGACCAATAGTTAGGTCCTCGCATGGCGTTAATTTCGCGTATTTTCATACTCTTAAATTTCAGTTAACTAGGTTTGGTAAATTTTATACCGCAAAATAAGACATTTAAATTTATTTTTGTGCGCTCGTAAAAAAAAGACCATGAAAATTCACGAACCGAAGGGTATTTTAATTCCTATTGGTGGAAATGAGGACAAAGGAATAGGGGATAATGAAATGTATACCTTGGAGTTCATTGGCGAAGGAATTCTAAGCCACGTTGTGCGAGAAGCAGGCGGAGTTGAGGCTGAAATCATCATAATTCCTACCGCTTCGAGCATACCCGATGAGGTTATTACGGCCTATTTAGACGCATTCAAGCTGTTAGGCTGTAGCAACCTTTTTCCAATGGATATTCGCGATCGATCGCAATCCGACGATCCTTTGTTTCTTGAAAAGATGAAAAGCGCCAGCGCCGTCTTGTTTTCAGGAGGAGATCAATCAAAAATCACCTCTAAAATAGGAGGCACCCGTTTGCATGAAATCATGCTAGAACGTTATCAGAATGAATCCTTTGTCATCGCAGGAACAAGTGCAGGCGCTATGTGCATGTCGACGGAAATGATAACAGGAGGCAATACCACCGAGGCGTTTCGAAAAGGCGTTGTTGGAATGGGTAACGGAATGGGATTTACTCCTAATTTGATCATCGATTCTCACTTTATTCAACGAGGAAGGTTTGGACGGCTCACGGAGGCCGTGGCCAAGTTCCCGGATTTAATAGGCATCGGTTTAGCGGAAGATACCGGTTTAATCATTCGAAACAACGACGAATTTCAGGTGATAGGATCAGGAATGGTCATTATTTTCGATGGCAGAAAATTAGAGCATAACAACGAAGCGATTCTCAAAGAGGGATGCGCGATGACCTTGACGAACATGGTAACTCACGTTCTTTCCAACGGGGACCGTTTTGAAATCAATACACGAAAAATCAAGGTGCTTCCGATTGGATCTCCGTTCATTTAAACCCCGTAAATCGCGGCATAACTTGTACCATCGCTGCGGCGATATCCTCGGTACATTCCTTCCGTGTTAAAGGAAAATGCCACTTCACCTTTTGAATTTACGGCGATAAGCCCTCCGTCACCTCCTAAGGCTAAAAGCCTTTTTTTAATGACTTCGTCGCAAGCCGCCTGAAGGTCGAGTTGACAATGCTCGATGAGGCATGAAACATCGTAGGCGACGGCTCCTCGAATGAAAAATTCCCCGCTTCCGGTGCATGAAATTGCGCAGGTTTGATTGTTGGCATAAGTACCGCTTCCGATGATCGGACTGTCTCCGATGCGGCCGAACTTTTTGTTGGTCATCCCGCCGGTCGATGTTGCCGCCGCAATGTTTCCGTGAATATCGCATGCTACGGCGCCAACGGTTCCGAATTTGCGATCGCTCTCGGCGTGATCCAGTTGCGTTTTGTCGGTTCCTTTAATTCCTTGCCACTGATCGTAGCGGAATTGATCAAAAAAGTAGGAGGGAGGTAGGATTTCGTAGTTTCGTTGGGCTGCAAAGGCCATCGCTCCTTGACCTGCGAGCAACACGTGACCGCTGTATTCCATGACGTCACGGGCCAATAATATCGGGTTTTTAATCCCTGTAACCATGGCAACAGCACCCGCCTTGCGCGACAATCCTTCCATAATAGAAGCATCCATTTCGTGTGTACCTTCTGCCGTAAAAACACTTCCTTTACCTGCGTTGAAAAGGGTACAGTTTTCCAAGGAGGTTACGGCCGCTGCCACTGCATCGGTCGCTGAAGCACCTTTATGAAGCAATGCATAGCCCTGTTCGAGGGCAGCGTTGATGCCTTCGAGGTAGGCTTTTTCTTTTTCAGGGGTCATCATGCCACGGGTTAAAGTGCCAGCCCCGCCATGAATGGCAATGGAGAAAGGTTGCATTGTTGTTATTTTAACCAAAGATAGCTTTTTTAATTTTTTTTATATTTGAGAAAACCTTTAAACCAAATTATTATGAAAATCGGTATTAGACACCAAGAAAGTTACTCGCGTGGATCATTAATTATTCGCACCCTGTTTGGGGGATTGTACATTGCAATTCCTCACGGGTTTTTATTAATTTTTATGTCAATCGCTTCATCGATTGTGGGCATTATAAATTTCTGGTCCATTCTTATTACAGGTAAAATGATTCGATCAATGTTCGACTTCCAATTGAACTTAATGCGTTGGTCTCTGCGTGTGAATGCGCGTCTTATGAATTTAAGTGATGGTTACCCTGCATTCGGAATGACGCATAATGATGCTGATGTCGTTCTAGATATTGATTATCCAGAAAAATCAAATCGAATTTCAGTGTTGTTAAGAGCAATGTTCGGAATTTTATATGTTTTAATTCCTCACGCATTTCTTTTATTTTTCCTTCAAATTGGAGTTATGGTGGTTAGAATTATAGCATTTTGGGCTGTATTATTCACAGGTAAGTATCCAGAGGGTATGCACGCTTACATGGTGGGTGTAATTCGTTGGAATATCCGTGTTAATGCATTTATGTCTTATTTAACAGATACATATCCGCCATTCTCTCGCTCAGGAGATGAAGCGTCTTTTACAAATGCAAATGCCCCAGAATTATTAGACTAATCTACTTTAGATCCTTTGAAATGCCCTTCGGGGCATTTTTTTTGGCCAGTAAAATGGTGCTATCTTAGATGTAGATTTGGTCTGTTCTCCTACGCATTCTTGGATTTCATTTTAACGTCCTTGTGTTTTAAGATTAATTCAGTACCTTTGCACCGTCTTACAAAAAGTTTGTAGGCTACATAATAATTATTTTTATCAATATTGGCATGTATTTAGAAGCAGAAAAGAAAAAAGAGATCTTCAGCAAATTCGGGGGATCTGAGACCAACACAGGTTCTGTAGAAGGTCAAATCGCGTTATTCTCATACCGCATTAGTCATTTAACAGAGCACTTGAAGAAAAACCGTAAGGATTTTGGTACTCAAAGAGCCCTTCAGTTATTGGTTGGTAAACGAAGAAGCTTGTTGGATTATCTGAAACGAAAAGATATTGAAAAATACCGTGCGTTAATTAAGGAGTTAGGACTTCGTCGTTAATCACAAAGTGTTAATTTTATTGAAGAGGGGACGATCGGCTATGTCGAGGTTCCCTTTTTTTATTGGAGAATGAGACAATAGGACATTAAGACATTTAGAGTTTGTAATGGTGAAAAATAGTAAGACAATTGATAAAGAAGCATAATTTCAAACAATTATTAGTTTGGAAGGAATCTATGAATTTGGTAAAACAAGTTTATCAGATTACTTCAAATTTGCCTGATCATGAACGCTTCACCTTGATTAGTCAAATAAATCGTGCAGTTATTTCTATCCCTTCTAATATTGCTGAAGGTTCAGGAAGAACAACCGAGCGAGAATTTATAAGATACCTAGAGATAGCGATTTCGTCCAGTTTTGAATTAGAAACTCAATTACTACTGATAAAAGAATTGTATAACATTGATATTGATGAGGTATTATTAAAACTTGAGCAAATTCAAATTAAAATTCGAGCATTGAGAAAGAAACTTGTAGCTGATAATTCAATATCGAGCTAAAACAAACTATGGAATGTCTAATGAACTAATCTATATTTCCGTAAGTCCAAATATCTAAATATCCTAATGTCTTTAAATCCAAATATCCTAATGTCTTTAAATCCAAATATCCAAATGTCCAAATATCCAAATATCCAAATATCCAAATGTCCAAATGTCCAAATGTCCAAATGTCCAAATGTCCAAATATCCAAATATCCAAATGTCCAAATGTCCAAATGTCCAAATATCCAAATATCCAAATGTCTAATCAAGTAAATAAATAAATATGAATATAGGTTTAAAAAAAACCATCAATACGGGTGGTAAAGAAATCAGTGTAGAAACTGGTAAGTTGGCTAAACAAGCCGACGGTTCGGTAGTGGTTCGCATGGGTGATACCATGTTGTTGGCAACCGTAGTTGCTGCTCCAGAAGCCAAAGAGGGGGTAGATTTTCTTCCTCTTACGGTAGATTATCGCGAAAAATACGCTGCTGCAGGAAGGTTTCCGGGCGGATTCTTCCGCAGAGAGGCACGTCCATCGGAAAGCGAGATTTTGGTCATGCGCTTAGTAGACCGCGCACTTCGTCCCTTATTTCCGGACGACTACCATGCTGAGGTGCAGTTAATGATCCAGTTAATGTCGTACGACGGTGAAAACAATCCAGATGCACTTTGCGGTTTGGCAGCATCAGCAGCTATTGCGGTGTCGAACATTCCGTTCAACGGACCGATGTCAGAAGTGCGTGTTGCCCGTGTAAACGGTAAGTACATTTTGAATCCTACCAAATCCGAAATGGAAGGGTGCGACTTGGATGTAATGATTGCAGGTACAGAAAAAGACATCAACATGTTGGAAGGTGAAATGCAAGAAATTTCCGAAGAGGACCTGGTAGAAGTGATTAAAATTGCCCACGAAGCGATTAAAGAGCAATGCGCTTTTCAAACGGCTCTCGGGGCTGAAATCGCTACGGCTCACCCGAAGAGAACTTATTGCCACGAAGTGCACAATGAGGACGTAAAAGCTCGAGTGTACGAATTAGGAATGGAGAAATGCAAGGAAGTTGCCCGCATGGGCTTGGCCAATAAAGCTAAGCGCACAGAGTTATTCGATGAAATCAAGGCTGAGATTAAGGCATCGTATACCGAGGAGGAATTAGCAGAGGTTGGCAAATTTATCGGCGTGTATTTCTCGGAAGTAAAGAAAAAAGCCGTTCGATGGGTTATGTTGAACGAAAGAAAGCGTCTGGACGGACGTGGATTTGATGAAATTCGCCCCATTTGGTCCGAAATTGATTATTTACCCAACGTGCATGGTTCTGCTGTATTTACGCGCGGTGAAACGCAATCGCTTACAACTCTAACTCTTGGAGGTAAAATGGACGAGCAGATGATCGATGGCGCTACCTTCAAAGGAACGGAGAAATTCATGTTGCACTACAACTTTCCTCCGTTCTCTACGGGTGAGGCGAAGCCGCTTCGAGGAACTTCCCGTCGAGAAATTGGTCACGGTAACTTGGCCTTACGTGCCTTGAAGCCAGTACTTCCAAAAGATAATCCATACACAATCAGGATTGTTTCCGATATTCTTGAGTCAAACGGCTCTTCTTCGATGGCTACGGTCTGCGCAGGAACCTTGGCGTTGATGGACGGTGGAGTTAAAATTACTGCACCAGTATCCGGAATCGCAATGGGTCTTGTGGCGGACGAAGGTAAATTTGCGGTGTTGTCCGATATCCTAGGCGATGAAGATCATTTAGGGGATATGGATTTCAAGGTAACGGGCACCGCTAAAGGAATTACAGCTTGTCAAATGGACATTAAAGTCGATGGCTTGCCGTATGAAGTGCTCATTCAAGCGCTACACCAGGCGAAAGCAGGTCGTTTACATATCTTGAACAAGATTACCGAAACCATCGCTGAACCTCGCAACAATTACAAGGATTCAACGCCTCGAATTGAAGCATTGTTGATTCCAAACGAAATGATTGGGGCAGTGATCGGACCTGGTGGTAAAATCATTCAAGGGCTTCAGAAAGAAACCGGAACTACCATCACGATTGAAGAATTGCCTAACGGTGAAGGTTCAGTGCAAATCCTTTCCAACGATGGTCCTAGCATGGAAGAAGCCTTACGTCGAGTTCGGATGATAGCTTTCCCACCGCAAGTGGAAGAAGGAGCTACCTACGAGGGAAAAATTAAGTCCATCAAAGAGTTCGGTTGTTTCGTGGAAATCATCCCGGGAACAGACGGATTAATTCACATTTCTGAGTTTTCTTGGGAAAAAGTGAATAAAATGGAAGATGTTTGCAAAGAAGGGGAGGTGCTTTCGTTCAAGGTAGTAGGGAAAGACCCTAAAACCAAAAAATGGAAATTGTCCCGTAAGGTTTTATTACCGAAACCGGAAATGAATTAAGCACAAAATAGGGGAGTGATTATCCCCTATTTTTTTTTTTTTTTAAACTTCGCTTCTTTAACTTATAGAAATTAACTTTGCATTATAATTTTAACCCATGAGAAATTTACTTTTATTCTTGCTTTCTGCGCTTGTTGGAACCTCGTTTTCCCAAGCTTGGGAGCCTTTTAATTACCTGGGAGCGGTGAACGCCAACGGTTGGACTACCCACTCAGGTGCCACTCCAGGTCAGCTTCAAACCATTAATACAGCCTCGAACAGCGGTAACAGTTTAGCCTTTGCTAATTTGGAAGCCTCGGTGGGTAACCGAGTTCAACTCGTAGCCGGAAATACGGAGGACGTGAACAAGGCGGTTTCCAATTTAAGCGGAAGCGGTTATTTTTCCTTCCTTTTAAACGTACCGAATACCACCGGTCTTCATATCAATACCAATGCAGGAGATTATTTTACGGGTTTTGGTGCAACCACAGGTAATTCCGTGACCTCATTAGGAGCACGCGTTTTTATAAAGGCAGGCGCCACACCAAATACCTTTGTTCTCGGTTTAGTGAACAACAGCGGAGGAGCTTCGGCTACGACGTGGAATCCAACGGAATATCCCTGTGGAACGACGGTTTTTGTTGTGGTTAAATTGGTAAACTCTGTCAGTCCTGTGGCGGCTTCCATGTGGATTAATCCCACGCCCGGCACTGCTGAACCCATCGCTACCATTACGAATTCCTCTGGTACCAATGCCATTGCAGCTTTGGCATCGGTTTACCTTCGTCAAGGGGGTACTGCAGCGGCAGGTACAGGGTCATTGGAAATAGACGAAATGCGTGCCGGTTCAACGTGGGCTTCAGTAACACCTTGTGCTTCACCAACTACTTATTATCAAGACTTAGATGGAGATACTTTTGGAGATCCAAATACCGCAACCGCGTCGTGTTTGCCCTTGCCTGGATTAGTATTAAACAACCAAGACTGCAACGACAACAATGCCGCTATCAATCCAAACACGATTTGGTATGCGGATGCAGACGGCGATGGATTCGGTAATGCAAGTATTTCGCAAACCGTGTGCGTTGCGCCTCAAGGATACGTCTCGAATAATACAGATTGCGACGATAACAATCCTGCGGCGAATGCCATTACAACATGGTATTTGGATGGAGACGGGGACGGCTACGGTCATTTGACCACCTCGGTACAGAATTGTGGTCAGCCATTAGGTTATGTTTCTAACAATACTGATTGCAACGATGCGGTTGCGGCAATCAACCCCGCTGCTGTGGAGGTATACAACGGCATTGATGACAATTGCAACAATACGGTTGATGAAGGTTTTACCCCAGTTAATTATTATTTGGACAACGACGGTGATGGAGTGGGTGGGAACACCTTTGTCGTAGGGATTTCCTCACCAGGTCCGAACTACGTGTTAATCACTGGAGACTGCAACGACAACAATCCAGCCATGTTTCCCGGAAACAACGAAGTGTGCGATAACTTGGATAACAATTGTAACGCCTCCATTGACGAAGGTTTAATCTTTCTAACGTATTTCCAGGACAATGACGGCGACAACTTCGGAAACGTGGCGGTAACGCTTTCTGCTTGTTCCGCTCCTCAAGGCTACGTGTTGGATAGTACCGATTGCAACGACCAAAACCCGGCAATTAATCCTTCGGCGATAGATATTCCTGGGAACGGTATTGATGAGAATTGCAACGGTATAGATGCACCCCTTGTTGCAGGGCAACTTGGGCATTATGAGTTTGCTCAAGCTTCAGGT
>JAIXRC010000140.1 GCA_027485415.1 Cryomorphaceae bacterium | reverse complement strand
TAACCACTTTTTTTATCCCCAAAATATTGCTTCCTAATTCAATAAATATTAACTTAGCTTACTACCAACTTTGGTCTGGATTTGGGGAGTATTATATCAGGCTTAAGTGGCTTTTTGAACTTATTCAATGGCAATTCAAGCACCTTGTTTGTAATACTTGCAGGTATGGGAGTTTCGCTAATGACAAATAGAAATGATTATACGCTTGAAGAAAAGAAAAGCATCAAAAGCACCATCGTAAAGCGTTCTTGGTTTTTGTTTGTTTTGGGTGTTGCATTTTACCTTTGGTGGCCTGCTGACATTTTGCATTTTTATGGTGGCTATATGCACTTTGCAGTTTTACTAATTTTCCTTCCTAAAAAATATTTTTTGTATTCAGCAGCATTGGCTATTGTCATCTTTCACATTTTGCTGACAATTATTCCATATGACACAGGCTGGAATTTTGAAACTCTAATGTATAATGACTTTTGGACTATTCAAGGTTTTTTTAGAAATACCTTTTATAATGGCTGGAACTCAATTTTTCCTTGGGCCGCCTACTTCTTTTTAGGAATGTATTTGGGGCGATTAGACTGGCAAAAGGTTAAGACAACGAAAAGAATTTTATTTATTGGCATTACGGTTTACCTCATTGTTTTATTGATACAGACTTTTGCCAACTCTATAACACAAAACAAAGACTTGCAATTTTATTTAACAGCAGACTACATTCCACCATTTCTACCTTTTATGCTAGTAACTGCTTCATTTGGACTAATTCTGATAAGCATTTTCATTTTTATTGGCAATAAAATTGGTGATACTAAAATTGCAAAAATATTGGCATCAACAGGACAAATGACTTTGACACACTACATTACTCATTTAGTTTTGGGACTTTTTCTATTATCAACAGTAACAGGTAAAACACTCAGTTACGACTTATTAAAAGAAAGCCCAACAAACCCAATTATTATTTTGACATTTGCTGTTGCCTATTTTTTTCTAAGTTGTGTATTTAGTTACTTTTGGACAAAAAAATATAAAAATGGACCATTCGAAATGTTAATGCGAAAAGTATCGGACAGACAAAAGAACAGCAGCTAACACACGTTTGGCGCAATGGGGGCTAACTCAGTTAATTGGAAGTTTGTGCTTCTATTTTACATTCGTGCTGGTTGACAATTTAGTTTTCCAAAATCCTCCAGTGCGCCAAGCGTGGGAACGTTAGCAGTAATTATAATGAGACATATCTTAACAATCATACTCGGACTATTAATAACAAACTCTGTTTTTGCAACAGGACAAGTTCCCGACTATTTGATTTTTAAGGGTGACACAGTAGCAATATTTTCAAATCCACTGGAACGATATTTTGAGCAAACTGGCAAAAGTGAATTAATAGACTTTGTTGGTTGCGGTTCGACAGCTTGTTGGCGAGGTTACAAAGCAATTTGGGAACTCAAAAATGACAGTTTGTATTTAAGAGAAATTACAAGTTGTCATAAGGACTGCGGACTTGAAATTAAGAATGCTGACTTGAATAAAATGTTTGGAACTGATAACGTATTTGCAAATTGGTTTACTGGGAAATTATTAATCCCACAAGGTAAACAAGTTCAATACATTCATATGGGATATGCTTCAATTTATGAAAGAGAACTTCATATTTCATTTAAGAGTGGTTTAAAGACAAATGAAAGAACGATTTCTAACCAAAAGATAGCGGACAAGATTGCATTGGAAAACAGACAAAGACAGATTGCTAAACTTGTTCAAGACACTCTTTTTTATCAAGTCCAACAAAAAGTTGATTGGGATACGACCAAAACCGCTTGGTATAACTTATGTGCCGAAAAATATATTCTTACCTATAACAGAAAAGGAAAATTAAAAAAGGTTTGGGTGGACTGGGATGGAGAAACGTTTAGAGAAAAAATTGATGATTGGTGGTGGAATATGACTGATGACAAGAAGTGTAGAAGAACTATTAAAAAAGCATTGAACCCAATTAGAATTTCTAATCTCGACTTGCCTAAACATAAAACTAAAATTTCCTTTGAAATCTTTTACGACAGGAAAACAGGAAAATTGGAACTATGGAAAGAATTTTGGATGGAACAAGAATAACTACTGCCAACAAGGGTTTTGCGTCAGGCGGACTGATGTGCAAACTTGGAGTTTTATGCTTCTATTCAAGTTCAGTACAAGTTGATAGTTTTATGCTCGGAAATCCCCACCTTCGCCAAGCCATAAAACGTTATCAGCCATTACCACACCCAAACCACACTCAAAAAATAAATTTGCATACGGTTCGTTAATGGTGTACATTTACACCAGAATACAAGCATTATGAGAAGACAAAGCATTTCCTTTACTGAGCCAAATGATGAATGGCTTAAACGTCAAATTGACAACAAAGAATATTCAAGTAAGAGTGAATTGGTTAATGATCTAATTCGTCAGGCAAGAAATCAGCAACAGCAAATTGACCTAATTCGATTGAAGTTAGACCGTGCTGAAAAATCTGGATTTACAACTGATTCAAAATCTGAAATCCTTAAGCAATCTAAAAAGTTGCTGAATGGCTAAATACAAATTAAGTAATGTTGCCAAGGAAGATTTAATACGCATCCATCATTATGGAGTAAAGCAGTTTGGGATAAAACAAGCTGACAATTATTTTGACTCATTCTTTGTGCACTTTGAACGTATTGCAGAAAATCCACTCTCTTTCGAATCTGTAGAATTTATTAACCCCGGATATAGACGCTGTGTTTGTGGTGTAGATAGTATATTCTACAAAATGAATGAAGATATCGTGGAAATCATGACAATCATTGGACGACAAGATCTGAATCAATTGATTTAAACGGTTGCTAACACTGCCTTGGCTACATGCCTCAATAATTTCTTCGAAATAGAGATTTTATGAGAAAAAATAATCTAACTTCGAAATTGAGTTTATTTTAAAAAATTCGGCTCTCCGCCAAGCCCGAAACCGTTAGCTGCAAGTTAAAAAAAGGGAGCAAAGCAGTCTGACCCTTCTGACCTACAAAAAAGAGCAATTTTGAGTTCTTATTACGCTACCTCACCCTTCAATAAACGCCAACAAGCGGCTTAAATATTCCGCATAACCCAGCACATATGGCGTGGTTTCGTGCTCGCCCCCCGGCACCAATAAGTGCTGCTTCGGATCTGGCTTGTGGTCGTAGACCAATTGACCATGGTTCTTTAACGTTAAAAAGGTGTCATCTTCTCCGTGAATCCAAAGCAGCGGTACCGTTACTTTCTTGATTTCCGTGGCGTTGTCGATTTTCAAATCCACCAAAAAACTGCCTGGCATGCTCAACAAGCCGCCGTCTTGAACCAGTATTTCCGCCGAGGCAAAGGGCGCCTCCAACACGATTTTATGCGGACGTAAACTGAATTGATCCGGATTCCCCGCTACTTCACACACCGGAGCGCTTCCCAAAGAAAAGCCGTACATCACCAAACGATCGTCGCTTAATCCATGGTTCTTCAACCATTGCAAGGCACCTTCGGTTGAATTGTACATGTTGGCTTCGGTGGGTTTGCTCTCCGACATACCATAGCCCGGATAATCGAACATCAATACCCCAAAGCGGCCTAAATTTCCAAGATGCGAAAACAACTTTTGACGCGGCCAATAAAAATCCATGTGGTCCTTGTTTCCGTGGCAAAACAAGAGCACAGTATCCGTCGCAATTTCCGCGAGATTTCCCACATAAATCCCATGAACCGTCACCTCCTTTCCTTCTTCTTGAATGGCCCACGATACGTGGTGAATCATCGAATCCGGAACGGTGTACAGGCCACCGAGGTTCAGGCATTTTTCACCGGAATATGCGTCCAAAGAATAGGATGATAATGCACTATGGTTAAATAAAAAAGCATCCAAACGCTTCCTGCATGAAAAAAGCAGCGCTATGGCTACAGCCAGCAAAACGAAATATTTACTCATAATTCTTCAAATGATAGGTTGCCGAAAAATAGAGTCCCATTGCCCCTCGATTGCCCAAAAGGCTCGGATAATTCACCACGATGTCTTGATTAGAATAAATCGGTGCCAAGATTTTCAATTCCCCTTGAAACACCCAACGGTTGCGTTCCCAAAGATGGCCCACCTGCAGGCTTGGTATCCAAAACTGCTCGTTTTTTCTGCCTTGCGATTCCGTCCTGTAAGGGTCAAACCATTGACTTATACCCCCGTAAAGGCTCTGGGTTTTATGAAATCCTTTGCCGTTCTTTCCTTTGGTTCTTATTTCCCGATAGTCCCAATAAAAGTTTCCGTCCAATTGCGGCCAAAAGCGGTTGGCACCGGTGTACAGATCTACGACACTGTTCAATGCTGGTTGCAAGGTCACCCCTGCCCTCTCCCCTTTCCAACAGCGCCATGCAGCACCCAATTCCAATTGCCCCACCCCAAAGAGCAACGAGGTAGTATGCAGGTTGCCGAACAAGGTCAGGTTATTCTTTAATCCATAACCGTAACCCACCGAAGTCAAAGGCATGGGGATTGCCCCGATTCCAGGAATCTTTGCTACTGGTCCTCCAAAATTCACTTGAACCGCATGTTGTCCCACCTCAAGAGGTTTGATGTAGCGGCTTGGAGCGCAAGCGGCGAAGAGTAGGAAGCATAATACACCGAAAAAACCAAGGAAACGCATAGCTTCAAAGGTAGTTAATTTTTATTTTGACATGCTTTTATCTAATTTTGCGCCGGATGGAGGAACAGACTATCGATAAATCGAAACCCAAGCGTTGGAAAAAGTGGTTTAAATACACGTATTTGACGGTGGTTCATCTACTCGCAGCTTTTGGAGCTGCCCTGATTTGCTTACGCATCCTGATGATTCTTAAAGTGACCAATGTAGAAGGTGCAGTAGATGTTAAGAACCGTTATTTCGCTGATATTTCGGATAAATATGGGGAAGAACTTGTCAAGGATGGAGCGAGCAATCCAAAGGAAGAGATTCTCGTATTTCAAAAAATCGGTGTTATTGCCAAATACCGTCCAAGTAATGCAAAAACCATCATGGAAGCATATTTAGCGGATAGAAATTTGGTTACAGCCAACCGTATGATTGATGCTTTTTCTTTAATGCTTAAAGACAATGGTTCGTTCATGCAAGACATGTCGGCACTTGGTTCCCAAACAGCCTATAATCCGGAATCGGTTTATGAATGGTCCAATTACACCGTATGGAAACAATTCAGTAAGGCACTGGCAAAGGATAAGAAAGCCATTGATTCTGTTTCAAGATTAACAGGGGTTGAGTCCCGAATTATCATCGTTTGCGTTATCGCGGAACAATTAAGAATGTTCAATTCTGGCCGTGAGAAATTCAAAGAATACGTTTATCCATTTGCCAATTTGATTTTACCCACCAACCGAGGCTACGGGGTTTCTGGAATTCTTGAACATACGGCTTTGCGCATCGAACGCACCTTAACTCAACCCAACAATCCGTTTTACCCCGGAGATTATTTCCGCAATACAATCAACCTTCGGGATTCATTTCCGGAACGGGTCAACGATACCATAGCAGCGCATCGTCACAAAACCATTCAGCGACTTATCCAAGGCGGAGATCATTTTTATTCCTACTTGTACACGGCCCTTTTGCTTCGACAGTATCAAGCACAATGGGAACGCGAAGGATTCACCTTGGCGAACCGACCAGAGGTACTTGGAACGCTGTTTAATCTGGGATACGAAAAAAGCAAACCGAAAAAAGATCCGCAAGTGGGGGGCTCAAATTTCACCATTGGCGAAAAAGAATATACCTTTGGTGGGATTTGTTTTGAATTCTACTATTCTGGAGAACTACAAAAAGAATTTCCTATAACCGGCAGGGGTTTTATTCCTGTTGCGGAATTGGAACAAAAAAATAAAGCGTTTTTGGAAGAAAAAAAGAAAAAAGACGAAGAGGAAGCGAAAAAGGCAAAGGCCAAAAAAGAAGGGGAATTATCCAAAACAAACTAGTCCATTTTAAGGGCAATTAGCTCAGTTGGTTTAGAGCACTACCTTGACAGGGTAGGGGTCACTGGTTCGAATCCAGTATTGCTCACGAAGGTTCGCAGGCCGTTCTGCGAACCTTTTTGAACGGAAACCATGCCATTTTACGCATTTCAAGGCCTTATCCCCGTGGTACACCCCAAATCCTTTATTCACGAAACAGCCGTGATCATTGGAGACGTCCACATTGGTGAAGATTGCTACATAGGACCAGGCGCCGTGCTCCGTGGAGATTGGGGCCGAATTACCTTGGAGTATGGATGCAATGTTCAGGAAAACTGTGTAATCCATATGTTTCCCGGAAAACATATCGTTTTAGAACGTGGAGCACATGTAGGACATGGCGCCATAGTGCATGGAGCTAACCTAAAAGCCAATTGCCTCATCGGTATGAATGCCGTAATCATGGACGGCGCCGAAGTAGGAGAAAATTGCATTGTCGGTGCATTATCCTTTGTTAAATCCAATGAAATCATCCCAAAAAACCACTTATATGCGGGCAATCCAGGAAAGATTATACGTGAATTACACGCGGATCAAATTGAATGGAAATCCAAAGGCACGGAATTATACCAGCAATTGCCAGAGCAATGCAGCTCCTCCCTCCTACGTGTTGAACCTTTAACTGAAATTGAACCTGACCGTCCATCCATGGATGGTAACTACGCACCCTGGGTTCAACCCTAATCTTTTGCGATTTCCACCACATTATTCGCTAAGTTATATTAACTTTACGCCCCGTAGTTACTACGTATGTCAAAATCCACCAAATTCATTTTTGTTACCGGAGGCGTAACATCCTCACTAGGTAAAGGAATTATTTCGGCCTCCCTCGCCAAATTATTGCAATCACGGGGATATTCGGTCACCATTCAAAAACTGGATCCCTATATCAACATCGATCCAGGAACGCTCAATCCATACGAGCACGGGGAATGTTATGTAACCGATGACGGAGCAGAAACCGATTTGGATTTAGGACATTACGAGCGTTTCCTAAACATTCCCACCTCACAGGCCAATAACATCACCACCGGAAGAATCTACAAGAACGTCATTGAGAAAGAACGTCGAGGTGATTATTTGGGGAAAACAGTACAAGTGATTCCCCATATAACGAATGAAATAAAAGACCGCATTCAAGAACTTGCCAAAAACCAAGATTTTGATCTCATCATAACGGAAATCGGTGGAACCGTTGGCGACATTGAATCTCTTCCTTACATCGAGGCAGTACGTCAAATGATGTGGGAATATGAAAACGATTGCTTGGTAATTCACCTAACCCTTATTCCCTACTTATCAGCAGCAGGAGAACTTAAAACCAAACCAACGCAACACAGTGTAAAAGCGCTTCTCGAATTGGGCGTGCAACCTGATATTCTTTGTTGCCGAACCGAGCATCCGCTTGATTTGGAAATCCGCAAGAAAATTGCAAGATTCACCAACGTATCGATCAATGCTGTTATTGAGGCAAAAGACGCCTCCTCGATTTACGATGTTCCGATCCTGATGCAGGCTGAAGAACTGGACGTGGTGGTATTGGATAAATTGGGATTATCGAAACGTAATCCTCCGAAATTGGATAACTGGAAGAATTTCTTGGACCGTTTGAAAAACCCGAAATGCGAAATCAATATTGCATTGGTGGGAAAATACGTAGAGTTAAAAGATTCGTATAAATCGATTTCGGAAGCTATAATTCATGCTGGGGTTGTCAACAATGCTAAAATTAAGGTTCATTGGATACAATCGGACAACATCAGCACTGGAAAAGCGCGAGATTTCCTACAATCGATGCAAGGAATTCTGGTGGCACCGGGATTTGGATCGCGCGGTATTTCTGGGAAAATTGAAGCCATTCGCTACGCACGAGAACAAAAAATCCCATTTCTGGGCATTTGTCTTGGAATGCAATGTGCTGTTATTGAATACGCACGTAACGTACTTGGATTAACCGATGCCCATACAACGGAGATCGATCCCGACACAACCCATCCGGTAATTTCCATGATGGAAGAACAAAAAAAAGTGTCCAATTTCGGCGGAACCATGCGATTAGGTGCTTATGCTTGTCAACTGAAACCAGGGACGCGTATTGCTGCGGCCTATCAGGTAGATCAAATAACAGAAAGACACCGTCATCGCTACGAATTTAACAACGAATACCTGAACTCATTTAAAGAAGCAGGATTGATTGCTACGGGAAAAAATTCCGAATCAGGTCTTGTTGAAGCCATCGAAATTAAGGAACATCCTTGGTTCGTAGGAGTTCAGTTTCACCCAGAGTACAAAAGTACGGTGGATCAACCCCATCCGTTATTTTGTGCCTTTATTCACGCTGCTTTAACTCATTCTCAATTGTAAGAAATGGATAGAAATACCACCATTGGTCTTGTACTTATCGGCTTAATTCTCACCGTATTCACGGTATTTAATCAACCTGATGCAGAGGATCCTGCCAAAAAACAAGACGCCAAAAAAACCGCGGTTTCTGATAAAAAATCCTCGAATCAGGCGACAACAACAGACAGTGTTGCGCAAAACTCGCCAACAGGTGCCGGTCAAACCAGCAAGAAGGATGAAGCTAAAAATCAAACTTCTGCCATGGAATCAAAACCGGCGGTCCAAGCACCTAAGGCGGTTTGGTATACGCTGGAAAACAGCGCTATTAAAGCAGAAATATCCAACCAAGGAGCTATGTTAGCCTCTATTGCGTTGAAAAACTATCAGAGCTACGATAATTTTGCGAAAAACTCGAAAGAACCTTTGTTATTGTTTCAACGAAAGGATGCCCAAAATTACCTAACCCTTCCTGGCGGTACGAATACTAAAAATTTAGTATTCGATGTTGTTAATCAATCTCCTACTTCTTTGACATTGAGCCACCGTAGCGCGGATGGTAAAAAGGTAAACGTTACCTACCGCATTCAAAACGATAACCGCTTAGCGTACTCGGTACAATTTGAGGGGTACAACCGCGATTTATTGAATAACGCTCAATTAAAGTGGAATATGAATTTCTTGCGAACCGAAAGAAATTTGAGCGAACAGCGTAAAATTTCAACCATTTGTTGGGAAGAAACCGAAGACGGTCTCGATTATTTGAGCGAATCTTCTGACGATGATGACAATCCAGAAGGATCGGTCAATTGGGTGGCTTATAAACAAAGCTACTTCAGCGCCATCCTACACCCAAACAAACCTTTCAAAAAAATTAACGGAGCTTTTGCGGTTAGTAACTTTGGCGAGAATTCCCCGGAAAATGCTACGCACATTAAAAAAATGGAGTCTACCCTGACCCCGGAATTTGACGGTACAAATTCCGCCTCGTTCACCTGGTATTTTGGTCCGAACAGCCATGATCAATTAGCAGCTTTTGACGCTAATTATGAAGACATTCTTAACTACGGTTGGGGACTTTTACGTTGGATTAATGTTTATGTGGTACATCCTATTTTCAATATGTTTACAAATGCTGGCATAGGAACCGGTATAGCGATTTTACTACTTACCTTAATTTTCAAACTTCTTTTATTGCCGGTGCAATGGAAAATGTTTCTATCCTCAGTTAAGATGCGCATCATCAAGCCGGATGTTGAGGCCTTGAACGCGAAATATCCGAACAAGGAAGACGCGATGAAAAAGCAATCGGAAATGATGAGCCTTTACCGTGATTCAGGAGCAAGCCCATTGGCAGGTTGCCTACCGATGCTCATTCAAATGCCCATTTTATTGGCCGTATTCCGATTCTTCCCTGCCACGTTTGAACTGAGGCAACAGTCCTTTTTGTGGGCAGAAGATCTTTCTTCGTACGATTCAATTTTAGACTTTGGCTTTGACGTATGGTTATACGGAGACCACATTAGTTTATTCACCTTATTGATGGCGGGTACTACCCTTTTGTACACCTATATGAACTCTGGCAACATGCAACAACCGCGTCAACCAGGGATGCCCAACATGCAAGTAATCATGTACATTTTTCCAATCATGATGATTTTCTTTTTCAATAATTATTCCTCCGGATTGAGTTATTACTACTTCATATCTACGCTCATTTCGATTCTCATTATGTTGGCGATTAAGCACTTTTTCATTGATGAAGAGAAAATAAAGCAAAAAATTGAATTAAGAAAAGCCTCCGCTTCGGCAACTCCCAAAAAGAAATCGAAGTTTCAAGAACGTCTTGAGGAGATGCAACGAAAGGCCAACGAAGCACAAAAAAACAATAAACGCAAGTAATATGAAATTTTTTATTGACACGGCAAATCTTCAAGAAATTCAAGAGGCCAATGATATGGGGATCTTGGATGGAGTAACTACGAATCCTTCTCTAATGGCGAAAGAAGGAATTACGGGTTTGAACAATATCCTCAACCATTATGTCAAAATTTGTGAAATCGTGGATGGTCCTGTAAGCGCCGAAGTAATTGCTACCGATTTTGAAGGCATGGTGCGAGAAGGAGAGGTACTTTACGATTTACACCCCAATATTGTGGTAAAAATCCCAATGATTACGGAGGGCATCAAAGCCATACGAACTTTTTCGCAAAAAAACATTCCAACCAACTGCACCTTGATTTTTTCATCAGGCCAAGCCCTTTTAGCGGCAAAAGCTGGTGCAACGTACATTTCACCGTTTTTAGGTCGTTTGGACGATGTTTCAAGCGATGGCCTCGCATTGATCAGTGAAATCCGAACTATTTATGACAATTACGCTTTCAATACTCAAATATTAGCCGCTTCTGTTCGACATCCTATGCACATCGTTCACTGCGCCTCCATCGGTGCCGATGTGATGACTGGACCTTTGAGCGCCATCAAAGCTTTGGCGAAACACCCGCTTACAGATATTGGTCTGCAACAATTCTTGGCAGATCACGCGAAAGGTAACAGCTGATGCTGAAACCTGATGAACGAAAGGCCTACAATGAAGCCTTCTGGGGCGAGTTCCGTTTGCTTATGCGCCGTTACAATTCCAGCAATAAACGTGGAATCAACTGGCTCAACTACCCTACCGACGTCAAACACATTTACCTCCGGTTGCACTGCGACAACTTGGGATGTTCCTTACGAATGGACTTTCAATTCAAAGACGCCGCAGTCCGCGAAGTCATTTGGGAGCAAATGGAAGAATTAAGAGGCGTCTTGGAACAAGAAATGGGCAAGGATGGAATTTGGACCCGCAACTTATCGGCACCTGAAGGATTCATTTTTGATCGCATCGAATGGATCAATCCAGAACTCAATTATTACCAAAAAGATCATTGGCCCGCTATTCACACCTTTCTTAAAGATCGTCTTCTGGCATTCGATCGCTTTTACCAAGAATTCAAAGAGGTACTGATACTTTTGGTAGATTAATGTACCTTTGCCACATGCGTTGGATTATTTTGTTTCCCATTTTTGCAATAAGTACCTTGTTGGGTCAAGGTAACGTGATATTTTCCGAAGACTTCGAATCGGGAATTCCAGCGAGTTTTACCCTTGTAAATTTGGATCAAAATTCGCCCAATCCTCTCGTTTCGGAATATACGAATGCATGGATAACAGTAACTGATCCCAACGATTCTAACGATACAATTGCAGCCGCCACCTCCTATTTCAGCGAGCCAGATACGGCCAACCGTTGGTTAATCACCCCTCCAATAAATCTTGGAGCTTTCGGAAATTACCTCACTTGGGACAGTAAATCGCAAGATGCTTCTTACCCCGACTCATACCTCGTACTCCTTTCGACAACGGATAACCAAGTTTCCAGTTTTACCGATACTATCGCATTTGTAGTGGGAGAAAACGCGGAATGGACAGCACGTGAAGTTAATTTAACCGGACAAGGATATGATAACCAAACCGTGCGAATAGCCTTCGTACTGCGCAGCATCGACGCCTACAAATTATACTTAAACAATCTCGAAGTTAGGTCCTTGGATAATGCGTCCGCGCCAACCATGGAGATGCCTAGCCTTCAAGTGTACCCGAATCCAACCACAGAGGGAATAACCTTGGGCAACAAACCTGAAAATTGTACCGTAAACTTGCTCGATCTTCACGGAAAGGTGCTTGAAACAAGTACCAAAAACTACCTTTCCTTATCCCATTTAGACGCAGGAATTTACTTTGTGAAATGCGAAGGATTTAGAACCATTCGTGTGGTAAAGCATTAATCACCAAACAATACCAAACCCTTCAAGGGCTTGCTTTTTCTGAGCAATGAGCTGTTGTGCATCCGCCCGATCGGCCTCATTGATCCATCGATGTTCCTCCATCTTTCGAACTGCTTCTATTGAATCAAAGAGCGCGTGTGCTTTTGGGGATAAAAAACAAGCCACTACCCTATCCCAAACAAAATCAACTGCCTGAACTGAGGGGTGCACCCCATCAGGCTCAAAAAACCGGTAATCGCGTAATTCATCCATTATGATTTCGTAAGAGGGAAAATAATGCACGTTGGAATAGTGCTCTACCATCGAATGGGTCCATTCAATGAGCCGGGCCTTACTGCGGTTATTTTCTACCAAACCTTCGCGAATATGACGAACAGGACTTACCGTCAGTACGATTTGAATCCTTGGATTAAATACTAAAAGTGCTTCGTAAAAAGCCTTAAAAGCTTGCGACATCTCTTCGTGGCTCAAAAGCCTTTTATTAAATTGATTTCCTGGAACTTTATGGCAATTAGCCACCAAGGAATTGTCGGATAGTAAGAAATAAGCCCAAGCAGAACCCACCGTAATGAATAACACATCGGTTTCTTTTAACCTTACGTGATGCTCCATGCGAAGCCCCTTTAATGTCTGCTCCAATTCGATTAAATCCTTCGAAATCAACGTATGTGCCGATTCCCAGGCAAAAAAATAATCTCCATGCTTACCGTAAGTTAAGGGCAATTCTGGCTGTATGAGGCTATTGATCTCCTTCAAAATGGACAAGGGGTTGTACAAGGTTCCAAAGGGTGAAGACCAAGCATTAAAACCAAAGCGTCGAAATCTTTGATGAATTGCTTGCGAGAAACAACTTCCTACCAAGCCAATTTTTGAAGTGAAATCGAAGGAAAAGTGCTCATTGGAAACCTGAACTTTGGTAAATAAATCAGCGTGTTTCATGAAGCTATTAGAATATGAGCCTGCTGAACCGCTTCAGATTTAATTTCTTCGCCACTTAATAATCGAGCAATTTCAAGTATACGATCTTCATCGGTCAAGGGCTTTACTTTGGTAATGGTGCGATCGTGGATTTCCTCCTTAGTTACTTTAAGATGACCCTGCGCCTTGGCTGCTACTTGAGGCAGGTGCGTAATGGCAAATAATTGACGGTTTGTCCCCATGGTCCGCAAAAGTTTCCCCATACGTTCAGCTACGTCGCCTGATACGCCCGTATCAATTTCATCAAACAAGATGCAAGGAAGTTCCATGCGAACTGAAATGAGCTGTTGCAAGAGCAGCATGACACGAGAGAGCTCTCCTCCACTGGCTGCTTTATGTATCGGAGTAAGTTCCATACCTTTGTTGGCGGAAAACAAGATTTCCAAATCCACCATACCTCGATCGTTCAACGAAGCAGTTTCTTTCAAATCGAATTGGATTTGAGCGTCTTTCAATTTAAGACCCGTGAGTCCTTCTTTTAATTCTTCCTTAAGGTGTAGCGCTTTTTTCTTACGTAGTTCATTCAAGTTCTGAGCTTTAGTAACAAGGGCTTTTTCCTCCTCTAATATTCGGGATTCCAAAACCGATAATTCTGAAGTCAGCTGTACCAAGGAATCGCTACGGGAAGACAGCTCCTCAAAAAGTTGCAGCAGCGAAGCTTGATCGGTTGCCCGATGTTTATTCAGTAATCGGTTGAACTCATCCACCTGAAGGAGCACATCTTCAACATCCACATTATTGGACCTTAAATCATCATTTTTTGAAGAGGCTTCGTATCCAATTTCTTCGAGTAAAGGAATGAGTTGATTGAATTGGTCTAATAATCCTGTAAAACTTGCATCCTTGGCTGCGATCTTCTGAATTTTGGAACGAAAACCTTGAAGTACGTTCATAGCATTACCTTCGGAGAATTGCACCAATCCTTCAAGGATTTCTGAAAGTTCTTGTTTTTGTTCCTGACGCTCTAATGCTTGAGACAAAGCATCGTAACGGACTTCTCTAAGGTTTAACGCAGATAATTCGCTTAAAAGAAAAGACTCATAATCTTGTTTTGCGAGCATATCCCTTTGCCGCTCCTTCAAAACCTGTAGGTTTTTTCCAAGGGTTAAAAAATGGGCATAGTGAATCTTAAAATCCTTGGCGATTTCTGAAGTACCCGATAAAGCATCCAAGATCGATAGCTGATAGTCTTTATCCTTTAATTCTAACGTGTTGTATTGCGAATGAATGACCAACATTCTGCTCATTAGGCGTTTCATATCTTGCAAACCAATGGGCGTATCGTTTACGAAGGCCCTCGATCTTCCATCGTGTTGAATTTCACGTCGAACCACCAATTCAGGCCAAGGTTCGAAGTCTAATGCCTCCAGGAAATTCCTCGATACCTCGTCCATCGAAAATACCCCTTCAACGACGCTGCGATTTCCATCAGGGCCTATGAGGGAAAAATCTGCCCTATCACCTTTGAGCAGGCTCAAAGCGCCTAACAAAATGGACTTACCAGAACCCGTTTCCCCCGTAATAGCCGTAAAACCCGTTTGAAAATCGATTTCCAATGCATCGATGAGCACAAAATTCTTAACGGTAAGCTTGCGTAGCATTATTGAAGAATTTCCTGATACTTGGATGAATTCGAAGGATCCAAGCGCTTTAAAAGGGTCACGAAATCCGTCTTTTCTTTCACTTCAGAATCGGACAAAATGCTTTTCAATTCATCGCGCTTACACAATAAATAATTGACCACATTCGGAGAATTAGGTCGAACTTGTACTACAGGAGTTAATTTGGATAAGGCATCATAAAGCGCTTTTTTTCCTTTTACTTTGTCCTCGTACATTTGATCCATTCCGTTCCGATGGTAACCGTAATTGCAGTCTCTTAAGGGCTCAAATGCCACCTGCATAATGTTATCTACCAACCAAAACCTGTTTCGCTTGCCTTGTTCGCTGGATTTCCAACCGGGTGCTCCAGAGTTTTGGGCATTTGAAACGATTTGTTGGCATTCGTTGAAATATTTTGTACCCCCTTTGGCAGAAAACGAATCGTAATCCATGCCTAAAATAAAGTACGCATAGTACGCCATGATAGACGATAAATTATCCCTGAATTGATTCGGTGAATAGGTAATTAAGGTATTTCGCGAATAGGCAAAGGCAAGATCTTCATCACGCCAGTTCAGCAAAAGGGTATTATAGTTGCTGTTATATACTGGACGGGTAGCTTGGATTTGGATGGCCCCCACATAGGTTCCCGCTGTTGGAATTCTATTGATTTGAAGCTGGATGGAACAGTTAATCCGTTCTTCGGTCGTAAACTGATCTTTGGTCCATTGGGTATTATTCATTAATTCCGTTAGCACCAACTCCAGTTCTTTAAAGATTTCCAACTCGGTGGAATTCACCTCTAGACTTGCTTCTTTGATGATGGAAATCTTACAATTCAACTCTTGGCCTCGCAATGCGCCCACGGTAAGAAAAAGTACAATAGATAAAATGCAAGGTTTCATTTATTTTGAATTATATAATCAACAATACGCTTTGCTATTTCGACTTTTGATTCTAATGGATAATCGCAGTCTTGACCATCACATCCGAAGATACGAATTTTATTAGTATCCGAATTAAAACCTACACCTTTTTCACCTAAAACATTCAAGACAACAGCATCCAAATTCTTTTTAACCAATTTCTCCCTTGCATACGACTCCCCGTTGGAAGTTTCCAAAGCAAAACCCACTAAGAACTGATGTGCTTGCTTCCCTTTACCCGCCCAGGCTAATGTATCCTCCGTTCTTGTAAGTTCTAAGGATAGTTGCGCTTGGTTTTTTTTGATTTTTTGGGAGCTTGGTTCGGATGGACGATAGTCTGCAACAGCGGCTGCAAAAATCCCAATATCCGAATTCGGCCAATATTGTTGGACGGCTGTCAACAAATCCTGAGCGGATTCAATGGAAATTGTTCGTATCGAGGGGTGGCTTGAATTCAAGTGAGTTGGTCCTGCTAAGAGGATTACCTCCGCACCTTGCGAAGCCAAAGCCTCGGCGATTGCAAAACCCATTTTACCGGAAGAACGGTTACCAACGAAGCGAACCGCATCGATGGATTCATACGTTGGACCTGCCGTTACCAGCGCTTTGCACCCTATTAACTTGTGAGCGCATCCTAAATGCAGATTTAACCTTTCGGCCAGTATTTCTGGTTCTGGCAAACGCCCTTCACCCACCATTCCACTGGCCAACTCTCCGTGATCTGGAGGAATCACCATTACGCCATCCTTTTCAAGGGTCATTAGATTGCGCTTAACCGAGGGATGTTGGTACATTTCGAGATCCATAGCAGGGGCTACAATGGTCCGTTTGCGCATGGATAAAAACGTGGCCAGCAAAAAGTTATCGCATAAACCTTGCGCCATTTTCGCCAAGGTATTCGCAGTACAGGGAGCAACCAACAAAACATCGGCCCACTCGGCATAGGAAACATGGTTATGCCATTCACCAGTTTTTCGATTCCAAAATTCGATCGCAACAGGCTGTTTGGACAAGGTAGAAAGTACCAGGGGACTGACAAAATCGACTGCATCCGGCGTGAGAATCACTTTTACCGAATGGCCTTGCTTGATCAATAAACGAATCAGTAAAGGGATTTTGTAGGCTGCAATGCCGGCAGAAACCCCAATAAGAACGTGCATATTAAATCGAATCCGACTCGGATTCAGGATTTCTCAAATACACTTTATCCTCCAACATTTCCTGCATGGCCATGGCCGTTGCTTTAGGCAGTTTTTCGTAATGTTTTGAGATTTCAATTTGCTCTCGGTTTTCGAAAACTTCATCCAACGAATCGGTAGCACTCGAAAACTCCTGAAGTTTTTGGGTTAATTCCTCCTTCAGGGTTGTACTAATTTGGTTTGATCGCTTCGAAATGGCCACGATAGATTGGTATAGATTTCCTGTTTTTTCTTCGATAGAAATAACATCTCTCGTCACAGTGGACTTTTCAGCATTTAAACTCTTGTAATTCATGGTTTTTCTTAAAATTCGTAATCGTTTTCCCAAATCTTCAAAAGAGCTTGTAGGCTCTTGACATATTCCGACGCAGGAAAATCGCTAACAAAAGTACGATATCTTGCAATAGTTTCCTCGATTCTCTCTCTTTTTTTTGCTTCAATGCTATTTTGAGCCAAGTAAAACGCGTTTTTTACGCCAATGTACTGAATCTCTTCATCATGAATCGACAAAGGATAATTCTCGGCGAAAAAATCGCAATACGAAACGGCTGCCTTGAAATTTTCCGTTTTGTCGTACAACAGCACCTTGTTGTAATCTTTAAACTCAAGCTTATAGGATAAATCGTCCAGAATCTTATTGCAAGAATCCACCAAAACACTTTTCGGATATTTATCAATGAACTCTTGAACGGCATTGATGGCCGCATAGGTTTCTGTTTGATCCAAGGACCATTTCGGAGAATTATTGACACTGCATAGGGCTGCTAAGAAAAAAGCTTCCTCATTTCGCTGGGAATATGGGTATCGTTGAACATAAGAACCGAAAAAATATCCCGCCATGTAGTAATCGCCACTGCCGAAATAGCTTTTAGCCATTAAAAAATAGGACAATTCCCCTTCAGCCGTTTTTGGTGCGTGCTGAAATACCTGTTCATAAAGCACAATGGCTTTACCGAATGACGATTTCGTGGACTTCTCATATAGCTCGTTGGCCGTTGAAAATTTTTTGGAATAATCATCCCCCTTTAAAATCACTGAATAATCAGAACATGCTGACGACAATGCCGCAATGACCCAAATAATCCCCAAGCCTCTTTTCATACTGCTATTTTACCCTTAAATTTCTACCGACGGAAAGCGTTGTTTTCGGTGTAATTCCGTTTAATTTACAAAGCGCTGAAACCGTAGTTCCATAACGGGCCGCAATTTTAGTAAGCGTTTCTCCCGACTTTATCAGATGATATTTTTTCTGTGCTGCTTTGATTACAGGCCTTACGACTGGAGTAGCAACAGCAGAGGCAGCGGTGGCTGATGACGCATCGAATGATTGATAAGCTACCTGATCGGCAGTAAGCGCTTCAACCTCCTGTGTGGGTTTTGCGCCCGGCTTGAACATGGCTTTATGCAGGAACAAATTTTCTTTTTTGAGTATTTTATGATCGAAGTCGATGATTTCCTCGGGATTGATGGCTCCTTCGTAAAACCGTACTTCCATGTGCAAATGTGGTCCTGTAGACCTTCCAGTATTACCCCCTAAAGCAATGGGCTGACCCGCTTTTACTTCTTGATTGGGGGAAACTAAAAACTTGCTTAAATGAGCATAAAAGGTTTCTAATCCATTGTAATGGCGCATGATGACGAGGTTTCCAAATCCTCCGTTGTTATACTTTGCATAACGAATTTTACCCGAAAACATCGCATAAATGGTATCCCCCACGTTCAAATCTAAGTCTATACCGTTGTGATAACGTCCGCTCCTTGGACCATAGCGTGAAGTAACAACGGTTTTTTTCATTGGAAAGCAAAAATCAGAAGACTCACTCGGCGCGAACTCATTCAAACATAGCCAAACGGTATCCACCAAATGCATGTGGTTGTTTTGCGTATTGGAAAACACTACGTCATTTGACCAATTTTGGGTAAAAGGTGGAGTTAATGAACTCACGTGTTGGTGAATGCGCGGATTCATGACACCGTTAAAATTTGGGTCGCTTACAAGGGACCAGGTATGGTCGTCGTGAAGGATGAATTTACCCGAAGAAGTTGTTACCGTATCCACCAAGGGTTGGGCCTTGGAGACTACGAAGAAACACAAGGCAGTAATGGAAAAGAATATTCGAAAATCTTTCAGCATCTAAGCAAAGATACGTTTTATATCCTAAAACTCGCGAATGCTTTGAACAGTAATGTTGTAAAATACCCTTTCATTGGGTTTCACCAAATTCCCAAAACCTTCTTTACCGTATGCCTGATTCGGCTCAAATAGGGCAAATATTTTATCCTTTACCTTGGCGCTTTCCAAGACCTTACGCATCCCAGGTATTACATTTAATTGACCAGGTATATAATTCAATTTCATAGGCTTAGCAAAGGTGTTTTGAACATTTGCTTTAGACGGTGTACTGGAAGATGCTTCGTAAATAATTTCACGGTTTTTATTGGAAATCACCTTAGCGGTTGGATCTTGGCTAAATACCCACGTTTTAATACCGTCCTGGTTGTAGGATGGAGAAACTTTAGAAATCACCTTTACATAGAGCCAAAGGGTTGCATTAGGAGGGACAATGGAAGCCAAGCCCTTTTTACCGAAGGCCAAATCAGCAGGAATTTGAATTTTAGCAAAATCTCCAACTTTGAGTTTCTCAAGCCCTAAATCCCATCCCGGAGTTTGCATATTATAGCCCACCATGAAAGGGATAAAGGGTAATTCAAGCCGATTATTTCCGTCGATAATTTTCCCGTCCGTTAGACCTAAACGGTAGTCAATCAAACACACCTCGCCCCTTTTTAGGAGGGGATTATTTGGAAAGCCCTCTGCAATCCACTCTACTTGTATTCCATCATCGAAAGCCTTCTTTCGTATGACATTGTTCGCATCAAATTCCTTCATTGGATTGCTGTTGGCAGTATCTTTTTCCTTCGAAGTATCTTGAGTGTTTTGTTTACGAATAGTACCCTTCGAATTATTAACAGGCGGCTTTGGACTGGAATCTTCAGAACCGCAAGACGCAACAATCATTGCGAATGTCAATGCGAGAAAAAAAATGTAGGGTTTCATTGTATTTGGTGCAGTTCTAAGTCAACAATAAGAATCGATAAAGGCGGGATGGATTTTAGGTCACCCACGAGCCCATGGGCCAAATGATTGGGAAGTATAAGTTTAGCTTTCTCTCCGGTTTTCATGAGTTTTAACGCTTCATTTAAACCTGATTCACGGTCGTTGTGGTCTATTTTAAGTTCTTCGTAAAAATTCTCATCGGACTCGTAACATAGTTTACCATCTAAGAGTCGGACTTTCACCGTAAATAAGGCCGTTTTTTCTGGAATTCCAGGGGTTCCCTTGGGATTTGATTGAATGATTTGGTAGCGCAAACCTGAGGAAGTTGTTACCATATTCAATTCTTTGTGCTGTTCTAAAAAAAATGCGATACTTATTTGCTCTCGTTCATTGACCTCGGTATGGTAATCGATTGAATGGCCTTCTGACCAATCCTTCTTGGGAGTCTGTGGTATTGGTGAATTCAGCTTTTTAACTTCCGAATCCTTGCAGGAAGTTAATATCAACAGAATTATACCACAAAAATACCTCATGAAACTGATTAAAATAATTCAGGAATTAAACGCAACAAACGCTCCAGAGTTACCTCCATGGAATCTGCTGAAAATCCGCCAGCAGCATAGACATGTCCTCCTCCATTGAAGTGGGTTTTGGCAAATACATTGACGTGGATTTCATCCTTCGAACGAAATGACATTTTTATTCCGTCACTTTTCTCTTGGATGAGCACCCCCGCTTTGATTCCTTCAATGGACAAAATAGTATTTACCAGCCCTTCGGTGTCGCCTGATTTATAATTATAACGCTCTAATTCGCTTCGAGTGAGCCAAATATACCCAAAAGGTAATCCTTGCGAAGTCTTATTTAACAATACCAACTTTTCACTAATAGCGAAGCCTCGTAATTGCAATTGATCAACGCTGTTGTTATCGAAAACCTCTTGATGTATTTTCCAATGCTCGATTCCACGTTCAATAAGATCGGCAACAATTTTATGCGTTTTTGCCGTTACGGAAGGAAAACGGAAGGATCCTGTATCCGTAGTTATTCCTAAATATAGACTGCGTGCGGCTCTTTTGTCCATGGCAGATAATAAATCCATGCCTTCGAAACATTCGTAGATTAATTGACAAGTCGAAGAACAACTGACCTGCGAGATTAAAACGTCGGCATAATCCTCGGGATCGGTATGGTGGTCAATCAGTACCTTTTTTCCCTTAAATTCGGCCATTAACTGTTGCATGCCCCCTACCCGACTAATAGCATTAAAATCAAGTCCAATCAGGCAATCGGCTTCTTGAATTCTAGCCTCTACCTCTGTAGGGTTTTTGGAATAAAATAAACAACCTGTACCTTCTAAAAAAGGCGCAATATTCGAAGCCGGAGGATCCGGTAGCACCAGTTCAACGGAACGATTCAAGTTTTTTAACAGAAAATATAAACCTGCAACACTTCCAACAGCATCGCCGTCGGGAGATTTGTGGGCAACAAGTAAAAACCGATAGTCGCTTAGTACAAGATTTTTTAATGCTGAAAAGGATTGTTGCATAAGCAAATTTACTCCTTTTTCTGCATTTGGGCGTCTTCTTTAGCGTCTTGCTCCATGATCTTCGGGGCGTCTTTCTTGTTTTGCAAGTTGTCTAATAAATCCTCAATTTGCGACATGGAAAGGCTTTTCGCAATAATTTTCTTGTCCTTGTCCAATACAAACACTTTCGGTGTGGAGAAAATATCATACGTGGTCTGGTAATTCAAGGATTCTAGCGTAGTAGGTTTACCTGGGTCACCCGGATACAATGGCACCAAGGACTCGGGTTTTTCTTTCGCTGTTTGGTACAACTTATCAGTTACGGCGACGTTCAAAAAGCTCAATTTGTTGTCTCTAATGAACTTCTTCCAGGCTTCGAAATCTTTTCCTATGGCCTTACCAACGGCATATACTTCTACATTACGAGCCTTCATTTTTTCTTGATATAACTTAGCCAACTTCGGTGTAATGGTTTTGCAATGCCCGCATTCTGGATCCCAAAAATACAAGATCGTGTATTCTGCTTTGAGGTCGTGTAAATTAACCCATTTGGCGTCTGAAGTATCTTTAAGAATTAAGTTGGGAGCTTTCTCACCTATGCAAATGGCCATTTTCGTATCTAAATCCTTGCATAATTCAGTATACTTCGATTCATCCACCCAAAACGAAGGATGCTTACCTTCGGCGTTTTTCGAACAATAGTAACGATCAAGCATGTGATAATAAACTTTATCCATTCCCATCTGCTGGCTTTTGCCAAACGTTTGCGCAATCCAACCCACACAATATTCAAAGGTTCTTGACTTAGGATTTAAGTTGTCGCAAAACTGAAATGCATGATAAATCACGGTATCCCAATGTTGAATCATCATGTTTTTGCTAAAATAATATTCTAATTTGTTGTGAAAAATGGGATTGTTGACCAAGCGTTCATCTTTCAAATCAACGTTATCCCAATAGTGGTTGCGGAAATAGCGGAATTGAAAACTGGAATCGGTAATTCTTCCTTTCTCATCTTTCGGTGCATCGGGAATGACAATATCAATGGACATTTTGACAATCTTAGCGACTAACTTTCCTTCGTTTTTCGCAATTAAATCGTTTTGATAGGCCAAAACCTCTTTATTGATGGCGTCAATTTGTTCCCCTAAATTTTTATACTCTGCATCGCTGGCTTTGTATTTGGCGCGCTCTTCTCCTAACTTACCTGCAGCAGTTTTTCGCTCAGTGATGTAGTTGACATAAGGAATAAACACTTTGTTTTCTTCTGATTTCTTAACCACTAAGTTTTTGTTGTATTCCAAGCCGTTCGACCCAGAGGTTTCCAACCAAATTTCTTCGTTGTTGTAGATGAACTCAAAATACTGTTGACCTGGCAACAATAAACCCAATATTCCCGGCTTTTGCTTGGCACCGTTGAACGTCACCTCACCGTTTTTCATAACGGCCGTATCGGCATAATAAAGACCTTTCCCGAAATACTTAATTAAATTCACTACCGTGTCCTTTTGACCAGAAACCTTGATTCGGATTTTTTGGGCCTTAGCATCTTGAAAAGCAATCAGCGAAAATACCGCTACAAACGCAATGGAATTAAATAATGTTTTCATAGAGGAATTGTTTTTTGGTAAAATTGTTCTAATTATTGTAATCGATGAGGCCTTTAACAAAAATTTAACCACAGAGGATAATTACAAAAATAATAAATTCAAAGGTCTACAAAAACCGAGTTAGATAAGTTGCTGCTTTACTTGATCATCTAACCTCATTGGATCATAGGGGTTGAGCCAAATAACGTTTTCATACCTGTTCATCCATGTTATTTGCCGTTTCGCATAATTGCGTGAATGTTGCTTTATTTTATCTACCACCGAGGAAAAATCATGCTTTCCTTCAAAATAAGGTAACCATTCTTTATAACCGACGGTATTGAGTGGCGGACTGTCTATAAACGGTAACAAATGGCGTACTTCCGCCTCCAAACCTTGTTGAATCATAAGATCTACTCGTTGATTAATCCGATCATACAAGTCTTCGCGTTTCCATGCAATGGCGAATCGTTTTACCGACGCATGTTGACCAGAATTCGTTCGATGGAACTTCCACAAGGGCACTCCTGCCCCTAATAATACTTCCAAGGCTCTAAGAACACGCCGAGGGTTGTTTAAGTCAAGTTGGCTCGCGCCAAAGGGATCCTTTTCGGAAAGCTCATGCTTTAACGAACTTAAGCCTTCGTTCCTTAAACGCTCCTCTAAAACAGAACGAATTTCGGGAAACACAGGCACGTGATCTAGTCCCTCCACGAGGGAATCTATGAATTGACCGGATCCTCCTACGACTACTGCGTTGGATTTTCGAGCCAATAAATCATGCAGTACTTTCATGCCTTCTGCCTGAAAATCGGCCACATTCATGGGATTGGCAACGGATCGATTGTTTATAAAATGATGTTGAACGGTTGCAAGTTCATCGGGATTTGGCTTTGCCGTTCCTATGGCCATTTCACGGTAAAACTGTCGTGAATCCGCGGAAATAATCTCCGTATTAATCTGCAAAGCCAAGTCAATAGCAAGCGATGTTTTACCAGAGGCCGTGGGTCCTTGAATGCAATAGATCATGGTTCAGTTGATGAAAAAATCCTCCATTTTCGGGTGAACACCTGGATACTAGAACTACACACCTCAGAAAGAAAAAACAGCAAAACACCCTATTTAAAAAGTGAAACAACCCAAAGAACGAAATTAAGTTTAAAGCTTGGAATATTTTGTAAATCAAAAAATATTTATAAAATTTATGCCTTAAAGTGAACGGCATGAGCGATCAGAATGAAATCTACTCAAAGGTAGTTAGAGCGGGAAAAAGAACGTATTTCTTTGACATTAAATCCACCAAAGGAAATGATTTATACATTACATTAACAGAGAGTAAAAAATCATTTGGGGAAGATGGTAATGACAACTATCAAAAACATAAAATCTTTTTGTACAAAGAAGATTTCGAGAAATTTCGTGAAGGTTTAGACGATGTTCTAGCAAAAATTGAAGAAATCCGAAACAAGTAGTTTCTTTTTTCAAAAATTATCGTATTTTTGCACTCCGATTTTGGGAGTTTAGCTCAGCTGGTTCAGAGCATCTGCCTTACAAGCAGAGGGTCGGCGGTTCGAACCCGTCAACTCCCACAGGTAAAACCTCACAGCGATGTGAGGTTTTTTATTTCACCGCTTCCTCCAACTTAGCGATATCAAACTTGGTCATTTGCATGAACGCGTAGGTGGCCTTAGGGGCCGTTTCAGGATTCGTCATCAGTTTTCCTAAAATACTCGGCACAACTTGCCATGTAACTCCGTATTTATCCTCCAGCCATCCGCATTGTCCAGCTTGCCCTTCCTTGCTGAAATAATTCCAATAATGGTCGATTTCTTCCTGCGTATCAACCGTTAACACCAACGATATTTTCTCATTGAAGGCCAAATGGCCCGGACCGTTATTGAGGCACATAAACCGTTTCCCGAGCATTTCGAATACAACCGCCATAGGGTTTTCAGAAATCCATTGAAAATCCTCAAATACCTCCTCATAATAGGAGGCCATTGCTTTTGCGTCTTGTACCCAAAAACAGGTGGAAAATTGCGTTGCCATAAGCTCATTTTTTAATGCAATCAAAGATACACATTCAGCCCATTTTAGAAATACTTTAATGTAGGTTTAAATATTTGGTTAGCTTTACCGCGAAAATAAAAATGCTTGAAGATGAAAACAAACAACACAGTGGCTTGGGTATTGACAGGATTGATTTCCTTAGCCTTTCTTGGTAGTGCGGCTGGTAAATTTATGGCAAACGCAGAAGCGCTAAAAATGGCGGCGAATATGGGAATCGATGCGAACACGTACCTCCTCATTGGTACGGTAGAATTGATTTGCCTTATCCTTTTCATCATACCAAGAACAGGAATATTGGGAACCCTACTGCTTTCAGCCTATATGGGTGGGGCAATAGCCACGCACCTAGAGCACGGTGAATCCATTATAGCACCTTGCGTGGTACAAACTGTGCTATTGCTCGTAGCCTTTTACCGTTTCCCTGACTTGCGAAAAACCCTTTTCAACCAAAAATAATGCACCACGTACAAGTAATTTTAACCATAGACCTGCAGAATTTACCCGAAAATTTTCAAGAAATTCTAAAAGAAGAACAGGCCGTTGTGGCCGAATGGAAAGAAGAAGGTGTGCTTGCGCACTTATTCCTGCGTCCCGAACGCAATGGTGCCGTGCTCCAATTCATCAACCTTAGCCTCGAGGAAGTAAAAGGACGAATGGAAACGCTTCCCTTTTATCATATTCGAAAAAGCATCGAATATTACGAGCTCTTGCCACAATTTTAGGGATTAGTTATTCATGATGACGTATATTTTCGCAATCGTAGTAAGCAGCTGGTTGCTCGCCGAACTGTGGTATGCATGGCGTTTACGTGACCCTCAACCGAAGAAAACCGATGAAAGCAGCCTACTCATCTTATGGGGCTCTGTAATTCTTGGAGTAAGCGCTGGCGCTTGGATTGCACTTTACCATAAAACGGCCTTTCAACAAGCAGACTGGATTCAAGGACTTGCCCTTGTTTTGATGGCGGTAGGCGTTATTGGCCGAGCATGGGTTATTTCAACCTTAGGTAAGTTTTTCACAGTCAATGTGCGAATACATCAACAGCACGAATTAAAAACAGATGGATTTTATCGCCGCGTTCGGCATCCCTCCTATTCCTTCTTACTCCTGACATTCGTTGGGTTTTGCATTCAGTTGAATCATTGGTTGGCCGCCTTGGCGGTCATGATTCCCGTACTTTTAGCTTTCCAGCGAAGAATTGTTGTGGAAGAAAAAGTGCTGCTTACCCATTTCGGTAATGCGTATCAGGAATATATGTCCAAAACAAAGCGACTGATTCCCTGGATATCCTGAGTTATTGTCCACTAAAATCCCCCCACTTCTATGATTCATTGGAACACACCGACCCCACCCAAAACCCCATTTTATGCCTCAATCTTCACCTATTATTTGTCGGACGACCTCGAAGGATATACTGAATACGACGAACAAACCTTGGAGCTGGTGACAACCATGCCCGGATACTTAGGCTATGAAAGTTTAAAACATAACGGGCGTGGAATGTTCATCAGTTACTGGAAGGATATGGAATCCATCCAAGCTTGGGGACGGCATCCTAAGCACCTTGAAGCCAAAAAGCTGGGCATTCAACGCTGGTATAAATCCTACAACAGCATGATTGCCGAAGTACAGCATTGGCGAGAGCAATAATCGGATTGAATTATAAACTAAGAAAATCTCCTGCTACTTTTCTGACTTACGCCAATTGCGCAACTCGAGTCCTGTAATACCCAAAAATCCAAGCAACAAGACCAAGGATCCAATCATGGAATAGGTGCTTCCTTTGAGGTAGGATTCAGGCTCAAATCGCCATGCAATCTGGTGCTTACCTGCAGGTATTTCCACGCCTCTCAGGATGAAGTTTACCCTTGTGTAAGCCACTTCTTTCCCGTCGATATAACATTTCCAACCATCCGGATAATAAATTTCACTGAACACAGCAAAACCTTTATGAGCTGATTGGCTTGTATATTGAATTTCTTTCGTAGCGTATTTTGTCATTTGAATTCGGTCATTCGAATCGGTAAGGTATGCCTTAGCCGGAGCCGCCTTTCCATCGGTTTTCTCCCAAATGGCTTGACGTCGCGTATTGATTTTGCCCAACCCTTGAAGGGCATCGTTGGCAGAAACAACCGGCACTACCTCGTTGACAAACCAAGCATTTCCGTTGGCATGCGTGTTGAAATAAGGAGCATTCCCTGCTCCGGTAATCAGATACTGAGCATTCATCATATCCAATACGGGAGAAGATACCGAGACACTCGCTTTTGAAAAATCTGTAGCTTCTAAAACCCTATTTACAAATTCTCCTTGCTGGTTGGGATCCTTAATTCCGTTCCATTGTTGAATCAAACTTCCTGAGGAATCCGACATAAGCGCAAACTTGAATAATTCGTTTTGATAGCTGGACAACTCCTTGTTTAAAAAGAACTCTACAACCTGCTGATATCGTTTTATTTTCGCTCCGTGGTAACCTCCTATCGACTTATGGAAAAAACTGGTGTTGGTTTCATTAAACGGATTATTCGAGGTTATTACGCGATAATTTGACCCCAGCTGCAATGCGGAAAATTCGGCCATGACTTCTCGGATTTCTTCAGTGTACATGTCTTGTTTTTCAAAAAGCCCTTTAAATCGTTCTTTAGCAGCATTGAATTGAGGAACTTTAGATCGTTCTTTCGCTAAAATTGCAAGGTCTGCGTTACTTGGAGCATAAGGCAGAGCTAACTCCGTTTTATCGACATAATTGTCTTCTCCCGTAACATTGTTTTCGCTCAAATAGCGTCTTCCAATACCTATCTGATCGCCAGCAATTAACACCCCAAATACACCTACCGCGATCCAAGGATTAAATTTCATCATAAGCAGAACGACTACCAGTCCCGCCGATAAAAGACACAGCGCCGCGGTTCTCCCTGCATCGGATCGATAAATGCTCTGACGCGCTTCAATTAGGGCTGACTTATAGGCACTTACTTGCTCGCCTTGTTGAGTTTGCGCCTCTTGAAACATTTTTTCTTCGCCTTTGCTAACGAATGAACCCGATAATCTGGGCACTAAAAATAGGGAAATCATAAGAAAAGTTCCTGTACCTACTACAATCAACCGGTAGATTTGAGTACCTTCCAATCCCTCTTTTTTAACAAGCTTATCTAACAAGAGCATTCCCATCAGAGGGACAATCACCTGCATAATTACCAAAATCATTTTGGTGTCGCGGAACTTGTTGTACATCGGGAAATGGTCGATAAACCATAGGTTGAGCTCCCCCGTCTTGGAAGAAAGTAAAATGCACAACACGGCGAGTGCGAAAAAAGGAAAGCGAAGGCTATCTTTTACTAAAAACAAACCTAAAATAAAGAGAAATCCAGCAACAGCCCCAATGTAAATCGCCCCACCGCTGAAGGCCTGTTCTCCCCAATAATGATTGGACTTACCGACTCCTTCCGCAAATTCCGAGTCCTCAATCGACGACATGGCTGACTCATCCATCCCAAGTAGGTAGGCTGAACCTCCTTTGGCATTGGGTATCATCAAGGATAAAAACTCTCCAGGACCGTAATTGTATTCTAAGATGTAATCTTTCTCTAAACCAGATTTTGCCTTGCCTTGTGCTTTTGTTCCTTCGGAGGCAATGGAAATTTCCGAATCTCCACGCGTAGAATATTTGGCATATTCATAGGTCGTCATCAGGTTACTGGCCGAAGGAAGCACAGACAATATCGTAGATACACCTAAAACCCCGACAACCTTTAGCAATTCTTTGAATTGTTTAGCTACGATTAATCGAATCGCTTCGGCAAGGGCAACCACCCCGAGCATTATGAACAAATAATAGGTAATTTGAAGGTGATTTGCCGAAATGTTCAAGGCGAGAAACAGTGCAAAAACAGCCCCTCCAAGAAGCCATTTACCCCGAAATGCCAATAACATTCCACCGAGCGTAGGCGCCATGTAGGATACAGCGATAACTTTGGTTATGTGTCCAGCGCCAATGTAAAGTAAATTGAACGAAGCAAAACCGCTGGCCAAGGCTCCCACAAGAGCAATGTAGGGACTGATGCGCATGCACAATGCTAAAATATAAAACCCTAAAAATGAAACGAAAAGAATTCCAACGGGAGCCGGAAGCCCTAAGCGCAGCATGGATCCCACCTTAGCAATCCAGTTGCCTTGGTGCTCCGTACTGATTTGATAAGCGGGCATACCACCAAACATGCTGTTTGTCCAGAGCGCTTCGTCGTTGTTGAGCAACCGATAATCTGTAATTTCTTTTGCTGCCCCCTGATATTTACTAACATCCGCCTGCTTTACTTGGCGGCCGTTCCAGACCGGCGAAAAGTAGATGCTCGACATTAAGATAAATACCCCAATGGCAATGGCGTGAGGCAATAGGGCTTTCCAGTTAATTTTAATTTTCATTTCTCAAGTTTTTAGTGTGGGTTGGCATATCGTTGAACTTCCTTCTCCGAAATCTCTTCCCCGCATAAAATTACCAAACGTTCCAATACGTTGCGTAATTCGCGGATATTTCCAGTCCAATTCATGGTTTGAAGCATTTCTATGGCCTTAGGCGTAAGTACCTTGAGTGCAACACCCTGTTCTTGGCAAACCTGTTGTGTAAAATGCTCACAGAGTTGCGGGATGTCTTCGCGGCGATCGTTCAAAGAGGGCACCGAAATGGGAATTACCGCTAGACGGTGGAACAGGTCTTCCCTGAATTGTCCGTTATTGATGGCTTCTCGTAAATTTTTATTCGTCGCGGCAATAACCCTGCAATCTACTTTTATGTCTTTTTCCCCTCCTACCCGCTGAATCACTTTCTCTTGTAACGCTCGTAAGACCTTCGATTGCGCGTTCAAGGGCATATCGCCAATTTCGTCCAAAAATAAGGTTCCACCGGATGCCAACTCGAATTTTCCTTTTTTATCTTTTACTGCGCTAGTAAAAGCCCCTTTTTCATGACCGAACAACTCACTTTCAACAAGTTCCGCGGGAATTGCAGCACAATTCACCTCAATAAACGGAGCCTTGCTTCGAAGCGATTGTTCGTGGAGGCTTCTTGCGACCAATTCTTTTCCACTACCATTGGGTCCTGTAATCAAGACCCTTGCATCCGATGGCGCTACCTTTCGGATCATGTCCTGAACCTCTAAAATCGCAGATGAGCTCCCAACCATGCTGTTACCCATGAATTTTTTAATGCTCGTTTTTAGGGCTGCATTGGAACGAAGCAATTGACCTTTTTCACTGACATGTTGAATTGAAACTAAAATCCGGTTTAAATTAAGCGGCTTTTCTATAAAATCATAGGCTCCTAGCCTCAAAGCTTTTACCGCCATTTCAATGGTCCCGTGACCCGACATCACAATGGTATCGACGGAAATGCCTTGTTCTTGAATTCCTTCCATGAGCGCAATACCGTCCATTTTTGGCATCTTGATATCGCAAAACAAGACATCAAACGACGCGTTACCCAAACGCGATAAGGCCTCAACACCATCCTCTGCCTCTTCCACTTGATGGCCTTCCATTTCCAAAATGTCTCGAATGACCCGTCGAATAGAGCGATCGTCGTCGGTGACTAATATTTTCATTTTTCCGATGAATTAATGGCTACGCGCTGCTCCAACATAGGAACAAATTTAAAGGTACCGAATTGTTGTTGCGTGAATTCATGTTCGTTCAATCGCACAATCTTTAACATTACCTGCTCAACTCCTTCGCCTACGGGTATGATCATGATACCTCCAACGGCTAGTTGTTTTTTCAATTCCAATGGAATTTCTGGCGCACCGCATGTTACAATAATGCGATCAAACGGAGCGTAACTCGGCCATCCGAGAAAACCGTCGCCGTAGCGCAAACGTGCGTCGAATTTAAAATGTTTAACCATGGCATCGGCCTTGAGATGCAATTCCTGGTGACGCTCAATCGAGTACACTTTGGCACCGAGAGCGCAAAGAATGCATGTTTGAAATCCCGAACCTGTTCCAATTTCCAACACCTTCATTTTCGAATTAAGCTCTAACAGTTGCGACTGAAAGGCAACGGTGTAAGGATGAGAAATAGTTTGACCCGATCCGATTTGAAAAGCTGCATTGGTGTAGGCCAAATCATCGAGCGCCAAATCCATAAAAAAGTGACGAGGAACTTGATAAAACGCGTCCAAAATAGAGGCGTTTTTTATCCCCATCTGTTTCAACTCCTCGATCAATAATTTCCGTTTTCCTTGATGGCGGTAGGTGTCCTTTAGGTGATTCATGGTAATTGCAAAAATAAAGGATTAAGGCCGATTTTATCGATTTTAGCTACCTTTGTTTTGAACAATGGAGCGTGAAATGACAATTCTTGTAACCGGTGGTGCGGGTTTTATTGGTTCCAACTTGTGTGAGGCCCTATTGGAACGCTCTCATTCGGTGGTTTGCTTGGATAATTTCCTGACCGGAAAACGGGAAAATCTGGCGAGTTGCTTATCACACCAAAAGTTCACCCTCGTCGAGGGCGACATTCGCAGCCTTGAGGATTGCCAGAAAGCTATGACATCGTGCGATGCCGTCATGCACCTCGCTGCTTTGGGATCTGTTCCACGTTCCATTCATGACCCTGTAACCTCCAACAGTATCAACATCGACGGTTTTCTCAACGTACTGCATACCGCCAAAGAATTAGGCATTCAACGCTTTGTTTTTGCCGCCAGTTCGTCCACGTATGGAGACTCAGAAGAATTACCTAAAATTGAGGAACGCATTGGCAAGCCGCTTTCGCCCTACGCTGTCGGGAAGTACGTCAATGAACTCTATGCCCATGTGTACCAACTCAACTATGATTTCAACTACATCGGTTTGCGCTATTTCAATGTCTTTGGTAAGCGACAAGACCCGAATGGCGCCTACGCTGCAGTGATTCCAAAGTTTATTCAGCAATTTTTGGACGGACAAGCCCCTATCATCAACGGGGACGGCAGCAATACCCGTGATTTTACGCACATCGAAAACGTTGTGGACGCTACCATAAAAGCCTTGTTTAACGAACATACAGCAGCGAAAAACCAGATTTACAACGTCGCTTTTGGTACCAGTACTAGCCTAAATGAAATGGCAGCATATATTAAGACTTCGATTTCAAACCGAGTACCTGAAAAGATTCTGCCAGAAGTTAGCTATGGTCCGTTTCGAAAAGGCGATATACCTCATTCGTTGGCGTCGGTGGATAAAATTCATGAATTGCTCGGCTATTCCCCACGAATTAGTGTGCAAGAAGGCATTCAAAAAACCGTGGATTGGATGCTTGAATCACAAAGCTAACTCGATACCTACCGGACAATGGTCGGAACCAAGGACTTCGTTATGGATGGTCGCTTCTTTAAGGGTAGGAAGCAGTTTATTGGACATTAAAAAATAATCGATTCTCCAGCCAATGTTGTTCTGACGTGCGCCTGCTCGGTAACTCCACCACGAATACTTTGCTGTGTCAGGGTGCATGTACCGAAAGGTATCCACCCATCCATTGGCCACAAAGGCTTCCATGCCATCGATTTCTTCCTGCATGTAGCCTGCCGCCTTATTATAGTTTTCTTTGGGCCGTGATAGATCCAAGGGCTTGTGGGCAACGTTGAAATCTCCACACACCACCACGGGTTTAGAACTTTCGAGGTGCTTTAAATAAGATAAAAAATCACGGTCCCATGTTTGTCGATAGGGTAATCGTGCCAGTTCACTGCCGGAATTGGGCACATAAACAGTGACTACAAAAAAGGAGTCAAATTCAGCGCAAATCACTCTGCCTTCCCGATCGTGTTCCTCCCTCCCCATGTCGTAGGTAACGTTTAACGGTTTATGTTTTGTAGCAATAGCCGTTCCTGAATACCCTTTGCGCTCGGCTTCATTGGCGAAAATTTCATAATCGGTTAAGGCCGCCAAAGCTTCTTTCACTTGTTCCACCGTTGCCTTGGTCTCTTGCAAGCAAAAGATATCGGGATTCAAGTGTTGCATGTCTTGAACAAAGGTTTTAGCCGTGATGGCGCGAATGCCGTTGACGTTGAAGGAAATTATTCTCATTTTATATTGTTGTAAATCAATTTTTTAATTGGAGTTAATTAATGCTCCACTTCCATAATTATTCAGCGAAATACCCGAGGGAATTCCCCAATACCGAACGTTACCTACCCCATCGATTTGAACCTGCAGGGGTATTCCATCGGCTCCAATTTTCTGATCACGTGAGGAAACCGTCAGGATTTTTAACGCATTGGAAACCTTGAGTCCCTTAAAATCAAAAGCACCGTCGCCCATGAGGTTGGCGCGCAGGGATTGCGTACTACCGTGCAATACAAGATTTCCCCATCCGTAGGTGTTCTCCGCTTTGATATCTAAGGCTTTGACTTTGAGATCTACGGTTCCACCTCCGTCTTTTAAGGTCAAGGTTAGGTAATCGGTGATTAAGGTATCTGTATTAGACAACCGTTCGGTTCCTTCGAAATTCAGGTTAATGAGTCGGGTATAATGAATTTCCACTGTGGGTATTGCGTAATTTCTCCAATAATTGCAGCGATTGTTGTTTACCACGGTTACCAGGCCGTCGTTTTCCGTTACTTCAACGAAATTGAGCAGGTTTTTTCCGCCTTGGATAACCACTTTATTGGTTGAATCTTGCATCAACACGAATTTCATGCGCTCACGGAGGTCTAATCGGTTAAAATTCCCAAGGAAAACGGTGCGTTCTGACAGTTCGCCGCTGCGCTTAAAACACGATCGATCTTCGGGCTTTTTGCAAGCGGTGAACCACAACGAACCCATGAAAACAATTACTATTTGCCAAGTTTTCATTTCGTTCGATAGTTAAAGGTATAACCTATCCCGTACTCCAACAAATCCGCCCGCGCAAAATGGGTTTTTAGCGTTAAATTGAACATTAAACCGTTTTTCAAATAGTACCTCGCCCCAATTCGATGATAAACCGGGTCTTCAGGACTGTACTTATCCCTAAGGTAGGCTCCCATACCAAAAACAAAGTGAAAGCGGTCCAGCGGCACAAGGTAGGCGGCGTAAGCTCCTACTTGAAGGATATCCCATTGCGATTTATTAATGTAAGGTTGGTAATCCAATATAGCTTGTTTAGAAAACAGGTCCAAATCAAGTTCTAAACCTGCCTTGTGGTTGAAAAAGCGCTTGGCGGACAAGTTCAGGCCAAAAACCGGATAACGCCTGCCGCCAATCGGCATCATTTGCTTACCGTTAAAGGTGAAGGTAGCGCTGTAGAGCCAACGCTTGTAGGGCAAACTCATCGGAACGGTCGGTTCTCCCTCATAGGGATCGTATTTCAAAGGATTTACAGCAACTAGGGTTCGGGCATATCCTAGAGAAAGAAAAGGCATATTGATGCCAAAATTCGGAACCTTGAAAGCGGCATTGCTGAAATGGGTAATATCCAAACTCGCAGTTATGGTGTTTTTTCGGAATTGGTAGGAACTTTTGACCGCCAAGCACATCAAACCGTTGATTTTGGTCGCCAAAGCAACGTTCAAAGGATTGTTAACCGGGTCGTAAGGATGACCATTATACCCCATTCCTAAACCCAATTTAAAATCCATGCGGTAGTTGCGAAAGGAAATCATGGGCAATTCTGCATAACCATAGGTTCCCACAAAATTTCCGAGCAAGGCTTGGTTTCCCACTTGACCGTAAAAGAGTGTGACGCCATAGGTGGGAAAACGATAGGCTTTTTGATAGACTTTGTGGCCTCGGGTGCGGAACAACAAGCTCAATTCGCCGGCAAGTGCAGCGTTCTTTGGCATGTGAGCCATAACGCCTCGGTGGGCTGCTAAAAATCCGATTTTTTGGCGGTATTCCAAGGCTTTTTCGAACTTCCCTTGACCAAAACTCACCCAGCTTAGCCCTAATACACCAATAAAACAAATGGCTCGCATGAAACAAAGTTAGCAAAGCAAACGAATCAAATGAACGATTCAAAGTACATTTGTACATGGATGAACGATTAAAGGCCTTTGAACGGCTATTGACCATCATGGACGAACTGCGAGCGCAATGTCCTTGGGATCAAAAACAAACGTTTGAAACGTTGCGAAACCTCACGATAGAGGAAACCTACGAACTGGCAGATGCTATCACGAAAAATGACTTGCAGGAAATCAAAGGAGAAATCGGCGATCTTTTCTTGCACATGGTGTTCTACAGCAAGCTCGGGTCCGAAGTTGGCGCCTTTGACGTAAGCGATGTTCTCAACGGGATTTGCGATAAATTGGTCCACCGACATCCGCACATCTACGGCGATGTAAAGGTCTCCGGCGAAGAAGAAGTGAAGGCCAATTGGGAGAAACTCAAGTTAAAGGAAGGCAAGAAATCTGTTTTGTCGGGGGTGCCTTCTTCCCTACCCGCTTTGGTAAAAGCTACGAGAATTCAAGAAAAAGCGAAAGGGATTGGTTTTGAATGGGACACCAAAGAAGATGTTTGGGAGAAAGTCAAAGAGGAACTGGCAGAATTCGAAGCAGAGGTCAAGCTAGGCTCTAATAAACAAGAAGAAGAATTTGGCGATTTGTTGTTTTCTTTGGTCAATTACGCACGGTTTATCAACCTCGCTCCCGAATCAGCCTTGTCCGTTACCAATCAAAAATTCATCACCCGATTTCAATGGATGGAAGAGGCTGTAGCAAACGATGGCAAAGCCCTTTCCGACATGACCCTCGAAGAAATGGACGTCTACTGGGAGCAAGCGAAGCAAGAGTTGAAGGGAATGAAGTCGTAAAGTCTTAATATCCTTGTGTCCTTAAATCTTCAACTTAAAATGCTTATCGGCTTCATCGGCAACGTAATCTCCAATGGCTAAGGAAGCTGTGGCAGCGGGCGATGGAGCGTTCAACACGTGAATGGAATTGCCGTGGTATTCAATCCTGAAATCGTCACGGGTATCGCCGTCTTCCGCAAGCAGTAGGGCCCTCACCCCAGACCTGCCCGGCTTGATGTCGTCCATCGTCAAGGAAGGAATCATGCGCTGCAAGGTTTTTAAGAAAAGTTTCTTGGAAAATGCACGGCGGTATTCGTTGATACCAAAGGACATGTTCGAGAAGAATAATTTCCATGTGCCTTTATAGGTCAAGGCATCCCAAGTATCGCGCAGCGAAAAATCGGTTTTGCCATACCCTTCGCGTTTGAAAGTGAAAACTGCATTGGGACCGCACTCAATTTCACCGTCGGTCATTCGGGTAAAATGCACACCCAAAAAAGGAAAATCAGGATTTGGAGTTGGGTAAATCAAGTGCTTGACCTTGTGTTTGGCTTGGTCGGTTAATTCGTAGTAATCGCCTCGAAAACCCACCACTTTTTCTTTGAGCTTCACGCCGTCTTTACGCGCCAAGCGATCGGCTTGCAATCCTGCGCAATATACGGCATACGTGGCCTCGAAATTCCCTTGTGAGGTAATGAAACGTGATCCACTGTCCGTTTTTTCAATGCTCAACACCTCGGTATTCAACATTAATTGAGAGGTGGGATTGATGGCTAAGGCCAGTTCCACCATCTTCGCGGTTGCTGCTCGGAAATCAATGATTCCGGTACATCCAACGTGCAAGGCAGCAATGCATTCAACATGGGGTTCAATTTCTTTAACTTCCTCGGGCGTAATTCTCCGCAAGCCTTCGATTTCATTTTGTAAACCGGTTTGGTATATTTTCTCCAAAAAGGGTAATTCCTTTTCATCGGTGGCTACGACGACTTTTCCACAAACGTCGTGTGGAATGCCATGTTCTTTTGCAAAAGCCACCAATTCGCGTCGACCTTGAATACAATTCCTGGCCTTGAGCGAACCGGGTTTATAGTACAGGCCCGAATGAATCACTCCGGAATTGTGCCCCGTTTGGTGGTCGGAAAGTATATTTTCCTTTTCAAAAAGAACCAACTTCAGGGAAGGATTTCTCTTTTGCAGCTTATAAAAGGTGGCCGCTCCAACAATCCCTCCACCTACGATCGCGATGTCAAAACTCATGGCACAAAAATACGTCAAAAAGGAATTCGTATGTTGCATTCATTCATCGGAAAATGAACCTAAGTCTCTTAAAGCGGTATCTTTGATTTTCTTAAATGCAAAAACCATGAAAACACCAGCCATTCTTGTACTTCTTTGCTTAAAATTCTCTCCCTTCCTTTTTTCCCAAAACAAAACCGGCGAAGATGCACCGTACATTGAGGTCGACGGTTATGCGGAGAAGGAAATTATTCCCAATGAAATTTACATCGGAATCATCTTGCGAGAGCGGATGGAAAATAAAGAAAAAGTTACGATTGAAGCGCAAGAAAAACAATTACGAGAAGCGCTAACTACGTTAAGCATTCCAATTTCCAACCTATCGGTCGCGGATGCCAATGCCGATTATGTGAAGGTGAGTTGGCAGAAACGCGATGTGCTCACCAAAAAAGAATACCAACTCAAAGTAGGCAATGCTACAGCGGTAGGCAAGGTATTTCAGGAACTCGAAAAATTAAAAATCCAGGATGGCTATATTGATCATGTAAGCCATTCTGCTATCGACAGCTTGAGGAAACAGGTTCGCATTGAGGCCATTAAAAATGCGAAGGAAAAAGCCGATTATCTGCTCAACGCCATCGGACAATCCACGGGAAATGCCTTAATCGTTAGTGAAACTTTGAAAGATGTCGTTTTGCGTCAGGACATTTCCCGCATGCCGGCAAAAGCACTTACTAAAATCTCTGGAGTTATCGTCAGTGATTTTGGAAATTCCCCGCCAGAAATTGAATTTCAAAAAATAAAATTAAGTTATTCTATTTACACCAAGTTTGCGATAAAATAACCACGTGCTTTATAGTAAAATCATCCCATATTGTCTTATACTTACTTGGATCATTGGCTGCAGTCCAACGACCAAAAACGCCAAATTCACGGAGGAAAAACCAGTAGTTAAGCAGCGGGAAAACAACACCAAGCATCAACACGTAGCGCTCAAAACCCAAGAACCGCATAAACACGAGGAAATCGTTCAAGTACACGGTGACATCCGAAGGCACTATACCCTATCCTATCGTCATATCGTTGGCAACGATACCTTGAATAGTAAGTTAAACATCTGCAAGAATGTGTTCACATTTTTTGTAGAGAATCCCGATTTACCGACATTAAAACGGTTTAAAGACGCCGGATTCCCAATGGAATTCTGGAGTACCTCGATGTGCGCTTTTTACGGGGTTCCCGTGGCTCAAGTACCTCGTTTTTTAAAAAAAGCCCAGCGTTTGGGGTATCAACGGGTTGGCTATGACGCAGCACTAATCACTAAAAAGGATACGACAGCCCTCGTTCTTTCGAACATGATCAACGTGCATTTTAACCGACGTACAGCGCAGCAGGACATTCATGCAGTAATGAACGAAATTCCGGGAATCCGCTTGAAGGGAGGCAGTTTGGATTATGCATTTGTTGTTTCCGTTACTTCCAATAGGCTATCGGAAATACTTGCTCGATTTAATGCACTAAAGAGCCACCGTCTTGTGAAGTTTGTAGAATTTATTCCAGAGACTTGTGAGATAATGCTGTAGTTTTTTAAATTTACATAAAATATACACCATGAAACACCTACTTCCCCTATTCGCTCTTATTTTATTAGCCACGGCATGTAAAAAAAATGAAAAGAAAACCTATGCCATTGGGGATGAGGCCTTCGGAGGCATTGTGATTCAAGTAGATGAAACCAAAGAACATGGCCTAGTGGTAGCAAAAACGGATCAAGTAACGTTTGCCATGCACAAGAATTGGAATGATTCTAAGGCGATCGTTGAAGCATACAGCGAAGGCGGTGAAGGGTGGCGTTTGCCTACTCAAACTGAACTTGAGTTAATATACAGTTCCAAAGCTTCCTTAACGGGATTCGATAACCGGGATTATTGGTCATCAACCCTTGGAAACGGTACCGCTTGGTCCAAGTACTTTGGAAGCACCATGGGAGGGTTTACCTCGAGTCCATGGAAAGCGCTTTCGAATTGCACCCTTTGCAGCCGAGGCGTTAAAGCGTTTTAGGTTGAAGCCTTTTAAATTCATCATGCACTGAATGAATTAGGTTTTGAAACGTTCATTCAAGGTCTGATATACCCCTTTTAATTCTTCTAAAAAAGCTGAATTATCGACTAAATTTTGAAAGAGGCTGGCATTCATTTCTTTCATTTTCACGTTGGCTTCTAAAACCATTTGAATCCCAGTTGCCGATAAGGAATAGTATTTGACCCGACCATCTGCTGGATCCGAATCCATGATGGTAATGGACTTGGCACAAAATCTTTTAAACATTTCACTCGTTGTACTGCGTTCCAAATAGAGGTAAGAAGATGCTTGCGTTAGGGTAATTTTTCGATTGATGGAAATAAAATTCAATACCGCATATTCATCGAGGGTTGTGAATGGAAAATCCTTAAAATAGTATTTGAATAATATCCGACGCCTCCGTTCTATATTTCCCCAAAACCAATGAATCACTGCCTGCTTAGCCTCCTCGCTATCATCAGCAAAATTTAAAATATCGATCAAAAAATGTTCGTGCATATTTTTTTTTAGTTCAACGTTGAACAAAAATAACTAAATCATGTTTTAGCCTTAAAATTAATGCTATGAAAATTATTGTATTCGGTGCCAATAGTCCCACGGCGCAGTTCATGATTCAACAACTTGCTTCAACAAAATCTGTTGAAATTTACGGATTAATTCGTTCAAACCCCGAGGAATTGTTCCAAAACGCATCCGTAAGCTATCTCACCTATGCCATTTCGCAACTTGAAAAAATCCGAGGCAAAATTGAGGCAGCTGATGTGTGG
>JAIXRC010000071.1 GCA_027485415.1 Cryomorphaceae bacterium | reverse complement strand
TCAATTTAAGCTATTCTTAGAACGCAGAAATATGGTGGTCAACCTTCGAAGAAGCCGCGGAAAGGATATTGATGCGGCATGTGGACAATTAGCCAATAAAGTGGGCAATTAAGAGAACAAGTTTAACAAGCGCTCAAAGTTCCGTTGATTGGACATGTCTTCGTTGAATTTAGAACAATCCATTAAGGTTGAAAGGTAGCGCTGTATGAGTTCGGAGTTAGAGGAAGGTTCAAAATACTTTCGATCGGGCTCAAGGTCCAATTCCTTGAGAAAAGCATGAATTTCACTTTCTTCAAAAACCAACCCATTAACGGTGGGATTGATGTAAAACAACACCCCATAGTTGCTGTCGGTATTGGCGAAAATTGCTGAATGATGTTCATCCATCCTTGCCAAAATGAAAATTTTTGGAAAGTCGATGCCATGAATCGGCAAACTTAAACCATTGGCAATTATCGAATAAATAAGTCCAATCACTAAAGGACTGCCATGTTTCGTCCGTAAAACCTCCGCCAGATCAAATTGTGCTAATTCTGCCTTTACGGAAGTTGTGCATTCAAAGCGATGCACATTAAAAAAAACATGATTCAGCACTTTAACTTGCTCGAAGGCTGTTTGCTGGTCGTTCAATTCAAGCCATACATCCTTACGAAGTTTTTCCAAAGCTTGATAAATAAACGACTCATCCAACTTTGGATCATACACCTTATTGAGGGCTATGATAGCTTGTAACAAATCTTTGTCGGGAGAGCTCAGCCATTTGCTCAATTCAACTTCGAGAAAATCGAATCGAATGGTGTTTAATAATTCTTGGGCTCTAAAAACTTGCAGTTCAGTTGCACTCGGCTGCTCCAAAACAGTCTCCAACAAAGGAATAACTAGAAGGCCTTCGTTGCGCAATACATGGGAAATAACAATATAGGTGCGCTCATCTGGATCCTCTATTAAGGCAACTAAAGCTTTCCTTTTTTTATCCGACATTACCATCACGACAAAAGTATTTCGATGATCCAATGAATAAAATCATATGCTATTTCTTTATTAAATGAAGGTTGTTAATTTAACTGTAACCTTTAATAATAAGCCTCGTTAAAGTTGCCTGTATCCAATAAACTTTGCTACAGGTTGATGGAGATTGGGGGCTGAATGCCCCCTTTTTAATATCTTTGAATCATGAAATATTTTCCAATACTTTTAATAAGCACCTTTTTTTTTAGCTGTAAGGTGAAAAAAACTCAACCTCACAATCCAACGGCCTTTCAAGGGGAAGTATTTATTGGTATGATCCATGTCTCCGAAGGGGGATGTCCATTTTACATTGAAATAACCGAAGCTTTAAACCCTGGTAAAGCCATAGACTTTCAAAAGGTATATCCGGTTAATTTGAAGGACAGTATGAAGAAAAAAGGGCTAAAAGTGCAATTCTCCTATACGCTATCCAAAGCGATGAGCCCGGAGGGCTGTACCGCAGATGCTGTAGTTCAAATCAATGAAATTACAGTCGTTCCATAACGGAAATAAAATCTAGCACTAGATAACAAAGAGATTTACCCACGGTTCTTTGTTCCTGTTCATTAGTAGGCGCTCCCTCGCAAAGGTGCAGGTATACGACATTCTTATTGGTCAAAGAATTAATCGCTTTACGAACATCATTCAAATGAAAACCAGAAGGAGATTGTGCCGAAGTTGGCATGTTTTCCATGCAATCCAAATCGATTTCTAATCCATATCCCGTTGCATCTTGGGTGTAAAAAACCAGATCTTCTTTAAGTTCTTTACCTTGCAAATACTCAACAAAAGGAACAAATTTCACGTCAAAGTCATACACAAAATCCCACAAAACATCACTTGTCGCGTATGGATCAATACCTAGGGCGACATATTCTTCGAGAATTCCTTCCTCTATTGCACTGGAGAAAGCGTTACCCGAATGCCTAACGGTGGTTGGACGAACATCGAAATGTGCATCGATGTTGATGACTTTGTTTAACGGGCGATGATTTGAAGCCCAGCGCATAATGGGCAAAGCGTTGTTATGTCCTCCTCCTATAATGATGGGGATTTGACCTGCTACCACCCTTTCTTTCAAGACCCTCTCCACCAAATCATCCAATTCTTCCACTAACCCTTGTGCCGTTGAAATATCTTTAGGGAAGGACCCCACAAAACAAATATCCCCAAGAAAATCGATAGAAAAATTGCTTTTTGGCAAGGCGGTGAAATACGTCAAAAAGGCTGAAAATCCTTGCTCAGAGCCTTTTCGACCGAAATTTGCTGCCGGTCCGATACATTCGCTGATCCCAAGAATTACATAGCGGGAGTTTTGAACAGGCTCGGATAACAAACGCGCATATTTTGGCTCATCTGGCCTCGATCCATGGTGAATGTTTGAGGCTAAACGGCCCTTTTCAAACAATTCGAAATTGTTATTCCTTGATTTCATAGGCTTTAATGGCTAACAATAAGGATTCTGGGGCACGGGTTGGTCGAAAAGAACCCGAATTGGTAAAAACCAGTGTTGTCGAAGCAAGGGTCGTCAAATCCCCTTGATCATTGAAAAGTGAATAGGTAAAAAAAACCTTACTGCCCTCAATGGACATCAGAGAAGTTTCCACAGTAAAAATATCGTCATAGTACAAAGGCCGCTTGTATTCGATCGACAAATTCAATACGGGCAATAAAATCCCTTGATGTTCTAAGTCTCGGTACGAGATCCCTAAAGACCTTAGTGACTCTACCCTTCCAAGCTCAAGAAATGCGGGATAATTGCCGTAATAGCAACATCCCATTTGATCGGTTTCACTGTATCGAATTCGCAATTGAAGCTGATGGGAAAAAGAATAATTCATTTCCTTAACTTTTGTTTGGCAAATTACCGCAAATTATTTTACATTTGCCTCCCTTTTTTGAGGACATTTTCAGTCAACAAAAAGATTCAGGTTTGGTAATAAAAAAAACGGTTAAAACAAGGGTTGTTTCTCTTTTTTTTTAACTTTTTTTTACCCAACTTTGTTTCGGGTTCATAACAGTGACTTAATTTTAAATTAACCTGCTATGAAATTGATTTTGAGTTTATTGGTTAATTGTATTATTCGTATCTTCTATGTCAACAAATCATACTACTGTTTGGGAATCCTGTTTAAAAATCATCAAAGACAATATCTCGATTCAGGCTTACAAAGTATGGTTTGAACCCATCATTCCAACAAAGCTTGAAAACAACATTTTAACCCTTCAGGTTCCATCCCATTTTTTCTACGAATGGTTGGAGCAGCACTACATTCAATTACTGAAAAAAGTGATCAAAAAAGAAATTGGACCGGAGGCTACCCTAGAGTACAGCATTGTGATGGAAAACAACGTACCGAATGCCGCGCCCTACACTGTGAAATTACCCACGCAGAATTCAGGTATTCAAAACAATCCATCCCAACCCGTTCCCCTTGGCGCGACGGACCCTCAAATTCGAAATCCCTTCATCATTCCGGGAATAAAGAAAATCTCCATTGCCTCAAACCTGATACCGAGCCATACTTTTGAAAATTTTGTTGAGGGGGAGTGCAATCGTTTGGCAAGAGCCTCAGGTTATGCCGTTGCCAATAAACCTGGAGGGACCGCTTTCAATCCATTATTAATTTACGGTGGTGTTGGTTTGGGTAAAACGCATTTAGCCCATGCCATTGGACTATCGATCAAGGAGCAGCATCCTGGCAAGACTGTATTATATGTGCAATCTGAAAAATTTGCACACCAGTTCATAGATGCAATAAAAAATCAAACGACCAACGATTTTGTTCATTTCTATCAAATGGTAGACGTTCTCATCATCGACGATGTTCAATTTTTTGCTGGAAAAGAGCGTACTCAAGATGTTTTCTTTAGTATATTCAATCATTTACATCAAAACGGAAAACAAATTGTGTTAACTTCCGATAAGGCGCCAGTGGAAATGCAAGGCATGGAGCAGCGCTTACTTTCGCGTTTTAAATGGGGCTTATCTGCCGACCTGGGCACACCTGACTTGGAAACAAGAATGGCCATACTTGAGAAAAAGATGTACGCCAGCGGAATTGAATTGCCACATGAGGTAGTTGAATACCTTGCTTATTCCATCAACACGAATGTGCGAGAAATAGAAGGCGCTTTGAACACCTTGCTTATGCAGTCAAGCCTCAACAGAAAAGCTATTTCTTTGGAATTAGCAAAGCAAATGGTGGATAAATTCGTTAAAAACACTGCACGTGAGGTATCCATCGAATACATTCAAAAAATTGTGTGTGATTACTTCGACCTTCCAATTGAAATGTTGAAATCCAAGACACGTAAACGTGAGGTGGTCCAAGCGCGTCAAATTAGCATGTATTTCTCCAAAAAAATGACCAAATCATCCTTGGCAAATATCGGTGCTCATTGCGGTGGAAAAGATCACGCAACGGTGCTGCATGCTTGCCGCACGGTCATGAATCTTTCTGAAACCGACAAACAATTCAGAAATTACTTGGACGAATTAGAGAAAAAACTAACCCTTCAGTAGGTTTAATGGTTCGCCGAATACGGCCTTGTGAATTAATTAACCATGTGCTACAGCAATTCGTTAACCGTAAGCGCTCAACAACTCGAAAAAACTTACGGGCGCAAGTTGATTAAATCGGACAAAAACGCTCCAGTATATTACCAATCAGGATTTACATTTCCGGGTTGGCCTTGTATTACGCAACAAGCCGAAATAGTTAACATGCAATGGGGCTTGATCCCCGCATGGTATCGAGGACCCGAACCGTCAGAAATTGCGAGCAAAACACTCAACGCTCGAATCGAAACTTTGGAAGAAAAAGCATCATTCAAACACCTTGTAGCCTCAAAACGCTGCATCATTCCTTCCTCGGGATTTTTCGAATATCAAATGCAAGAATCCAACAAAAAATTGTTTTTTATACAACCAAATGACCAAGCGTTATTTCATATGGGAGGTGTTTTTGATGAGTGGACGGATCTTGTCACGGGAAAAACGAAGAAAACCTTTAGCATAATAACAACCGAGGCTAACACATTGATGGCCGAGATTCATAACACGGCAAGGAGAATGCCATTAATTTTCAAGGCTTCGCAGGTTGAATCCTACCTATCAGGTGAAATTTCACTGTCGAATTTCACTCCTGTACCCAGTGAACTTATGCGAGCTCATCCGGTAGATAAACGGATTCTTCAACGCGAAAACAAGAACGTTCCTGAAATACAGGCACGCTTTGTTGATAACATTGGCATTCAAGGGTCGTTATTTTAATGGATGGTATTACATTTGTAGTAGAAAACGGCGCATGAAATTTAAATACCTGTTTTTTCTTATTCCCCTACTTTTTTCGTCTTGTATAGAAATCATTGATGATTTAACCCTCAATGCAGACGGATCGGGAACCCTAAAATTCACGGTCAACCTTAGTTCAAGTAAAATAAAAGTGAATTCAATCCTTGCACTGGATAGTCTGGACGGACAGCGTGTCCCGAAATTATCGGAGATTGAGGCTAAAATTGGTCAATTCAAAAGCCTATTGTTGCAACAAGACGGGATTTCAAATGTTAAAACGGAATTCAATGCTGTGGATTTGATTGTTAAATTAACCGTCGATTTTAAATCATTGAACCAACTGCAAGAAGGGATTCAGGCCTCATTAAACGCCATGAATTTGAATAAAAAGGTCACCAAAGAAGATGTTCAATGGATGTCTTGGGAGGCTGGGACCTTGAAAAGAACGATGCCTGAAATATTCCAGCAAGAATTAAAACGATACGAAAACAACGATATCAGCCTACTCAAGGGCGGATCCTACGCATGTATTTCGAGATTGCCCGGACAAATCCTTAAAACCTCCAACAATAATTGTAAAATAAATCCTTCAAAAACAGCAGCAATGCTGCGAATTAATACCTTTGATTTAAAAAACGAACCTTCTATCCTAGAACACACTCTTTCTACCAGTCCATAATGCCACAAAAATTCATACTTGCCTTATTGGGTTTATTTAACGTAGGTTTCTCATTTGGACAGGGGCCTGAACACCACATACCCGAACAGGCTGTTACTGTTTTTAGCATTAACAATCAAAAAGTTCTCAGTAACATTAGTTTAAATGAATTGATTTCCTATGATTTCATGGATGAAATTCATCAAGAACTTTTTGATCGTTCTACTGAAAATAAAACACTCGAAGATGCCGGAATGGACTTCAATAAACGGCTGAATGTCTTTTACGGTAAAACCAATTATTACGAATTATCGGGGTTCACTTTTGGTATCTCCAACCAGCAAAACTTATTTCAAGCGCTTGATGATTTTGAAGCCGTTCCTTCCCCCTACCCTGGCATACAACTCTACAGGTCCTTTTTTAACCACTTATTGATCGATAAAAATAACGCGCTATTAATACGAGTAGAACCGCTAGAAGACTATGTAAACCAACTTACGGACTCTACGTGGTATTCGAGGGGAAATTTACCTCCTTTTTACAACGAGGAGGAGGATCCAGACAATCCCGATTACAACCCTATTCCTCAGGAAAACAATGAGATTAATGAAAAAAACTATTATGAGCTAAGGGATAGCCTTCAGTACACCCTAAACCAAGAGTATTTAACCATTATTCTCAAAGATTTGTATGTTTCCAACAACAATTTATTTCGTAAAGATTCGAACTTTAGGGACCTATTAACGCATGAAGCAGCAGGAGTTTTTTTTATGGACAACTCACGCAACATTGACCGCGCAAAGAACTTATGGTATTTAAAAACCTTTCTTCCGACCCTTTACCTCGATGTGCAAGATTTATATGAAGGGAACATCATCACCGGTGACCTATTGTTGCTTGATCAACAAATTCAGTTCAATCTAAAAGCGCATTACGGAGATGCACTTGGTTCGATTTACACCAGCCTTAACGACGCTAAATTCGACAAAAACATTTCGAACTACATCAAGAAAAATCAAGCTGCTTATTTCACCTACAATGTCAATCTTCGAAATGCCTATGAAAAAGCCTTTGAAGTTATAGTCCCCATTCTATCCAAAACCAAAGACCCTGAAGTATCCTATGATTTACTCATGGTGAAATTAGCCAATGCTTTGATCAATAAAGACGCTTTGTTTGATGCAGCGAAAGGAAGCATGTTCATTACCTTCGGAGGCATTGAAAAAGTTAAAACAAAGAGAATTGAATTCTTCTATGACGAGGTAACCTTTGAGTACGGAGAACGTGAAGCAGAAGCGGAAGAGGACATGCCTATTTTCACCATAGGATTTTCTACCAAACGTCAAGATATCCCCGAAATGGTGTTAGAACATTTGTCGCAAGTAACCAGCAAATTTCAAAAACAAGGCGATTTATGGGTTTATAATAAGGCCATTTTTGAGGCCGCCCCATTATATTTATTAAACAAAAAAGACCTTTTTATTTTAACGAACGATAGCGTTTTAGCCAAGCAATACCCCAATGGATATGGCAAGGATAGACTTTCCAAAAAAACGTTAAAAGGCTTGAAAAATGCCGGATCAATGGCCGGATATGCCGACTTACAAGCCTTGGTTAACAAATTCCCTAAAGAATTTTTAAGCGGGTCAAATCAGGCATTAATCGAATCTTTGAGAAGCAAATCAGGAACGATGCATATGCACTCCGGAAAAACAAGTAAAAATTCTACCGAGGTGCAGCTAACGTACGACTACACCGAAAGCTTAAATTCGGGTAAATACCTGCTTGACTTAATTAATACGCTGTATTTATTAAATAAATAAGGTTGAAGTCTCTTAACAAAGGGTTTGTTTTTATTGTGTTATTTGCCACCCTAGCGGTGATTTTAATTATACGTTTCGGATTTTTTACAGAAGATGATAAACCAAGTTTACAAGAACGTTTGCCGAATGCAGACTTAATAGGGCGTATTAAGTTGCTAGACTTAGTGGATGAGCTCGATGTCATCCTTCAAAAGAACAAGTTACCCATTCGTGAATTTGCCAGTTCTGATTACCTTTTAAGTCGAGCAAAGGCCTATGGGATAAATATAAAATCAGACGCCTACCTGTTTTCCGATTTCGACATGAAGAATACCGGTGTAGTTCTTGCACTCAACGACTCTTCCAAAGTAATTCATCTGATAGAGCTCATGAAACGTAATTCATCGATGAGAATTACGCAAGAAGGAGAAACGTTTATATACCACTTCAAGGAACTAAACACGGTTTTATGCTATGGCGAAGATTATTTATGTTTACACAGGGGGAAAAACTATGACCCTGTGCTTCAGTATGTAATTCATGCTAAAAAAGGTTATACGCATCCGGTTTGGGAGAGACTGTTAGCCATTAAACCCCTGCAAAATGAAAAGGTTCTCCTACTCTCAGAAAATAGCAACATCAAAAAATGGGGCTTTGAGTACGCTACCTTTTCATACCACAATACCGCCGACAGCCTATTAGTCGACTTTCAATTGCACAGCTCCGAAGCACACGGATTTAAGTTGAACAACCATCCCAAATCACTGAACACTACGAAATCAATGCAAAAGTTACTGAACTTCAACATTGATCCCGGATTCAAAAACACCCCAACTGGAAAAGCTATTATCGCCCAATTAACCAAAATAGGCCAAAAAATTTCCTTCCCTGGCGCGGTTTTTTTCGAAACATGGAATGGGAATTTATCCCTGATTGAGGGCGGCAAAGTGAACACCAAAGAGAAAATTGTCACCACCGAATTTGACGAAGATTTTAATCCCATTGAGGTGGTGGATTTCAAAACCGTGCAAGTACCCGGATATTCAGTTGCCTTCGGTAGCGTAGACAAAGGAAAAAAATTCATACAAAAATTATACACGAAGGGGTTACTAAGGGACGAAGGTCAACAATGTCGTTTTTTATATTCTCCGCTGCTCCATCGTAAAAACGACAAGGAATATCTTTTGTTTAGTTCCGGAACACCTTTACCTAAGTTGGTTGCGACGAGTAAAAATGCCATCCAATGGAACTTTAAGTCTACGAATATTCATGTTGTTTTTACCTCTTTTAGTCCAAAGGTTGTGTACGGACTAATTTCAGCTCCCGCCAAATCAGCGCTACAACTTTTGCAACAGATAAAGTGGAATTAGTTAACCCCTGTAGCTTCCGAAAGGAATTGTTCGATTTCCGCCAAAATAATGCGTACTTCCTCTAATGTATCCGAGGTGACCAAACGAATCCTGTAATCCTTGAAATGAGGAATGCCTTTAAAATAATTGGTATAGTGTCTTTTCATTTCAGCTATTCCAACCTTTTCTCCCTTCCATTCGACACTAAACGACAGATGTTCCTTAACCGCATTCATACGATCCGAAAAAGAAGGCGGATCTAACAATTGCCCTGTGGTTAAAAAGTGCTTTACTTCATTGAAAATCCAAGGATAGCCAATGGAAGCTCTCCCAATCATCACGCCATCTACCCCATATCTATTCTTATATTCCAAAGCTTTTTCAGGAGAATCAATATCGCCATTGCCGAAAATGGGAATACGCATCCTTTGGTTATTTTTTACCTCTCCAATCAAGGTCCAATCTGCGGGGCCTTTGTACATCTGAGAACGCGTTCTACCGTGAATGGTCAAGGCTTCGATCCCTATATCTTGAAGCCTTTCGGCGGTTTCCACAATGTTTTTGGTTGAATCATCCCAGCCCAATCGGGTTTTGACCGTCACCGGAATTTTCACCGAATCAACCACCGCTTTTGTTAACCTTACCATTTTTGGAATGTCCTGTAATAAAGCTGCACCAGCGCCTTTGCAAGCGACTTTCTTTACGGGACAGCCATAATTAATATCAAGGAGGTCTGGATTCACTTGTTCGATTATTTGCGCCGCCTGAACCATTGATTCCATTTCGGAGCCAAAAATTTGGATACCAATGGGTCGCTCGTATTCGAAAATATCCAATTTTTGTCGGCTTTTTACCGCATCCCGTATTAAGCCTTCCGAGGAAATAAACTCGGTATACATCATATCAGCACCGTACTTTTTACACAATGCACGGAACGGCGGATCGCTTACATCCTCCATTGGAGCAAGTAATAAGGGAAAAGATCCCAAGGAAATATCCCGAATTTTTACCATTACTCCGATGGTTTTGAATCGTTTAAACTCATTTGAAGTAAGTAATTTTTCAAATATGCTTCGTGCGATTTCCGTAGGATAAGCAATTGATCTTGGGTATCAACAACAATGAAACCTTCGAGCCCATCAATTAATACCTGCTTGTATTCAGGAAAGACCATAATATTATCAGAAGCATGATGCAAAGACACCCGTTTTCCAAGAACAGCATTACCAAAAACATCTTGAGGAAGTTCTTTTCCTAGGCTCCCCCATGTACCTAAATCGGTCCATCCAAAATCTGCTTCAACCACTGAAAGGTTATCGGATTTTTCCATAATGGCATAATCGATGGAAAGATCTTCCGATGCCTGGAATGCTAATTTTAAGGCATCGCAATTATCCTTTGAGGCCAAGGCATTGAAATTGAAAAAAAAACGATCAAATAAATCCGGTTGAAAACGTTGAAAAGCCTTCGCAATGGAAGAAATCTGCCAAATGAAAATACCTGAATTCCATAAGTAAGTTCCAGCCTTTAAAAATTCCTCAGCTTTTTCGAGCGAAGGCTTCTCACAGAATCGTTGGACACTGAAAATTTTATTTTTTCCTGTTAATGGTTGTTTTTCTATATATCCATACCCCGTTTCGGGACTTCTAGGGGTAAGACCTAGAGTAACTAACCGATCGCGCTTGGCTTCCTCCAAGGCCAAATCCAACGTAGAAATAAAGGCTGTGTTATCAGTGATCAAATGATCTGCCGGCGACACAATGCACAAGGCGCTAGGATCTTGTTGCATAATGTAAGCAGTAGCGTAGGCAAGGCATGGAGCTGTATTTCTGCGCAATGGTTCTGCCAAAATTTGATGGTCTTTTAGTTCTGGAATTTGCGCTTTTACCAAACCAATATAATCCTCGTTGGTCACAATTAAAACATGAGATAGATCCACGCGAGAAAGAAGCCGCTCATACGTTATTCGCAACAAGGATTTACCTACCCCAAGTACGTCAAGAAATTGCTTTGGTTTTTGTTCGTTGGACATGGGCCAAAACCGGCTTCCTACACCTCCGGCCATGATAATTCCATAAACTCTATCCATAATCGTCCAATTTTTTAACCAACGCTAATGCATGAATTAAGTAAGTTTTTTGCGTGCTTATTTCCAAACATTCATAGCGCGTTCTTCGTTTTACTCCTTTCCGAAAGATCCTTTTTTCCAAGGCAAAGGTACAGGTTTCAGGCAGTTTCTCTAAATGCAACAAAACATTATCCGGGTTATCATACCTGGCTAACACTCGACTTAAATGAAGGTCTGTGCAGGAAGATGCTTTCAGCGCAACAATGCTCTTCTTCAATGCTGCTTGAATATCCGATGGTAAACCTTCGTGATATAGCAAGGGTAAAATTAGCTGTTTAAACTCATTCTTCCATTGGATGCCATGCGGCGCAACCTTCATTCCAAATTTCAGAAACGTTTGGTAATGGGCAAACTCATGGAGGGTCGTTATTAAAAAAGCAAAAGGATTTAAATTTCCGTTGACCGTTATTTGCGGTTTACCGTCCTTATTAATGGGCATAAAGTCGCCAAGTTTTCCTTTACGAGCCTTTACTACTTTAAATTTAACGTTGGAGTTTAACAACAATTCTGCAGGAATCCTTGCAAAAGTTGGCGTAACATATTTTGCAAAAACCCCTTCATAGGTTTCCAATTGATTCACAGGATAAATATAGAAGGAGAAATTCAATAAAATCACTGCTCAAAAAAAAAACTAACTTTACAACCATGAAATACCTTCGAAACATAGGTCGTTATTTCCTTATGTTAGGATTCGTTTTCAGACGTCCCAAAAAATTCAGGTTGTTTTACCGACAGTTCATCCGGGAATTTGACGAAGTAGGAATCAATTCAATCCCTCTAGTAGCGCTTATGTCCACCTTTATTGGTGCCGTTATTGCTCTTCAGACCGCCTCTAACATTGACAATCCGCTTTTGCCCTCCTATACTGTTGGGTATATTACCCAATCCAGTATTATTTTAGAATTTTCACCGACCATTATGTGCCTCATACTGGCAGGAAAAATAGGTTCGAATATTTCCTCAGAAATAGGAACCATGCGTATTACCGAGCAAATTGATGCCATGGAAGTCATGGGTGTAAATTCGTTGAATTATCTTATCCTTCCTAAAGTGGCTGCTGCCTTTATTTATTTCCCCATTCTGGTGATTTTCTCTATGTTTTTGGGACTTTCAGGAGGTTTTTTAGCGGTGGTAATTTCGGGGTTACTAAGCCCTCAGAACTTTGTGTTGGGTTTAAGGTCATGGTTTGATACCTACAACATCGTCTATGCCCTTACGAAAACAGTGGCTTTTGGATTTTTCATTGTATCCATCTCTTCGTTCTACGGATATTACGTAAAAGGCGGTGCGCTTGAGGTTGGAAAATCATCAACTCGGGCAGTGGTTGTCAGCAGCGTTGTAATCTTGATTTTCAATTTTATCATCACTAAACTCATGTTGTTGAAATGATTGAGGCTAAGGGTATCAATAAAAGTTTTGGGAACCAACAGGTATTGTTTGATGTATCGGCTCAATTTCATCCGGGAAAGGTTAACCTGATTATTGGTCAGTCGGGACAAGGAAAAACCGTACTTGCCAAATGCATGGTTGGACTACATCACCCGGAAAAGGGAGAAATTCTTTTCAACGGTAAGGACTTTCTTAGCATGGATAAATCGAGCCAAAGCAACTTGAGAAGTGAAATAGGCATGCTTTTTCAAGGGAGCGCTTTGTTCGATTCAATGACCGTAGAGGAAAATATTAAATTTCCCCTTTCCATGTTTACCAAAATGTCCAAAAAAGAAATGCAACACCGGGTTGATTTTTGTTTGGAGCGGGTTAATTTATCGGGGAAAAATGCTTTATACCCTTCCGAATGTTCTGGTGGGATGCAAAAACGAGTAGGTATTGCTCGTGCTATATCCCTTAACCCAAAGTACCTTTTCTGCGATGAACCGAATTCTGGGCTTGACCCCAAAACAGCCATTGTAATTGACAATTTAATTCGAGATATAACCTACGAATACCACATCACCACACTGGTAATTACCCACGACATGAATTCTGTCATGGAAATTGGGGACAACATTCTTTTCATCCATCAGGGTAAAAAATGGTGGGAAGGCGACCGAAAGTCCATTCTTACGAGCGATAATCCTGAAATCAATGCTTTTGTTTTCGCCTCTGAATTCATGAAAGAAATCCGTTCAACGCTGAAAGGACAAAAACGCTGAATCACTCCTTGTAAGTTTTCATTTCTTTTGTATCTTTGCGGTCCAATTAGCTCAACGGGGCACTTAAATTGGAATTGCGGATGTGGTGAAATTGGTAGACACGCTAGACTTAGGATCTAGTGCCGTGAGGTGTGCGGGTTCGAGTCCCTCCATCCGCACCAAATAGGTCTCGTGAATTCGGGGCCTTTTTTTTTGAAAATAAAACACAAAAATATGAATGTAATTCGTCAAGACATTGATGCATTAAATGGGTTGCTTATCGTTGAAATTGAGC
>JAIXRC010000143.1 GCA_027485415.1 Cryomorphaceae bacterium | reverse complement strand
TCCATTGAAGTTTGAAGCGCTTCGCGTGCGTCCTCCAAGCGCCCTTCAATGAGATTCAACAGCCCTTTGTAATGAAAGTGGCTCTGCACAAAGTTATGAGGCATCGCATCAAAAACGTCGGGATCCGTTTCCTCCATAGATTGGAGGATCTCCCGAGCTTCGGCCAGTTTGCTAGCCGGATAACCTGTCCTGTACATCGTAATCAGTGAACTGGCTTGTAAGCCCATGACCGCGAGGTCATACTCATCAATCATGTCGTCCGTCATCTCGTACAGCATCAGGTTCGTGAGTCTATCGAGGGTCTTCAAGATCTTCTCGTCATCGCACAGAGAGCGATGTGCGGTGCCAATCAAGAACAGCGTCTTGAACTTGGCATCAAGCTTCTTATTCTTATCCTCAAAGACAAACATCTTGATGGCCTTGTAAGCTTCCTTGTAGTGACGCAACGATTTGCGCATGCACGAGCGCTTTGCGCGCTTGCCAAAGCCGCGTGGATACGCGCGCAAGTACCAGCTGTGGCCCACCTGCAAGTAATCCTTGTAATCTGGCTCGAATGCACCGCAGCACCCACCCTCACATTCGTCGTGGGCTTTCCTACCGCCGCCCAACAGAGCGCGAAAAACATTCCTGACAACCTGCATTGTTTATAATAATATTATATGCTAAAGATACCGTTTATAAGATACCGTGCCCCTTGAACAAAGGCTATAATGATACATTGCTGCTATTGTCTTTAATTGGGTTATAACAACATAATAACATGAACAAGAACAAGAAGAATACTATTCTTTTCATGACGAGCACATGATGCAGCCAGCGCTCCTCGTGCATACAGGGATCTGGGTAGGGGTCGGAGCATGGTTGGGCGTATTCACATGCCCAGGGGTGGGCTCTACGGTGAACTGCTGAGCACGAGCCTTTGGCCGAGTACGCAAGTAGTACATTCCGGTCTTGAGGCCCTTGCGCCATGCATAAAAGTGCATTGCCGTCAGCTTCTGGTAGTCCGGCTCTTCCATGAACAGGTTCAGGGACTGGCTCTGGCAAATATAGGGGCCGCGATCCGCTGCCATGTCAATGATGTGCTTCTGGCGGATTTCCCAAGATGTCTTGAACAATGCCTTGACTTCATCCGGAATGCCAGGGATGGATTGCACACTGCCATTGGCTAGGATGATCTTGTTCTTCATGTCTTCGTTCCAGATGCCAATGTCCTCCAGCTTTTTCACCAGATGTCTATTAAGTACGATGAACTCGCCGGCCAGTGTGTTCCTCTTGTACAAGTTGCTCGTGAACGGCTCAAAGCACTCGTTGTAGCCCAGGATCTGAGAAGTAGAGGCAGTGGGCATGGGAGCGACCAGGAGGCTGTTCCTCATACCGTGCTTCATGGCTTTGATCCTGAGGGATTCCCAATCGTAGCGGCGGCTCGGCGCCTTGCCCCACATATCAAACTGAAAAATGCCCTTGGAGGCCGGGGATCCGCCAAAGGACTCAAATGCGCCCCTTTCGATCGCGAGCTGGACAGACTCGGTGACGGATGCGTGATAGATAGTTTCCATGATGTCTATGTTTAGGCCCTTTGCATCTTCCGAATCAAAAGGCATGCCCATCATGGCAAAGGTGTCCGCCAGGCCCTGGATGCCGATGCCGATCGGGCGGTGGCGCATGTTGGACGTCCTTGCCTCCTTGACAGGATAAAAGTTCCGGTCGATGATCATGTCAAGATTCCTGGTCGCGACCCTCGCAACGTGGTGCAGGGCGTCAAAGTCAAAGGACCCGGCCTCCTTGTTGACAAACGCCGGCAAGCCGATGCTGCAAAGGTTGCACACCGCAATCTCGTCGGCGCTGGTGTACTGCATGATCTCAGTGCACAGGTTGCTGCACTGGATGGTTCCCAGGTGCTGTTGGTTGCTCTTCTGATTGACATGGTCCTTGTAGAGCATGTAAGGCATGCCCGTCTCAAGCTGGCTCTCAATGATGCGATTCCACAGATCGCGCGCCTGAACCTGGCGTACGTATTTCCCCTGCGACTCGTACGATTCATACAGCGTCTCAAACTCCTTGCCCCATACATTGTTCAGACCAGGACATTGGTCTGGGCACATGAGGCTCCACACGCCACCTGTTTCGACGCGCTTCATGAACAGGTCTGAGACCCACAGCGCTGTGAACAAATCGCGGGTCCTCTGCTCTTCGTTGCCATAGTTTTTCCGCAATTCCAAGAAATCCTCCATGTCCACGTGCCATGGCTCCAAGTAAACGGCGATGCTTCCGTTGCGCTTGCCTGCTTGGTTCACATATCGGGAGCATGCGTTGAACATACGCAGCATGGGGATGATCCCGCTCGATACGCCGTTGCACGACTTAATCCTGCTGCCCTTTCCGCGGATAGCATGCATTGAGATACCGATGCCACCTGCGTGCTTGCTAATCATGCCACAATTTTTGAGCGTGTCGAAAATGCTATCGAGCGAGTCCTGGGGAATCTGCAAGAGAAAGCATGAGCTATTTTGCGCATGCCGCGTGCCCGCGTTGAACAAGGTTGGCGTGGCGTGGATCATGTGCTTGCGTGACAGAAGCTCGTACGTTTCGAGCACGCGGGTGAGATCATCGCCGTGGATGCCAATGGCAACGCGCATAAACATGTATTGCGGGCGCTCAACAAGCTCTTCGTTGACGGTCATGAGGTAGCCCTTGCACAGCGTCTTCATGCCAAAAAAGGTAAGCAACGTGTCCCTCTCGTTCATGATCCATGGCTCGATGATGTGTGCGTTCTTCTCTACGCACTTCCAGAAAAAGTCTGCGACGAGCCCCGCGTTGTACAGTTTTCCCATGGCTTCCTTGAAGGATCCCGGGGTCCTGGCATACAGCTCTTGCAGAAAGAGCCGCCCTGCCAGGTCATCATATTCATAGTGATTGCCGAGCTTGCTGCTGCACACATTGATGAGCGAAGTGAGCTCGTCGCCTGCTGTGCTGTTTGGTGGCAAACCGTCTTTAGCCCGTGAGATGAGATCTTCAAAGTCCACGTGGGGAAACAAAGGCTGGTAGGTTGAAATAAGGGTGTCCATAACGATCCTGGTACTGATACTTTGTGACTTGTGTCCTGATGTTGTGTACAGCAAATAGTGATAACAATTGGCCCTGTGTAAGTCGGTCGGCCAAAATAGATAATAAAATAGATGTAATTGAAAGCTAATGCCCTGCGATGATGATATATCTACATGCAAGTAACTAGTAATATTCTAAATGAGTAGACTAAAAGCCTATAGTATATTATGTTCCTCAGGTTGTCTTTAAGTCTCGTTAACAACAAAGGTAATTATGACATTATGTTGTCATGTTGCCTATATAATGCACTTTAAGAATGCACTAGTTGATAGCTCAACGCGTGGTGTCCGATCCTTAACATTCACATCCTAATCCCTTACTGAGCCAAATCTGATTCCTCGGTAACATCGTCGAGTAATAACAATGTCGTATCTATTGACCGAGCCAACGCACAATCGCTATGTGTTGTTCCCTATCGAGCACCATGATATGTGGGAGAAGTACAAGACTGCCCAGGCGGTATACTGGACTCCTGAGGAGGTAGACCTCACGCGTGATCTTGTAGACTGGGGCAAGTTGTCAGAGCAAGAACAGTGGTTTATCAAAAACGTCCTGGCATTTTTCGCCGCCAGTGATGGCATCGTGAACGAGAACCTCGGGGAGCGTTTCCTGCGCGAGATCAAGATTCCCGAGGCCAAGTCGTTCTATACATTTCAGGTCGCAATGGAGAATGTGCACGCAGAGACTTACGCGTTGCTCATTGATACGCTGATCAAGGATCCCGCCGAGAAGGCGCGTCTCTTCAACGCTACCGTGTCCATCCCGACGATTAAAAAGAAGGCCGAATGGGCGTTGAAGTGGATCGAGGACCAAAGCTCGTCATTCATGCAGAGGCTGTTGGCGTTTGCGTGCGTAGAGGGCATATTTTTTTCGGGATCCTTCTGCTCGATTTACTGGCTCAAAGAGCGTGGTGTCATGCCCGGACTTGCGTTCAGCAATGAGCTGATTTCCCGGGACGAAGCCCTGCACACCGAGTTTGCGGTTCTCCTCTATACCAAGTACTCGCAGCCAGAGGAGCGCTTGCCCCAAACGCTCGCTCACGACATGGTGCGCGAGGCAGTGTCTCTGGAGACGAGCTTCATCAACGATTCAATCCCATGCTCGATCATGGGGATGAACAAAGACATGATGGATCGCTACATCAAGTTTGTGTCGGATAGGCTTCTCACGCAGCTTGGGTACGAAAAGCTGTGGAATGAAAAGAACCCATTTCCTTTCATGGAGCGCATCTCTTTGGAGAACAAGACCAACTTTTTTGAGAAGCGGGTTGCCGAGTATTCCCTCTTCACCAAGAAGAAGACGGACGGGGCGAAAGATGCATTCAGCACAGAGGTCGACTTTTGACAGCGGTACATTTAGGGACACGGGCATAAACATAAACATGTACATGTAAAGATACAATAAAATACATACATAAATGGCATTTTCCTAGTTCTTTCTTCCATGAACAAGGCAAGCTTTCCCTCTATTAGATACGTGTATGCACCTAAAAATGGAAAGGTCAAGGTCCTTGTCCCGCATCATGTGCTGTCAATGCAGAGCGACATCAAACTGTTTAATTTGCCAATATTAAGCGCGCCGATACTGGATCAGAGAAACCAGTATTGCATCATTGCATCAATGGACGATAGGACTGCATATTATATTTACGACACATATCTCAGCAGCAGCAACCGTGGCAGGGCAGGGGAGAGCGAGCGAAACGTGGACATTATTGAACTCAATTGGATGGACCTAGGCAAAATCTCGCAGCAGGTCAACATGCCGACATTGGTCATATCCAACATCTGGTGTGACACAGAAAACAGAGAGGAAATCGTTGATGCAGTATTTAATCTCGCACCAACCAAACTTAGAAATTAGAAATAAGTAATTTTTGTTTTCTACTATATTTCTAATTTAGGGTTTACAATTACAATTAGGCTTTTAATTTCACGCATTTAAAATTGTAATATACAGATAAATATATCTTACATGAGTGTTTCTTTGATCTATATAAATATAACCGTATTGATACCATGGTCCCCTAGAGAACTTAGGAATTGGGGGGCTTTTAGAGTTTAGAGGAGTTTTATATTTTTTTGAGTTTTGTATTTTTACACCTTTTTCTATTCCACTATTACACAATAATGAGCCATGGTGACGAAGTGTGCACTACATGTTGCGAACGGTTTTGTCAGACACGGAAGCATGTGCTCTGTGCATCGTGCAACCAAGCTGTATGCACAAAGTGCGTGCGCCAGTACATGACCATCAAGGGAGCTCTGATGTGCACAGTATGCAACGCAATGTGGAACAACGACCATGTGATTGATGTGATGCCAAAAGCCTTTCTGCATCGGGATTATAAGCACCTGCGGCAAAACGTCCTATTTGAACGAGAGTTACAGCTAATGCCAGAGACACAACAGGTGGCCAAGGCAGAGCTTGCACGGCGCCAGATCATGCACAAGGTATCTCTGGTAAAGAAAGAGAAGAAGCGGCTACAGGATCTTGTAGCCGCAAACATTCATGAAATTGCATTGCTCGAGCAAGAGTACACCCATTACACAAGCATCGTTACAGGGGACACAGTTTTGACCATGAACCAATCATGCAATGGTAAATGTCAAGTAGAGGGATGCCAGGGATACCTATCGATACCGGAATTGGATCAGACGGTCCTAGAATGTGGGATGTGCCGCACCGCGGTATGCAAGGCGTGTATGGAAGTTAGAACATGCGATCATGAGTGTCAAGCTTCAAGTGTCAAATCAGTGTCATGTATCCGGGATGAATGTAAACCGTGTCCCAAATGTGCAGTCATGGTATTTAGGTCCGAGGGGTGTGATCAGATGTGGTGCACGTTATGTCACACCGCGTTCAGTTGGAAATCTGGAAAACAAGACAACGGACCCATCCATAATCCACACTGGTACGAATGGCAGGTGGCCAACGCACAGGCACAGGTAGTTGCTGCCGAAAACGCTGTTGATTATGTGAATGACCCAATAGTACCAAGTCTTTTTTCCATCCCGTTTGCGTATCGCTATGTTTCGTGGGTGCCGTGTGTCCATCGGCTCCTCATGCACCTGGTGATGCACACATTGCCAAGGTTTATGACAGAGTATTCTCGAGCCGACAATCTCGATTTACGTATCAGTTTTCTGCTGAATGAAATAGACGAAGTGCGCATGAAGCGCTTATTGCAACAGAGAGAAAAGCGCCGCGAGAAAGAGACACTTATTCGGGAGATAATATCATCGTTTGTATGCATGTCAAGTGATCTATTGAGAAGATTGGGGAAGCAACGTAATGCAGATATCGATCTGATACACAAGTTCATCGTAGACATTCGTGACGCCGCAAATGAGCATTTGTCCAAAGTTGCCCGGTTGTATTCTTGCAAACGGTACGCAATCGATGACAACTGGCTTATCAATGATGCAATGATGAATTTACCCATATCGACGTGACGATACCGTATATCTAATACCAATAATACCGATAATACCAATAATACTACCGAATGCCATTTTATTTTAGGCTACTATATGCTATTTTCGCACGGTTCCATTTGATTTGATTTTAATTCCAATAAATATTATTGTTCAAACGCACTAGAACTCTTCCTACAACAAGCGTCTAACTATATTACAGAATTATTATCTTATTGAATATATATATATATATATATATAATATAGCTATAAACACGGCAAAAAAACAAAAATGAACTTTCTTGCAAATAGCAATACTTGTACGTTTCTGGCTACTGGCAGTTACCAGTGCCCTAGAAAAAACGCTGAACGTTTTCAAAATGCACAAAATGGCTGTGAAATCTGGGCAACATTTATGAAGCCAAACTGGAAGCCGGATAGGTATACCCATACACGTATTCAAGAAGGTCGCGTTTATTTAAAAACCGAATGGGAAACTGGAAGGAACAAGGAGCTTGGCATCCCGACACCTGGAGGTTGGGAATCGGTTCGGTTCCATCTCAGATGTGCTAATGTGAGCATGGGCGACTGCAGGCCACAAGCACGTTTTTTTAAAAACGGAAATCTTGTAGAGGACTGGATGGTCATTGGATCGATTGACAAGAAGACGTTTCACAGGATCGGGCTATTTGATCAGGTCCAGTTCCGGATCAAATGCGGGCCAGATGATGTTCCCGTTCCCCCGCCTCCAAAAGTTATAACAGCGGCACCAGTAGCCCCTCCACCTCCACCTCCGGCTCAGGCTCCGGCTAAGATATGCCATGTACGCAAACTTCCTCCAGGGATGTCTATCACGCAGTGCAATGATGCTTGCAAAAAACAATTTGGAACACTGAAACAACATGAATTGATTAGAGGTAATGAAAACATTTGCGCATGTCGCGTCGATGGCAACAATGCTTGCTGGTCTCCATTGAGCATTAGATATAGTGAACCGGTTGATATCTTTAGTTTCAATTATAATTATAATATTTCTCAATAATAAACAAAAATCAAGAATACACTCGTCATATCTTTTTTTAACACATTTAAGCTCCTCCACCTGTTTTGTATCTAATAATAAAGTAAAAAGCGCACATTGATCATAGAATAATAATATGTCTACATACTTGATTAGATTGGATGATGTTGCCATCATGTACAGATCCTAGAAACGCCCTACCCTGCATCAATCACGTGAGTGTCAACATTGAAAACTACAACTCTGTGTGGTACACCGAAGATAATCAGGCGAACGAAGGGCCCAAGATAAAATCTGCAATAGCGCGAGTTCCTAGTGTATTGTACCATGGACACGTCGTCGGTCGTCCAAACATCAAAAACGTGCTTTCAGACAAGGCTGGTTCCGTTGTTTCGCCCATGTCAATGTACGAGGCTTTGCTCAAGTATTCATTTGTAATACAGCGTAACGACGGAAATAATAGTGGGCAGCATTGTACATATGGCGCTTACGTTGATAGAAAGGGGTATGCCAGGGACTACTTACTACCTGATAAAACCCTTATTATCTCCATGGACTATGCAGAGCACCATGTAAAAGGTACTGATACTGTAGAGGTATATAGCCCAATGGATGAATATGGAGTCAAGGTGGTCAGTCATTTTGACATGAAAACACAAACTTTCATTCCCGGATCCGTCAAGTACAATGGAATTCAGTTATCACGAGCAGCGTCGCACGGTCTCCGATTAGTGCTATTCGAGCTCGACGACGAAGGGATCATAGTCACCAATCGAAAAAAAGACTTTCCGATAATGGACCCGTCATGTGGGCGCCCGTTTCTGGTTACAAAGCTGGCCAAAGCTGGCCATTATAGACTTGGACCACCGTTCGTTTCCTTCCTAGTACGGTTCTTAGAGAACAATGTGATAAGAAGCGTTCCTGTTGGAACCACGTCATGTTCTCCAACGGATGCAGTAGCATCCATCATTGCAAAGGTTGCTGGGGTAGACTCTAGCAGCCTAGATTGTGCACGTATTTCAGATGCGATTGCAAATGCATGTAATAATATTGGTAATATTGGTAATATTGGTGGCAAGTATGGATATATGACACATGCACAGGGGGATACGGAGAAGCAGGATGACAAGCAATTAAATAATGACCAAAGAAATGAAACAACGTTATTGAACATCCACGTTCGTTTCAGCGTACCGCGCTCTGCCAAAGTAACCTGTGTTTATGAGATATTGAGCTTGTACGTTGCGTTGACATGGGCATAAATCATCATATATAAAGCAATAAATGATGTTAGAGATAATAAGCATTCCATTGTTTCATTAGTACTAAACCAAGGAGTCCGTAGATAGAGGCCATCAAAACTACAAATACTACTATGAATAACAAAGCCGATGTTTCGGTAGCCCACAAGCTGGCTACCAGTACAAAGGAATCAGAGGACATGGTCATGGAGGCCATGGCCGACTTGCGTATTTCTTGCAACATCCCACGGAGCGTGCTTCTAGGATCGGATAGCGCATGGACATACAAGGCTTCAATCGACTCCAATGGTTTCTTAAAGGGCATCGAGTCGATCTTCAAAGGTAACTGCATGATCGACGTTAGTAAAGTATGCCAGGCGTTGAGGAACAGCAACGCAGTCATTCAGAATCACTTTTCCGGAATTCCACTTTTCCGGAATATGTTTGCGGTGCCAATGTACGACGATCCCAGCAATGACAGAAAGGCATATGCGATCTTTATTGACAAGTCAAACGGCGAGACCCGTCCAGCTATTAACCCATCAACCGGTAAGATCCTTGCGATCATCGACCCGTTGCAGACCGACCCAAATGCGGCTCTGAGTCCTCTAGATCCCACTTCGCCGGCGGAGGTGCCTATTGTGACTGCGATGAACCCTGTGTCCGTTTCACCAATGTCATCAATGACTGCTGATAACGTCCAGGACGCCGAAGAGCAGGGTATGGGTATCCTTATCCTATCTTTTGGAGAAAATGACATCCGTGTCCTGCATCATGACGTACATGAAGATGGTGCGCCACTGCTGCCGTTGGACAACTTTGGCAACGTGTTTGCCATCTCGCCTGACCTGGAGCTCATGTTTCCTCCGAACAGGGTATTTACAAAGGACACAATGTCGTATATGACCATGGAAGACAGGGAATCTGTCCCTGACCAGCTATCCGCTGAACTCGATACGGGCCATGTAGGAATGCGTATCCTGCAAGTCATGGCGCACTACTTTTCTGGGAGCAGCGCCGACACAAGCATGTTCAATAACCCTGGAGAGTTGGCAGATGGCATCAGCGACGGTGTTGCAAGTACCCTGAACAGCATGCTTGCCGGTAGTGCCTATGTCAGGCAGGCTATATTGGATCAGATGTACCAGAAGATCGGTATGCACATGTTTGTGCTCGACGGAAGCGAGAATCCGGTATCCGCCGCGCTCGCGAATGCTACGGATACGGTATCGATTTGTGTCACCATTAGCCACCCATTCAAGATCGGCTCGTCTGCTGATAATAATAGTACCCGTAACGTGGCACTGAAGAACCTTCCTATTGTAATAAACTTGGTCTAGGACAACAATGATAATGACAACAATAATGACAACAATAATGACAACAATAAAATAACAAGGTTGTTACAAAATTATATTCATTCCAGATACTATATACGTATATCTTCCTTTGTTTGTTATTATTGTTGACGACGATCACATTAATGACGGCCAATATGAACAATAACGTGGCTGCTGCGTGGAAGCAGTTTGGCAATCTCCATAAAGCGGCCCATGGAAGCAATGGCATAGGATCAGACGATAGAGACGACGGGGTCATCATGAAGCCCTGTCCAAACTGTTTCAAGTTGATGCAATGGAGGAAATTCGATGCGTCTTTAGAAAAGCGCGTGTGCAAGAACTGCATGTACGACCCGGACGCTGGGACCGAGATGGAAACGAACAACCACATGGGATTCAATAAAGACGGAAATCCAATCATTCAGCACGGCTTACCAGAAAAGGAAGGAGGAGGGGCTAAATATAGCCAGATTGTGATTGGATACGGCAAGGATGCGCACAGGCTTAAGCTGACAACAAAGTACACCCAGTCATTCGAGCACAGCGAGAAGCTCAAGTACATGTATGAGCAGCTGGTCATGGCCACGCTGCTTGATCTTTGCAAGGGCATGGACTACAAGCCGGATTCGATCAAGGCATCCGTGATCAGAGACTTTGACGAGTTCTATGCGCGCTTCCCATCTAGACAGTGGACCAAAGACATGTTGAACCAGCTGGCACTGAGCCTGTACAGAAGCTTCTCAAGGAACAAGATTTATAGCATCAGCAAGGAACAGATTGCTCGCAAGCTGCATGAGATTTATGCTCGTGACTTTAAAAG
>JAIXRC010000035.1 GCA_027485415.1 Cryomorphaceae bacterium | reverse complement strand
GTGTTCCGCGTTGGGAGGTACATAACAAGCTAAAACCCTTCCCGCGTCGACTGAGTAGACCGAAGGACGTATCGAAGGCAAGCGGGAGTATTTTTTTTGTTTTTAGTCGCTCAGGATTACGCTAGCGCGTGTTCCGCGTTGGGAGGTACATAACAAGCTAAAACCCTTCCCGCGTCGACTGAGTAGACCGAAGGACGTATCGAAGGCGAGCGGGAGTATGTTTTGTGTTTTTATTCGCTCAGGATTACGCTAGCGCGTGTTCCGCGTTGGGAGTTACATAACAAGCTAAAACCCTTCCCGCGTCGACTGAGTAGACCAAAGGACGTATCGAAGGCGAGCGGGAGTATGTTTTGTGTTTTTATTCGCTCAGGATTACGCTAGCGCGTGTTCCAAAGATTGGTTCATACCAAGCATAGAAACCCGAGCCTTGTTTCACAAGACTCTGTTTTGTGTTTTTATTTGTTTACGCCAATGAATTGTCGACACAATACAAAACACAAAACCCTGATGTTACCATCAGGGTTTCCTTTTGTGACCTTGTCAGGATTCAAACCTGAAACCTCCTGAGCCGTAATCAGGTGCGCTATTCAGTTGCGCCACAAGGCCTTCCGTTTTTCAACTCTGCAAAGATAGTACAATTGTAAGTAAATGCAAGCAGTAAGTGAATTTATGCCTATTTTTAAAGGCTATATTACACCAATTCATGCGCTATAATTTATCCGAAATTACCGAACTCATCCGCAACAGAAGGACCATTTACCCTGAACAATTCAGCGATCGAAAAGTCCATAAGGAACAAATTGAACTCATTCTCCAAAACGCCCAGTGGGCTCCTACGCATGGCAACACCCAACCATGGCGCTTTCATGTTTTCATGGACCAAAGCAAAGAGCGCCTCAGTCAGTTTTTAGGTACAACCTATCTCGCCCTCACCCCGAAAGAACTTCAAAACGACGCCAAATTGGCTAAACTCATGCGCAGACCCATCCTTTCAAGCGCGGTAATTGCGGTCTCCATGTCGCGACAAAAAGAAAAGAAGATTCCTGAAATTGAAGAGGTAGAAGCAGTGGCTTGCGCCATTCAAAACATGCATTTAACCTGCACTGCTTACGATATCGGCCTGTTTTGGTCTACCCCAAAACTGATCTATTCCAAAGAAATGAACGACTTTTTAGGGCTCTCCGAAGAAGATAAATGCTTGGGTTTAATATACCTCGGTTATCCAAACATCGAATGGCCGGAGTCCCATCGCATTCCGCTTGAGTATCATACCCAATGGCACCATGATTAAACGATTCTTCCTTTATTGGTTGATTTTACTGCCTCTGTGCGTCTTCTCCCAATTAGGCGACACTAAGCTTCCCTCCTATTTTGGTGTTCAACTGAGAACTGTAATCCCGAGTTCTTTTGTTGGAAACCCCGTCACTCAAGTTCAAAAAGATGGAATGAAGGCCTCTTTAACCCAAACGCTGGGCTATTCTTTTGGAAGCATTGTTCGGGTTGGGCTTACCGAACTCATTTCGCTGGAAACCGGAATCAATTTTACACAACGGCGTTTTACCTTACAAGGTTCGCTTGCAGATTCAGGTATTTTCGTTAACAACGATCTTGGATTTATTCAATACGATGTTCCGATTAACGGTCTCATTTATATTAAATTAAGCAAACGATTCTTCGCCAATGCAAGCCTCGGAGCAACTGCTGGATTTAAACCTACGAGTGTGGCCACTTCAAACAATGTTAGCGGTTCCAAGTTTTTTTACCATACAGGATTCGTTGATAAAAAAGCCAGCGTTGATCTCAACGGAAATTTAGGTTTTGAATACCGAAGTAAAAAATCAGGGTTCTTTTACGTTGGCGCTACCGTGCGGCTTCCGACCGCTCCTTTATTTACCTACATAGCAACCTACCGAAACCAAGGCTACAAGGTTTCACAATACGGCGATGTTTCCGGTGCTTTTCTTGGGATAGATGTGCGTTATTTCTTCAAAAATGTAAAAGCTCTGAGAGAAGAGCAACGCCCCATTGAATGATTAAGGAAGGCAGATTACCGTATCGCTCCAAGCAGAAAATCCAGCCCACACCCCCAAAGCCCCTCCTTGGATATTGCTGGGTATGTTAATCGGGGTTGCAAAAGGACTTCCTGAGGAAAAAATCTGGTTGTACTTTTTATCAAAAAATTGATATTCCGCTTTGCCTAATTTTGAAAGACGTAACACCACCGTATCACCTTCTCGAAAAAATCCTCTTTCCGATTCTGTGTAGGTACTATCATTGAACGACATGGGATTATACAAGGTGAATTCAAACGCCAAACCGTTAAAAAACTGATCGTTGAAAAAAGGACCAAAGGGCTTTGAATAGAAGGGGTCACCTATATGCTTCATTTCCCACATGAAATTATCCGATGTGTTGGGATTGTCCGTCATAAAACCATATAAATTACCCAAAGTAGGAGCATTCGCTTCCGGCTTCCAATTCAAGTAGTCCAAGCCAACCGGCGTTTCAATTTTGGTAGCAGAGGTATACGTTTTACCTTGATGGCTGATCGTTAGCGTATAGGTTTTTCCAATTTGACCGAAGATACTCGGGTCAAAAGAAGTATACACGCACAAGGGCGAAGGCAAGGCTTGAAGTTCCTGAATCGACATCCCAAAAATAGCTTCGGCATAGGGCTCCGTACCTGGAGGTAAATTATCGGTACAAACCTTCGATAAAGTAACGGTATTCGTACCATCAGAAATGGTCACTACAGCATCGGATACGAAACTGGCCAAGTAAGCAGAAATATCGGTTGGCGCATAAATGTTTTGGGTCGTAGACAACAGCACTATCGGCGGTTCACCTTCGCGGATGCTACCATCCACTACCAGCTGTTTTTCATAGCCAGGGATGTCAATTTTGACTTCTTTGGTGCACGAGTTCAGGACCAACAAGCCGCACAAAAAGATTAAAACTCGAAATTCCATGTTACGCTTGGGATTATAGGAAATAAAGAAACCTGTTTAACCGTCAATTTAAAGTCGCCGTTTAAAAAATCTCCGTCGTTGTCGACAAATAGAAAGAAAGGATTGGCTCTGCTGTATACATTATAAATGGAAATAGCCACGTTGTTTCTCAGCTTTTTCTTGACTTCTATCTCCTTTCCCGTTGCAGGATCTGTTTTCGTTTTGTAGGCTTTATCATACCATGTTGCAGAAATATCCAAGCGATGATAAGGTGCCATGCGGGTTGAATTTCTTGCGCCATAGTTGAACAGCAAATTTTGATCTTGCACGTACCACGACGTTGGGAGCGTCAGCGTGTTACCTGTTGCATAAATAAAAGAACTGGAAATAGTCCATTGATCATTGAATTGATACATTCCTACCACACTTAAATCATGCCTTCTATCGTATTTTGCTGGGTAAATTTTCCCATTATTAATGTCCGGAAACCGGCGTTCTGTCTTTGCCCAGGTATAACCAATCCAACCTGTAAATTTACCTGTGGCCTTCTTAATAAAGAATTCAGCCCCGTAGGCCCAACCTTCGCCAAACACCAGCAAATTATCGGTATTATCATTGACATTATCCCCCGGCAAGGCCCCCTCTTTGAACTCCACCATGTTTTTCATGCCTTTATAATACACTTCAACGGATGTCTCTAATTTATCGTCGAAAAAATTCTGAAAATACCCAAGCGAAGCCTGGAAACCTTTTTCCGGCTTGGCTATATCCGTAGTTGGATACCAAATATCGGTTGGCAAGGATACCGCACTAAGGCTTGTTAAATGCACAAATTGATAATTATAGGCATAACCTCCCTTGATAGAACTGTGTTCACCCGTCAAATACCTGAAGGAAATGCGAGGTTCCAAACCATGGTAAAACTTGATTAAATCTCCTTTTCCGTAGGTAATTGTTGTGTCAGGTTTACTTATATCTCCTTTTACATAACGCGTGAAAGATCCTACGTGCTGAAATGCGGTATATCGCAACCCCGCATTAATCCGCAAGCGGTCATTGGCGTCGAATTCATCCATGAGGTAAATTGCCTCCTCGTGGGAGTACAATTTTTGGGCATTGCCGGTATTAAACACGATGCTGTCTTGAGCTGCTGAAACGCTCGAAGGGGTAAATACGTGGTAGATGTGATTGGCACCCCACTTGATACGATGTCGATCGTTGGGGTAATACGAAAAATCCACCTTGGTACTATAGTCTTGAATTCCCGACAAAAACTCGATCTTAAACTCATCTTGTTTCGATCCAAACTTGAACTTATAATCGGTAAACGTTGCCGTAACGTTCATGAACAACTTGCTTGAAAACAAGTGATTCCATCGAAAAGCAGCAATTCCATTACCCCAGGGCATATCGGCACTAAAGCCTCCTTCACGGTCGGCAAAAGTAAAAACATCCTTGCCGTAATATCCGCTGAAAAAAATTCGATCCTTCTCGCCAAGCTGATAATTGAATTTGGCATTTAAATCGTAAAAGAAGTAGCCAGATCCCGCAAAGGGCGAAGTATCGGATATGGCTGCCTTTGCTAAAACATCGATGTAGGTTCTCCTTCCAGAAATGATAAAACTTCCCTTATCCTTTTTCAACGGACCTTCCACCGTGAGCCTCGAGGAAATCAAGCCAATACCACCTTTGACTCCAAAACGTTTCTTGTTGCCTTCGTTCATGTTCACTTCTAAAACGGAAGACATCCTTCCCCCGTAATTGGCCGGCATTCCCCCTTTGATTAAATTAACGCTTTTCACAGCGTCTGAATTGAACACCGAAAAGAAACCAAATAAATGAGCCGCATTGTAAACAACCCCTTCATCCAACAACACCAAGTTTTGGTCAGGTCCGCCTCCCCTCACGTAAAAACCTTGTCCCCCTTCGGAAACGGAAGAAACACCCGGAAGCAATTGAATGGTCTTTATCACATCCACTTCACCCATAAAAGCAGGTAGCCGTTTAATCTGTTCAATATCTAATTCAATTTGACCCATTTTCGTGGAATTCACATTGTCGCCCTTCTTTCCATTTACCACCACTTCGTCAAATGATTTTTCCCCGTCCTTTAAACCTAACTCAATATTCATGGTGACATCTTGAGCTGATAAATCCAAGGTCTTTCGTACGGTAGGACAACCGCTATAGCGAAATTCGACTTCATGGATGCCTGCAGGCAGCGTTAACGAATAGAAACCATAGGAATTTGACAGGGCTCCTTTATTGAGTGCGGGAACATAAACCTTGGCGCTCGAAAGTGCCTCGCCTGAGGATAGTGTGGTGATATACCCACTAACCGTATGCTTTGTTTGCGCAAAAATGAGCGATGTTCCAAACCAAGTAAAAACGGTAAAAAGTATATAAAAACGAAGAGATACTGGAGATTGTTGTTTCATTTAGAGGTGTATAACCGAACACAAAGGTACTAACATTGAAGGAATGAAAAGGTTCAACAATGTTAAATAATCCCTAACAATTCAAGGTGCTTTAATCGCAATTTATGTATCTTCGCGTCGATTGCATACCTATGAAAGTTTCCTACCATTGGCTTAAAGACTACCTGAATTTTGACAAATCTCCGGAAGAAGTAGCAGACATACTAACCAAGACGGGACTGGAAGTTGAAAACATTGAACCAGTTGGTTCAGTCAAAGGAGGATTAAAGGGAGTTGTGACAGGAAAAATACAAAGTTGCGAGAAGCATCCTGATGCCGACAAACTCAAATTAACACGCGTAGATATTGGGAATGAAACCCTTCAAATCGTTTGCGGAGCCTCCAATGTAGCGGAAGGTCAAATAGTGCTCGTGGCGCTCGTTGGAACCACCCTATTCCCAATTACCGGAGAACCCATAACGCTCAGGAAGGCAAAAATACGCGGTGTTGAATCCCACGGTATGATCTGCGCCGAAGACGAACTTGGCTTAGGCACCTCACATGAAGGAATTATTGTATTACCGTCGGATACACCCGTTGGCATTCCCGCTGCTGAAGCACTAAAGCTCGACAACGACTTTATCCTAGAAATCGGACTAACACCCAACCGATGCGATGCGATGGGGCACTACGGCGTGGCACGTGACCTAAGGGCTTACTTGAACCACCATGAAGCACTTAACCAAGCATTAACTCCTTTCAATAGCCCTGAATTTGCACATGAGCCCATTAGCAAGGTTCAATTCGAGGTTTCGAACGATACCGGTTGTACTGCCTACTACGCAGCGGTGATCAAAGGTGTTAAAATTTCCACCGAATCCACCCCAATAGGCCAACGTCTAGAAAAAATTGGTGTGTCGAGCATTAACAATGTTGTTGACTGCGCCAATTATGTAATGCACGAATTCGGAACCCCGCTGCACGCGTTTGATGCACGGTTTTTCAAACATAAGCTGGACGTTCGGTTTGCTGAAAAGGGAGAAGAATTGGTTACTTTGGATGGAGCAACTCGAAAACTCACCTCGAACGATGTTGTCATTGCAGGGGATGGAAAAGCTCATTGCCTAGCAGGTGTTATGGGAGGCAAAGAATCGGGAGTAGGAATGGAGACGGTTGATATAATCGTAGAATCTGCCATTTTTGATCCTTCGAAAATCCGTAAGACCGCCAAACTCCATGGCATTCACAGCGACGCTAGCTTTAGGTTTGAACGAGGCGTTGACCCAGAGTTCACATGGATTGCTTTGCAACGAGCGGTATCCCTAATTCTTGAAAATGCCGGAGGCACCTTGGCGGGAATCCAACAAGTTGTTCAACATCCTGCCGAACCTGGTAATGTTACCCTTGATTTTGCCTACATCAATAATTTTCTTGGAAGCCATTTAACCGACGACCAAATAGAAGGAATTCTTTATTCCTTGGACTTTAAAAAACTGGGAGGCGATTTATGGGAAATCCCAAGGTATCGTTGCGACGTCCAACGTCCGATTGATGTGATTGAAGAAATCATTCGAATTGCAGGTTTCGAATCGGTTCCGCTTCCCGACAAATGGTCCTTTTCAATGCCTGTGGAATCCAAGCCAACGCCTTTCCGTTTTAAAAGAGATCTTTCCTTGTTGCTATCCTCCCAAGGATTCCGCGAAATCATGAATAACTCGCTCACAAAAGCAAGTTACGGCAAATTATACCCTTCCGAACTTGAGGACCATGATATCAAGCTTTTAAATCCGTTAAGCGGTGATTTATCCGTTCTTCGAAGATCGATTGTTTTTGGTGCTTTAGAAAGCATAGCATATAACCAAAACCGTCAGTCGCCCAACCTCAAGCTGTTTGAATTCGGTAAAACCTATCGGCAAGCAGACAGCAAAGCAATAGAAGAAAACCAACTGCTGATGGCAATAACTGGAGTATTCAATGCTGAATCCTGGTTAAGCAGCAACAATGCTTCCTTCTTCCAATTAAAAGAAACAGTTATCAATGTGATTTCCTCTTACTTAAAAGACAATGTAGTGGAAATTTCCTTTACCGATGAGGAAGCATTTGATGCAGGAATCCACCTTGAAATCCGAAAACAACGCATTGCAACCTTAGGAATCATTTCCAAAAAATGGCAATCCCATTTCAACATTAAACAACCCGTTTTTGCAGCCTTGGTGGCATGGGAAAAATTGCAAGAGTTTAGCAATAAATCGCAAACCGAATTCGAAGAATTGCCTAAAACCTTTCAAGTTCGAAGGGACTTTGCCTTGGTTTTAAATCCCTCTGTAACTTATGAGGAAATCAGAAATGAGGCGCGCAAAGCCGCATCAAAGCGCCTGATTAAAACTTCCTTATTTGATGTATATCAAGGAGATAAAATTCCAGCAGGTAAAAAGTCGTATGCCGTAGCTTTTCATTTTCGCGATCAAGATAAAACCCTCACCGACGCAGAAATTGATGGGGAAATGGAAGCAATTCGTTTGCACCTTGAACAGAAACTAGGAGCAACTTTGCGGTAATTATACTTTTTTGTCGTAACCTAAGATGTGCAGGTAATCGGCTGCGGTTTGCTCCTCACTGAACAAACGCGTCACAATTTTCTCGTTTTCATCCCTCGATATCAATACATGGCGAGGTTCCGGGATCAAACAATGCTTTAGACCACCGTAGCCTCCAATCGTTTCCTGGTAGGCACCGGTATTGAAGAACCCAATATACAAGGGCTTGTTCTTTTCGAATTTAGGCAAATAAATGGCATTGCTGTGCTGCTCCGAATTGTAGTAATCGTCGCTATCGCAGGTTAAGCCCCCTAAAAGAACTCGCTCATAATCGTCGTTCCAGCGGTTCACTGGAAGCATGATAAAACGCTGGTTAATGGCCCAAGTATCGGGCAGGTTGGTCATGAACGAAGAATCAATCATGTTCCACTTTTCCCGGTCATTTTGCTGCTTTTGGTGCAAAATATTAAATATAGCGCCACCGCTTTCGCCCACCGTGAATGATCCAAATTCTGTAAATATATTGGGTTCAGGAATTTCGCTATCGGTACATACCCGTTTAATTTGCTGCAAAATTTCCCGTACCATGTAGGCGTAATCAAAATCAAAGGCTAAAGATTTTTTAATAGGAAACCCGCCTCCAATATTCAAGGAATCTAACTCGGGACAGATTTTTTTCAAATCGCTGTAGATACGCAAACATTTCGTTAATTCGTTCCAATAGTAGGCAGTATCGTTGATTCCCGTATTGATGAAAAAATGAAGCATCTTCACCTTTATGCGCGGATTATCCTTCAACACCGACTTATAAAAAGGCACAATTTCCCGATAACGCATTCCCAATCGGGAGGTATAAAACTCAAATTTTGGCTCTTCCTCTGCGGCAATTCGTATTCCAATAGAAATATCTTTTTCCGTTGCTTCTAGCAGGTTAAATACTTCTTCTGCATTATCCACCACAGGGATTACTTTGAGAAAATCTTTCTCGATGAGGCTTTTTAGGTTTTGAATGTACTTCTCGGGTTTGTACCCGTTGCAAATGACATATGAACCCTCTTTGAGTTTGCCTGCATCCACCAGGTTATTGACAATGTCGATATCGAATGCCGAAGAAGTTTCAATATGCACGTCGTTTTTCAAGACCTCGTCCAACACAAAGGCGAAGTGGCTGCTTTTCGTACAATACGAATAATAATATTTACCCGCATATCCTTGGTTGTTGATCGCTTCTCGAAACCATCCTTTCGCCCGTTGAATGTTGTTGGATATTTGCGGTAAATAGTTGAATTTTAAGGGGGTACCATAATCGTTCACCAAACGCATTAAGTCGATACCATGAAAAAAAAGACGATCTTCTCGTAGGTTGAATTCATTCTGTGGAAAATCAAACGTTTGGTCAATTAAATCAAAGTATTTTGTACGCATTATTCAAAGTTAAACGATTCTAAAACCCCTAAATCACGAGCCACCACTGCTCGACCGTGGCATTCTACGATAGGTCGCTGTATTAGTTTCGGATGCAACGTTAATATTTCCAACAACTGTTCTTCGGAAAGGAGTTGTCCTTTAATGAACGTTTGGAATTCAGACTCCGTTTCTCTTAACCACTCGTTAACAGGCAGCTGTAAGGCTCTTTGTAGATCCTTTAACTCCTGCAAGGACAAGGGCTGCTCCAAATAAAGTCGAACCTCCACCTCAAGTGAATGATCTTGTAACCAAGCTAAGGCGTTTCTACTTTTTTGACATCTTGGATTATGGTAAATAAGAACTTTCATGGGGCAAAGTTACGCAAGTGATCGCGTTAATTCTAACCCTCAAGCACCGACTTTTATTGTTGAGAACTTCTGTGAAAACCTATTTATAGGCCACGCTCGCGCAGAAAAAGTTTGTACCTTTGATTCTTAGCCCGATTGTATGTCATACCTGGATGAACTTAACCAAAGTCAGCGCGTAGCCGTAGAGCACATTTATGGCCCTTCGATGGTCATTGCAGGGGCTGGTTCAGGGAAAACCAGGGTATTAACCTATCGCATTGCCTACATGATAGAACAGGGAATTGATCCCTTCAACATTATGGCGCTCACCTTTACCAACAAGGCCGCTCGTGAAATGACTGAGCGAATTGGTAAGATTACCGGAGCTTCTGAAGCAAAGAATATCACTATGGGGACCTTTCACTCGGTTTTTTCTAGGATTCTTCGATACAACGCAGACCGTCTAGGTTTTCCGAGCAATTTCACCATCTACGATACTCAAGACAGTAAAAGTTTAATCAAAGACATCATCAAGGAATTTGCGCTGGATGATAAAACCTACAAAGCCAGCGGTGTATTAAGTAGAATTTCCGCTGCAAAAAACAACTTAATTTCAGCAGAATCCTACTGCAACAACGACGAGATTCAAGGGGAAGACCGCATGTCACGCCGTCCTGAAATAGGGCGAATTTATGTTCAGTATGCCAACCGATGTCAAAAGGCTGGCGCCATGGATTTCGACGACTTGCTATACTTTACCAATACCCTACTTACAGAACATCCGGACGTACTCCATTATTATCAACAAAAATTCAAGTACATATTAGTCGATGAGTACCAAGACACCAATTTTGCGCAGTACCTCATTGTGAAAAAATTGGCAGCCGCGTATGAAAATCTTTGCGTGGTGGGCGACGATGCACAGAGCATTTATTCCTTTCGTGGAGCCAACATTGAAAACATCCTCAACTTTCGAAAGGATTACCCTGACTTTCAACTGTTCAAGCTAGAACAGAACTACCGGAGTACACAAACCATCGTTGATGCGGCTAACAGCGTTATCCAACGCAACCAAGATCAAATCAAAAAAGTGGTTTGGACTGAAAACGGTAAAGGAAAACCCATTTCCGTAGTTCGAACCCTCACGGACAACGAAGAAGGCCGCGTAATCGCAGGAAAAATCTTCGATGTCAAACAGTCCATTGCGAGCAGTTACAACGATTTCGCCATTCTTTACCGTACCAATAAACAGTCAAGGTCCTTTGAAGAGGCCCTCCGCAAACTCAATATTCCTTATAAGATTTACGGTGGTTTGTCCTTTTATCAACGCAAAGAAATCAAAGACGTTCTGGCATATTTTCGATTAGCCGCAAATCCTCGCGACGAAGAGGCACTCAAGCGTGTCATCAATTACCCGAAAAGAGGCATTGGAAAAACAAGCGTTGAAAACCTCATCATAAGTGCTGGTCGAAACGGGGTTAGTATGTGGGAAGTCCTCTGCGATTTTACTACCTACCCCACCGATGTAAGTACAAGCACGCGTCAACGAATGAACGAGTTCACGGTCATGGTTCAGAGCTTTCAAGCAGAACTCAACAAATTGGACGCTTACACTTTAGCCGAACAAATCGTTAAATCAAGCGGTATTTTAGCCGAATTACGCCAGGATAAAGATAAAGGTCCCGAAGAAATGGAACGCATTCAAAACGTTGAAGAACTCCTTGCAGGTTTACAAGAATTCAGCAAAGGAGCTGAAGATGACGAAATTAAAACCCTGAGCGACTTCTTAATGGATGTGGCCTTATTAACGGATGCCGATCAAGAGAAGACAGAAGAAAAGAACCACGTTTCGTTGATGACTATTCACTCTAGCAAGGGCTTAGAATTCCCTTATGTTTACATTGTCGGCATGGAAGAAAATCTTTTCCCTTCGCAGCTTTCAACGAGTTCAAGGTCTGAATTGGAAGAGGAACGACGACTTTTTTATGTGGCGCTTACCCGTGCGATGCAGTCATGCACGCTATCCTATGCAGGAACGCGTTTTCTTTGGAATCAAAGCCTAAAAAGCGAACCCAGCCGCTTTTTAAATGAAATCGATTCCCAATACCTTCATTTGGAATCACCCGTCCGCAGCAATACGGGAAAATCATTGATGGGCGGTGGCATGGATCGCCCTTTTACCGGGGGACTGAACACCAAGATGAATGCACCAATTCTGCCAAAATCCTTAAAGTCACTCCAAGACATTAGCGCTCAACCTGCCTCAAATCCGCGAAATTTCGATCAGATTATGGTAGGTACGAACGTGGAACACAATCGCTTCGGCAAAGGAAAGGTCACGAAAATCGAAGGTGCCGGTGCCGACAAAAAAGCCGTCATCTTTTTCCCTCACCACGGTTCCAAGACCGTTCTTCTTCAGTTTGCCAACCTCAAGGTAATATAACCTTATACTATTTCTCCGGAATTAACGCGGTCCACAGGGATGGTTTTCCCATATCCATGCGCACCCAAACCGGAGCAACCTTATTATTGTAGGCTGCAATTGCAATGTAATCTCCGAAAAAAACTTTAACATTGGGCACAAAAGGTCGTTCGGAAATCCATTGCTGATCGAAAGTAGCACCTCCGTCCTTTGAACGAACCCATACCACCTCTGTTTCATTCGGATTCTTGGACCGGGAACGATCGTAGAACAACCAGTGTAAATGACCGTTGCTTTGATCCACCGTCATGGTCGCCATGAACTGATGCGTTTTGGTTGAATCTTGATTTACTCGGATAGGATTTGACCAAGTGAATCCTTTATCTTTCGAAACACTGCACCAAACATCGGTATCGCTGGTACCATTTCGTTGATCGCTCCAAGTTAAATACAAGGCCCCATTATTTACGCCACCGCTTCGATCGATTTGCAGTACTGGTAGTCCATTGCAGCGCATTATGCCAGGAATTCTGTAATCCCAGCCCTCGGGATGCGGTGCAATGATTTGTTCAACAGGCAACCAAGTGTTCCCTGCATCGGAAGAACGTTGAACCACCATACCTTTAGGCCCAGTCCAAGTGACTACCAAGGATCCATCGCTGTTAACTACTGGAACCGCCCCTTCAACGGTTAGGTCTTTATCTAAGCAATCACCGTTGTAAAAAGAAATCTGCTTAGGATTGGACCAGGTTGCTCCACGGTCAATGGATTTAGAAAACATGATGCGAGAAGAATCTTCCTTAAGCTTTGAATCATATTGGTCAAATTGCGTCCAGGTCATGTAAATGGTTCCTGTCTTCGGATCAATATCTACCCAATGTTTATCCTGCGCTTTGGTTCCGTTGGGCTTAGGAAAACTGCCTTGGGTAAAGTTACTAGCATCGGTTATTTTGTCGCTGTATTGGCAAACAATGCGATCGATCCAAGAACCTTGTTCGTAATCGGATAAATGAAAGTAGTATAACCTTCCCTTCGCATCAAACTTCAAAACGGGATCGCCCCACACACCATAAGGACATTCTAATTTGGAATAATTCCAGGAATTACCACCGTCCTTGGAATAATAATAATCATCCAGTACGGCTCCAACGGCAATTTCCGCTGGATTGAGCGGATTTATATCAACCGAAGGTTCAACAGGCCTCGTTGACGAGGGATTGATTTGAACATTCACATATTGCGCGAAAACTGCCGTTAGGCTAACGCAGCCAATAATTGTAAAGAGGAAGCGATGCATCGGTGGGTTTGTTATTGAAGACATAGGACACTCGTTTTTGACCGGCAATTTTAACCGTCACCTTTCGGATTAATTTATCACGCGAAAGCGTAAGTTCGAACTCATCGTTGATTTCGGCGCTGTTCATGATACCATCTACCATCGACTTATCTACGCGGTATTGCATGCATGCAATGATCTCATCGTTGACGCTTATACCCGCCTCCTCGGCAGAAGAACCGGAACGAATGGTTTTCACGATGACTTTTCCTCCTTCATCGGCTACTGTAGCTCCAAAGACCGGTTTTATACTCCCTACCTCTGATACTTCGATGCCTAACGGTTTCAAATAGTCGTCGTAAGGAATCACTTCCGTACCATTAATGTACTTATCAAAGAAATCCGTCAAATCTTTACCCGCGAATTTTTCCATGGTAATTTTGAATTCATCGTCGGTGAAACCTCGGTTTTTGCCTACGTAGTAGGTATTGTAAAGATCTTGCATTACATGATCTAATCCCTTAGTCCCTTTCGAGTTAGTAATGATCATGGCATCGAATACCGCCGCTAGCACCATTCCGCGCGAATAATAGGTCATGGTCGTATTGGAACTGTTTTCATTGGGTCGGTAAGCTTTAATCCACGCATCAAAGCTCGCATGGGCCACAGGTTGAACTCGAGACCCGACAGAACCTTCCACATAGTTAATAGCGCTTTGTACTTTTCGTAGCATCTCATCCTGGGAATAAAATCCGCACCTGCGAAGGATAATCTCATCGTAATAGGAAGTGAATCCTTCCATAACCCATAACAAGGTGGTATAAACTTCTTGGTCGTAATCAAAAGGTCCTAAGGCAATTGGACGAATGCGCTTAACATTCCATAAATGAAAATACTCATGGGCAACAAGGTTCAAGAAATTGATGTAATTGGTGCCATCATAGGTCCAACGATCCACGCTTAATACCGTGCTGTTGGCATGTTCCAAGCCGCCATCGCCTCCCACCACGTTGTGCACAATAAATACATAGTTTTTATTCGGATTTACCCCAACGATTTTGGTTTCTTCCTCCACGATTTTCGCCATGTCTTTTTTCAGTAATTCTTGGTCATAGTTTGCCTCTCCGTACATCGCTACCGTATGCTTTACCCCGGCAGCAATAAAATCGAATTCCACTTGATTTCCGATCTCCAAGGGACAATCGATTAATTGATCATAATTATCGAACGTATACACTTGCTGATTCGCTTGTTTTCCCGTGGTTAGTTTTGGCGCTAATCCGCTAGATATCTTTTTAAAGGAAGGATGCGGCTGAACTGCGAGCACTCCGCCGAGATCCTTGTGCCCGTCCAAGTACATGAACATACTAGGCCCGCTTACAAAGCCATGGGTTTCGTCTAAAAAACTAGTTCTAACACTCAATTCAAAGGCGTAAACCTCATAATTGAGTACAAAACCTTTTTGACCATTTAGATCAATCTCCCATGAGTTTTTCGTTTTTTTGGTCACTTTTAAAGGAGTACCCGTTAAAGAATATGCCTTAACTTGGTTGAGGTTTTTAGAGAATTCACGTACCAAATAGGATCCTGGTGCCCAAACCGGTAATTTTACCAAAGCCTTTTTTTGAGATAATTGTTCCACCCTCATTTCTACTTGAAAATAATGGTTTTGTGGTTTAGCCATTTTCAGAGTGTAGCGGATATCAACCGCCAACAATGGATGCGTGCAGAACAAAACGAGGGAAACAAAAATCAAGAATGTTAAGCGTTTTGAATGAATCATAAGGTTAGGTTATTGTTATTAACGAAGCAACTTTTTTAGCATTTTCAATGTGGTGTTCAACTGATTCCGGTCCTGAAGAAAGGGCTACGCCCATCCGACGATATGGTCGGGCAAAAGGCTTGCCAAAAATACGAAAATCCGTTCCCTGAACGTTTGATGCCTCTTCAAGACCTTGATATTTAGGCTGGTTCTCTTCTCGATCTGCCAGAATCACTGCACTTGCCCCGTTTTTCAAGGAGTCAATAGCAGGTATTGACCACCCCAAAATAGCTCTTGCGTGAAGCTCAAATTCATTGAATGTTTGGGTATTGCCCAGCGTTACCATACCAGTATCGTGGGGTCGCGGTGATAATTCCGAAAAATAGGGACCGTCTTTCGTTATAAAGAATTCCACCCCCCATAAACCAGCGCCGGTAAGTGCTTTCGTTACTTTATCGGCCATGTTGCAGGCCTCCAACCAATGACTTTCTTGCATGGGGATGGGCTGCCAACTTTCTTGATAATCGCCGCGTTCCTGACGATGACCTATCGGAGGACAAAACAAGGTAGGACCGTTTTTTTGAGTGACGGTCAGAAGCGTGATTTCAAAGTCAAAATCAACGAACGCTTCAACAATAACTTCTTTTAAATCACCGCGTGATCCTTCCATTGCGTAGTTCCAAGCACGCTCTACCTCCTCCGCCCGTTTAATCACCGATTGTCCTTTACCGGAACTGGACATCAAGGGCTTCACAACGCACGGCAAACCGCAAAATTCAACCGCTGATTTAAATTCTTCCAGGTCGGTAGCGTATCGATAATTGGCCGTTTTCAACCCCAATTCTTTGGAGGCCAAATCCCGGATGGCTTTTCGATTCATGGTGAAATTAGCCGCTTTTGCACTGGGAACAACCGTGATGCCTTGCTCCTCGTAGGCATAAAATCGTTCTGTTCGTATTGCCTCAATTTCAGGAACAATATAATCGGGCGCATGTTTAGCAACTACCGAATCCAATGCTTTTGCATCCAACATGTCAATGACTTCCCAGGCGTGTGCCACCTGCATTGCTGGAGCGCCTTCGTAATGGTCCACCGCAATCACTTTCTGCCCATAACGTTGACAAGCAATAACAAATTCCTTCCCCAATTCACCGGATCCCAAAAGTAAAATAGTAGCCATGGCGCTTAAAATTTAATTAACATATACTTAATATAGTGTCGCGGTTTGGAACAAAAATCAAAATTAAACGTAACTTTGATTTGCTATGCCAGAATCTTCCATAAACTCCCAACTCAGCCAATTTCAGAGCATTACCTTGGAGGAAATGGATCGTGTAAAATTGATGAACCGCATTGACACTAAATTTGCATTCGGCAAAAATACACTAAATCAAATTTTGACCCTCCTGACGGAAGATTATTTTGTGTTGGAAATTAATGGAAAGCGGGGAATGGAATACGAAAGCCTCTACTTCGACGATGCCGAATTTAGTCTGTTCAACGACCACCATCGCGGAAAAAGCAATCGAGCCAAAGTTAGAATACGGAATTATGTCGATTCCAACTTGTTTTTTTTCGAGGTAAAGCACAAGGTAAAAGGTCGAACGGATAAACATCGTATTTCAACGCCATCTTTTCATGCAGAAATAAATAAAGGTGAACAAGCATTGCTTCAAAGCGTTTTTCCCACCACCAAAGAACTTCACGCCAATATAACCAACCGATTCACACGTATCACCTTGGTTAATAAAACCGCTGCAGAGCGTTTGACTTTGGACTTTGATTTAAGCTTCAACTATCAGGACCAAATAAATACCTTTAATTCACTGGTCATTGCAGAACTCAAACAAGAACGCATCAACCGAAATTCTCCGTTTTACATGCTGATGAAATCACGGCAATTGAGGCCTTATCGGCTCAGCAAATATTGCCTTGGTATCATGGAATTGATGCAACAACCCAAAGTGAAAGCGAACCGCTTCAAAAAACGACAACTATACCTCGAAAAAATCAATGCTTATGCTTAATATTATCACCCCTTTTCTTGCCAAAACAACTGATTATTCCACGTTCTCATGGGATTACAACGACTTGGACGGCCTTGGAATCCGCTTAGCGATCAATCTTTTCATCCTTTTCGTCATTGTTCGTTTGCTGTACTATCCCAAAACCCGCAGAAAAGATTATTTATTCACCTACTTTTTAATCGGAATCATTACCTTTTTCCTTTGCTTTGGCTTAAAAAAGCTGGACATTGACACTGGAATGGGACTCGGACTCTTTGCAATTTTTGGGATTATTCGATACCGAACGGATGCCATTGAGATCAAGGAAATGACGTATCTATTCTTGGTAATCGGACTCAGTGTAGTCAATGCCATGTTGGCTACGGAGGTTGAAAAGGATGTTTATCAAATTAATCTACTAGAATTAGGGTTCATCAATCTATCGGTCATTGGCGTTTTGTATGTTTTGGAGTACTTGTGGTTGATGAAACATGAAACCCGAAAAATCATTAATTATGACCGGGTGGACCTTATCAAGGCTGAAAACCACGAAGCACTTAAGCATGATTTAGAAGAACGTACTGGGCTGGTCATTAACCGTTTTGAAATTGGTAAAATCGACTTTCTCAACGATACATGCTTGATTCGAATTTACTATTACGCTGAAGACCAAGATTTTTCCAATTACGGGGGATAATAGGTTATGAGATTGCTGCGCCTCATATCCGCTCCCGTCTCGGCAATTTATTGGGCCATAACTTCGTTTAGAAACCTACTTTTTGACCTCAGTATCCTCAAAACATATGACATCCCCGGAAAGTCCATTTGTATCGGAAATTTAAACGTAGGGGGTTCCGGAAAAAGCCCCATGACACGTTATTTGATGGCGAGTCTTCAACCCGAATTCAAGGTTCAGGTCTTATCAAGAGGTTATGGCCGTAAGACCAAGGGACATATCGTCGTTCAATCGCAGCATACTTCCGCAATTGTTCGCGATGAAGCGCTGCAATACTTTCTCGATGAGGCGGATGAAGTGCATGTTTGCGAACGAAGAAAGGATGCCATTGTAACCATGGATCGTTCTGAACATCACGTTTTGTTGCTGGACGACGCCCTACAACACCGCTACGTCCACGCAGGATTAACGATCCTTGTAAGTAACTTCAACCAGCCTTTTTTTAAGGATTATCTCATGCCCATGGGCGATTTACGGGAAAGTCGTTCAGGGGTAAAAAGAGCCGATATTATCGTTTTCACCAAATGCCCTGAAGGGCTTAGTTTTGAAGAGAAACAATCTTACTTGAACGCCATCCTCCCCCTAAGGGCCCCCGTATTTTTCTCCAGCGTTCACTACCTCCCCCTGAGGTTGGTCGGCTCGAAGGCCATAGAAAACCCTGAGCATGTGCTCTTAGTTACAGGTATTGCCAACGCCAACCCTTTGGAAAAGTACTTATCAAACGACTACTCAGTGACCCACCTATCCTTTGGGGATCATTTTAACTATTCGTTGAGGGACCTCGAAGAAATTCATAGGAAATTTAGTACTTTTGATATCGAAAAAACAATAATTATCACCACAGAAAAAGACTTCATGCGAATGCAAGAAACATCGTTGAAGGTTGAAATGAGCCGTTATCCTTGGTATGTTCAACCCATAGGAATTTCCTTAGATCGCGAAGAGGCCTTTTTACAAACCATTCAAGAATATGTTAGAAAAAATTAAAGCAACAACCGCGTACCTCCAAACCAGAACAACGGTTAAGCCTAGTGTAGGAATTATCCTAGGAACGGGATTAGGTGGTTTAGTAAAAGAAATCAAAGCCATCGATGTTATTCCCTACGAAGAGATTCCCAATTTTCCTGTTTCCACCGTGGAAGGTCATTCGGGTAAATTAATTTTCGGAGAATTAGGAGGCAAGCAAGTTGTAGCCATGCAAGGCCGTTTTCACTATTACGAAGGGTACGACTTGCAGCAAGTGACTTTTCCTGTGCGCGTCATGAAATTCCTAGGAATTGAACGATTATTTGTAAGCAATGCCTCAGGGGGAGTAAACCCTACTTTTGAAGTGGGCGAAATCATGATCATGAACGACCACATCAACTTGTTCCCAGGCAATCCGCTTATTGGAAAAAATATTGACGAGTTAGGTCCGCGTTTTCCGGACATGAGCGTTCCTTACGATCCTAGGATGATTGAAATTGCTTTGGATATTGCCAAGCAGTCGGAGATTAAAGTTTCCGTGGGATGTTATGCCGGTTTGACAGGACCTACCCTCGAAACTCCAGCCGAGTACGGTTATGTACGTGCAATAGGTGCTGATGCAGTGGGTATGTCAACCGTTCCGGAAGTCATTGTAGCTCGTCACATGTCGATTCCATGTTTCGCCATTTCGATTATTACGGATTTAGGCGTACCGGGGAAAATCCAGCAAGTAACCCATCAAGATGTCGTGGAAGTTGCAAGCCGTCAAGAACCCAAAATGACGCACATCATGAAAGAACTTATTTCCCGAGCGTAATACCATGGACGAAACAATCCGTTCAAAATATAGAGCCGTCATTGGGCTCGAAGTTCATGCCCAAATGTTGACTGCTTCGAAAGCTTATTCTTCGGATAAAAACGCCTACGGTGAAGCACCCAACTCATTAGTAAGTCCAATCAGCCTCGGACATCCGGGAACCCTCCCTGTGATGAACGGAATAACCGTCGATTACGCCATTCGACTAGGATTAGCCTGCGGCTGTACCATTCGAGAACATCAGTACTTTGCGCGGAAAAATTATTTTTACCCTGACCTTCCGAAAGGTTACCAAATCACCCAGGATAAAACTCCGATTTGTACCGGTGGTTCCATCATCATTCGAGATGAATCTGGTAAAGAAAAATCCATAGGATTAACACGAATTCACATGGAAGAAGACGCCGGAAAAAGCATCCATGACATGGATGTTCATGATACCTTAATCGACCTGAACAGAGCGGGAGTACCATTGCTTGAAATCGTGACCGAACCCGATTTGACTTCTTCCACAGAAGCGTATAATTACCTAACCGAAGTGCGAAAATTAGTACGGTATTTAGAAATTTGCGATGGGAACATGGAAGAAGGTTCTTTACGATGCGACGCGAATATTTCAGTAATGCTCAAGGATGCTACGGTTTTTGGAACAAAAGTTGAGGTGAAGAACATGAATTCCATTCGTAACGTGCAACGAGCGATTGAATTCGAAATAAACCGTCAAATAACATTATTGGAATCAAACCAAACCATTGTTCAAGAAACACGTGCCTTTGATGCTTTGAAAGGAACAACCATTTCTTTGAGAGCCAAAGAGGCCGCAAACGATTACCGATATTTTCCCGAACCCGATTTACCGCCCCTTCATATAACGCAGGAAAAAATTGCGGAAATTAATCAAACATTACCTCCCCTACCACGGAATTTATTCCTAAAATATACTCAAGAATTACAACTAAGCGAATACGACGCTTACCATTTGACGGACCAAAAATCCATTGCCTTATTCTACGAGGAACTCATTGGATTCACAAAGCACTATAAAATTGCAGCCAATTGGATCATGGGCGACGTTAAATCCTACTTAAATGAACAAGGGGTGGAAATTGAGCATTTCCCCATTAATCCCCATCGATTGGCGGGACTTATTGAATTAATCGCGGAAGGGAAAATTTCCCACTCAATCGCTGCTCAAAAACTTTTCCCCATAATGCTTTCCGATTCAAGGGAAGCATTAGCATTGGCGATTGAGCATGATTTACTGCAAACCAGTGATGATGACGCTGTAAAAAACTTTATTCAGGAAGTACTCAGTGCGAACGCTAAAGAAGTAGAACGCTATCGAAGCGGGGAAAAACAACTCATTGGATTTTTTATGGGGCAATTCATGAAAGTATCAGGAGGAAAAGTTGATCCGAAATCTGCGAATGAACTGTTAAGAAATGCTTTAGATTCGTAAAATGAAAATACTTCTCCCTTTTCTTATGGTCGTGTTGTACCTGGCCTCGTGCAAGGGCGACCCATCCGAATCGGATAATAAAGACGGCGATACACTTCCCTTAAATTTTACGATCAGTGGAAAAATTTCGGGTGCCGAAGGACAAAAACTCTATGTTGAATCACCCAGTGAAAAGGGTCCGATACCCATTCTATCTACAAGGATTGGAAAGAACGGTAGGTTTAGAGTTTCTGGTAATATCGCAGGACTTGGTTTATATTTTTTACGCTTAGGTAACAATCCAGAAAACTCCATACCAATAAGCCCAGCGCCTGGAGATCATTTGAAAGTCAATGCTCGTGTTAATTCGTTTAGCGAAAACCCCAACTTGTCGGGAACAAAATGGTCAACCATGATCAACCAATACCTGCCTTTGCTTGCAAATTTCCGAAAACAACAACAAGCCTTAATGGGCAACCAGCGAATGCTCACCGAAGAAGAGTTTGCAGAAAGAATTACAGAATATAAAAAACCAATCACCAATTTTGTTATTGAACAAATTCGCATAGACCCGGCAAGTCCAGCGCACATCATTCTTACCATGGAATTTTTTCCGATGTTGGGCTTTGAAGGATGGAATCCGAGTTTTTTAGAACCCTTCAAAGAGGTGGTTGTAGCGTATAGCAATACTTACGGCGATGTACCAGCCTCCAAAACTTTATATACTCAATATAACCAATTGGAAGAAGGCTATCAGCAATTCAAACTCATTGAAGAAGGTGAAATTGAGGCTCCTGATTTCGCCTTACTCGATCCCTCAGGTAAAAAAATTAAACTTTCTGACTTTAAAGGAAATCTTGTTCTCATCGATTTTTGGGCTTCATGGTGTGCACCTTGTCGAAAGGAAAGCCCCAATGTGGTGAAAATTTATCAAGAGCATAAAAAAAGAAATTTCACCATTCTGTCGGTTTCGTTGGATGAAGATCCGGTTCAGTGGAAAAAAGCTATCCAAGAAGATGGGCTCGTATGGAAAACCCATGTGAGCGATTTAAAAGGCTGGAAGAGCGGATTACCCCAATTGTATGGATTTGATGGCATTCCCCACACCGTTCTGGTGAATCCTGATGGAAAAATAATTGCTCAAGGTTTACGCGGGGAAGCTTTGAATAAAAAAATTAACGCTTTTTACAAAAAATAACTATGAAAACACTTCTGTTAACGCTCGTTGTTTTTGCTTGTTCTCAAGTGAGCGCGCAAATTTTCGTGCAAGTCGAGGGGACTTTTACCAATGCCGGAGGAGATTCTATTTACATTGCAAAGTTCGATGGTAAAAAATACACCAATTATAAAGGAGTTAAGTCGGATAAAACTGGAAAATTCAGCATAAAAACCAATGTACCCGCTCCAGATTATTATGTAATCCGAGTTGGGGAAATGCATACCAACATTATCCTTCGCGACAGCAGTAAAATCAAAGTCTATGGCGATAAAAAAAAGCTAAAAGAAGTGTGCAATTTCGTGGGTTCGGATGAATCGCAAGCGATGAACCAATTTGCCATTCGGATGGAGAAGTGGAATGTCAAACGAGATTCCGCTTACAAAGCCATGAATACGATGCCGGCGGAAGATACGGCTCGCAGACGGAAGTTCAATGATTACATGACAAGAGAATTCTTATCCTATTTAAACGATCGTCAACAATTTGTTAATGCAAATATGGGTTCTGCCGCGTTGATTGTTGTACTTGTATCGTTAAGCATCGATAACGAATACGATGCATGGACCGCTATTTTGGCGGAATTGGTCAAAGCTTTTCCCAACAGTCCAACGATCAAAGAATATGTGAATTATGGTAACAACCTTGCGAAAGCAAAAGAAGAGGAGAAACAACGAGCTGAATTAGCCGCTCAATTTGGTCCCGGAAAACCTGCTCCGGATTTTACAGAACTCGCAACGGACCGCAGCAGCAAACTTTCCCTATCCGACCTTAAAGGAAAGTATGTCCTTATCGATTTTTGGGCCTCTTGGTGTGGACCCTGCCGAAAAGAAAATCCGAACGTGGTAAGAACCTACAACAAATACAAGGACGACGGTTTCACGGTTCTTAGCGTGAGTTTAGATTCTGACCAAGGTAAGTGGCTATCCGCGATACAGGCTGATGGATTGATTTGGCCAAATCACGTGAGCGATTTGGGAGGTTGGAGCAGTAAAGTACCAAGGATGTACAATGTTTCCAGTATCCCATTTACCGTATTAGTCGATAAGGAAGGGAAAATCATTCAAACCAACTTGAGGGGAGAACAATTGGAAAACAAACTTGCTGAGATCTTCGGTCATTAACTATGAGTGCAGCGTATTTCGCTTCTGATTTTCACCTCGGGGCACCCAACCTATTGCAATCCAAAGCACGCGAACAGGCCATTGTTTCCTGGCTTGAATATGCGGCGCAAGACGCCTCAGATATTTACCTTGTAGGGGATGTATTCGACTTTTGGTTTGAGTATAAAAGAGTCATTCCCAAAGGGTATTCCCGTCTATTTGGAACCATCGCCCGATTGAGCGATCAAGGAATTCAATTTCATTTCTTTTATGGGAACCACGATATGTGGGTAAAGTCCTATTTCAAAGAAGAATTTAATATGAAAATTCACGCTGAACCTATAACACTTAACCTATTTGGAAAAAAAATGTTGGTAGGGCACGGAGACGGATTAGGCCCCGGAGACCGAGGATATAAATTGATAAAACCCATACTCAGGAGCCCTTTTTGCCAATGGGCATTTGCACGCTTGCATCCGAATTTCGGTATTGGGTTGGCTTCTTTTTTTTCCTCAAAGAGCCGTAAAAGCCAGGATAATGAATACATTTTTAAAGGAGCCGAAAACGAGTGGCTTTACCAATATTCCAAAGAAGTTCAATTGAAAAATCCTTATGATTATTACATTTTCGGTCATCGTCATTTGCCCTTGAGCATGCCACTTGACAATGCCGTGTATTATAATCTTGGAGAATGGTTGACCTTCAATACCTTTATTAAAATGGAATCCGGTTCTCCTTCCTTTCTGCGTTGGAATGGAAAACATCCTGAACCGTTCGAGCCACAACCCCATGGAGCGATTTAATCAAATTGAACTTGAGAATATTTCCTTGGTCGTTCAACACCTGAGAGAACTTTTACCCAAGCATCCATTCATTGCCTTGGAAGGCGAAATGGGATCAGGAAAAACCACTTTGACGATGGCCTTATTAAAAGCATTGGGAATTCCTGAACCGGAAGGATCTCCGACCTTTAGCCTTATTCAACCATACGAATTACCCAATGAAAAAGTACTCTACCACTTGGATGCCTTTCGAATTAATAGCGATGAGGAAGCCTTAATGATCGGACTCGATGAATTATTTGAGGAAGATGCTTATTTTATCGTTGAATGGCCCGAAAAAATCATTAACTTTCTGCCAAAGCAAAGAATGATCTTAACGATAGAAAATACCCGCTTTAACCAACGCAATTACTTCATCGAATATGGCGAATAACCCCGATTTACTCAAGAGTTTATTACTTCAAGGCTCCATTCTTCCGAAAGAAGAAATGTTAGAAATCAAACCCAAGAAAGGTCAACTTCATATTGGAATCCCCAAAGAAACTTCCTTTCAAGAACGAAGGGTGGCACTCGTACCAGAAGCGGTTTCACTTTTAGTTGCCAATGGCCATAGGGTACGTGTTGAAACAGGTGCTGGAGAGGGAACTAATTTTACGGATAATGATTACAGCGAAGCAGGCGCTGAAATCGTATTTGATCAAGAACAAATTTATTCGTGCGACATGATTTTTAAGGTCGCTCCACCCACCGAGGCAGAAATTGCCATGATGCCCGGAAATCAAACCTTCATTTCCGCACTTCAGATTGCTACTCAGCCAAAAGAAATTTTACAAAAATTAATGGCTAAAAAAACCACGTGTATTGCCTGGGATTACATCCGAGATGAAGAGGGTGTTTTTTCCGTGGTTCGCACCATGGGTGAAATTGCAGGAAATACCTCCATACTCGTTGCCGGAGAATTGCTTTCAAGTTATTCGCAAGGCAAAGGAATGATGTTAGGTGGAGTTACCGGAGTACAACCTACAGAGGTTGTTATCATCGGAGCGGGAACCGTGGGAGAATTCGCTACGAGAGCCGCTTTAGGTTTAGGAGCTTCCGTCAAAGTATTCGATAATTCCGTAGCTCGATTGAGAAGGCTTCAAAATGCTGTAGGAAACCGAGTGTTCACCTCCGTGATTCAGCCAAAAGTACTTGCCAAAGCGATTCGACGCGCGGATGTCGCCATTGGTGCCTTACGTTCAAGTGTAGGAAAAACTCCCTGCGTAGTCTCAGAGGACATGGTTCGTCAAATGAAAGATGGTTCGGTAATTGTCGATGTAAGCATCGACCAAGGAGGATGCTTTGAAACATCTCGCGTTACCAACCACCATGAACCCGTATTCATCGAACACGGAATAGTTCATTACTGCGTTCCAAATATTGCCTCCCGTGTTTCTCGCACCGCTTCTTTCGCTCTGTCGAATATTTTCTCTCCCCTGCTGTTGGACATCGGAGAACAAGGAAGTATTGACGATGTGATTCGTTATAAACTGGGATTCAAAGACGGCGTCTACATTTACAAAGGAGTTCTTACCAACGAAATATTAGGTAAAGTCTTCGACCTAAATTATCAACCCCTGGACCTTTTACTTCCGCGTTAATGCCCCCATCGCTCTCGTTTCCTCCAACGGAATTAAACATCAAAGAAACAGGGAAAACCTACAAGGTTTTGTGCCTCATTAGGAAAAAATGGCTCGTACTTACGCCGGAAGAATGGGTGCGACAGCACGTAATCGGATATTTGATCAAAAAACTGGGAATATCTTCAGGTAGAATTGCCGTGGAAAAGAGTTTTTTGTACCACCAACGAAAGAAACGATGGGACATCGTCACGTTTGACGTTTTTGGCGAACCCGAATTATTAATAGAATGCAAGGGATTTGAAGTGGCTTTAACCCAAGATGCATTGCAACAAATAAGCTCCTACCAGCAGGTGATTAAAGCGAAAAAACTGGTCTTAACCAATGGCATACAGTGTTTTGTTTTCGACTTTCAAAGTTGGCGTCAAGGAATTGAGTCAATTGAGGTGCATGCCCCACAAGCCTGATTTCATTTTTTTGTATTCACGGCTTAAATAAGCCAAAACTGCCCGCATGGGATCCATCGCCTTTTCCGTCTCATCCGAAATCGCTTGCTTGCGCAGCTTCAACTGCAACTTCATGTACATGGCATGAAGGCAAACTTCAATAGGATGCGCATGAACCAAGGAAGATTTTGCGGCATATTCCTGTATACTCTTCTCAGATTGACTTACCAATAGGGCATATTTCTCATCTTTCATGATTTCCAGCAAGGTCCTGTGCAATAAGGTCAATTCGGTAAATACCTCTTCCAGCTCATACAGGTGCCCTTTGTGTTTTTTTCCCGTTCGGATGAGCTCTTCGCAAATCTGCGCATACCAGGCTTCATAGGCTAACCGATACGAAGGATTAGGAAGTACAGAAGGAATGAGATCTTTAAGGATGAGTTCCATATCGCATTGAAGACTTCGTACGATATCCTCTATCTGATACATGTAGAGTAAATACTCAACAATGTTTTCCTTTTGCTTTTGCTGAGCGATGAGCATGCTTATTTCAAGTCTTTTTCGATTTCTGACTGGTTCTCGTTCAAATACCGGATAAAATCACTGGTAACATTCATTGAATTATCGATGAAATTAAGCTGTCCTCCATCTCCATGAATGAGAAGTATTTGGATTCCATTTTTGGTGCAGTAGTCCTTCCCTAAAGCCTCTATTTTTTTTCGAATGCTGGTGATTTTCTCGACCGATTGTTCTGAAATTTCCTTTGCTTTGGTTTGTTCGTATTGCACCAGCTCTTGCTGCATCGCCTGTGCTTTTTGCTCAATTTGAGCAATCTCGTTTTGCGACAACAATCCTTTACGTGCCTTTTCGTCGTTGCGTTGCAAATAATCCTGAAGCTCTTTCGACTTCCTTTCAAATTCCTTCTGAATAGAAGCCTCTTTGTTTTTCATGCCATCCAGTTCCCTCTTCAAGAATCCAACACGCAATTCCAGGCTATCTTGGTAATAAAATGCAATGACCAAGTTCTTATCATAACGGGTTATAACCGTTGGCTTCGTATCCTTTTTTTTCTCTTGTGGCTTGTCTTCCGAACAACTTAAGAGGACTACGGCTAAACATAAAACTGCTACAATTTTCATTATTCTGGGGTATTAAAGGAAATAAACGTTCCATAGTCTTCTCGCATGCTCAAAAAACGCTTAAGACAAGAAGACCAAAATTCATGCGACAGATTTTCGGAAAAACGCTCTAAATCAGGAATCTCATGCACGGGAATTTTAAACGTTTGCTCAAAATTGTCCAATGTAATTTTAAGTAAATACTTACCGTTGTATTCATGAACCTGAATGAGGTAGTGGGAATGCGGAATCTCCTTAACCAAACGCATGCTCAAAATTACGAATTATTCCACGTAAGCCACCCATGTGAGGGCATACCCTTTTTGCGGTATTTATTTAGAATCATTCTAAAATACCATTTTTTAGGTATTGAATTCGGCCGATGCGCTCCGTTACTTTGCAGAAAAATTTACTCCCCATGAAACGCATTCTATTGGTTGTCTTGTTGTTAGTACTCGTTGTTGGAAAGGCCGTTGGGCAAGACGGTCAACGTCAAACTTCGGAAGTAATCGTTCGCACCTACGTTCAATCGAAAACAATGCCCGACTCAATTTATAACATGCGCATTGTTGCTGGCAAAAAATTCGAGGTTGTATCCTTAACTTCGAAAGACATTGACTTATCCACCAACAATTACCGACAAGCGTTTCGAAAAACACCCGGAATTTTTGTTTCGGAACATGATGCTTCAGGTCTGCAAACCAGCATTTCTACACGGGGACTGAGTGCCAACCGTTCTTGGGAATTCAACATGCGCCAAAACGGCTACGACATTGCGGCAGATCCTTCAGGCTATGCCGAAGCGTATTATTCGCCTACGCTTGATGCCGTAGCCAACGTACAAATTTATCGTGGTTCATCTGCCTTGCAATATGGATCTCAATTCGGTGGTATGATTAATTACCAACTCAAAGAAAACATCGGCGATCGTCCCATCGTTTATGAGGGTTCCCATACCGCTGGCTCTTTTGGGATGTTCAACAGTTTCAATGCTATCGGGGGTAAAAAGGGAGCTTGGTCTTATTATGGATTCATGCATCATCGCCAAGCTCAAGGCTTTCGGGCCAACAGCCGATATTTTACGCATACCTATTTTGGGAAATTGGGCTACGAATGGAAAGGAGGAAAAATCACCGCTGAGTACACCAACAGTTCGTATTTAAGTCAACAAGCCGGTGGCTTACATGACACCATGGCATCTAGCCATCCGGACACCTCCTTAAGGGCTCGAAATTGGTTCGAATTACCTTGGAAAATGGCCTCCATTCAATGGAATCACGAAATAAATAAAAGCTTTAGTCTTCAAGGCACGGTCAACTACCTCAACGGTCACCGCAACAGCGTAGGTTTTTTAAAACCCCTAAACATTGCAGACACCTTCAATGTAACCCTCGGTGGTTATAATCCAAGAGATGTCGATATCGATGTGTACAACACCGTATCGAGTGAAATTCGATTCAACAAGGGCTTTACATTGGGAGGTAAAAGACAGACCTTAACAGGAGGAGTGAGATACTGCTTGAGCGATATACACCGATTGCAAAAAGGCCTCGGTTCAAATGGCGTAGATTTTAACT
>JAIXRC010000020.1 GCA_027485415.1 Cryomorphaceae bacterium | reverse complement strand
GTTCGTACCGCGGTTATCCGGATTTACCGTGCCGTTGGTTTGCCCCGAATTGTTTTCCGCTGTGCGGTTTTCTTGCACTTCGTTCGTACCGCGGTTATCCGGATTTACGGTGCCGTTGGTTTGCCCCGAATTGTTCTCCAATGTGCGGTTTTCTTGCACTTCGTTCGTACCGCGGTTATCCGGTATTACCGTGCCGTTGGTTTGCCCCGAATTGTTCTCCGCTGTGCGGATTTCTTGTCCTTCGTTCGTACCGCGGTTATCCGGATTTACCGTGCCGTTGGTTTGCCCCGAATTGTTTTCCGCTGTGCGGTTTTCTTGCACTTCGTTCGTACCGCGGTTATCGGAATTTTGAGTAAGGTTCGTTGAATTATCCGTTACAGAAGATTGACCTGCAATATTATTACTTGAACCACCATTGATTGAAACGGCATCGGATTTCAAATTCTCAATTTTGGCCTCCAAATTTTGAAAATCTTCCGCCATTCGCGCTTTTTGTTCTTGCGGAGCAGCATCCATTCGTAATTTAAGAACCTTTAATTCTGCTTGCAATCCCCTTACAGGATCCGAATTTTTATTCGACGCTTGTAATTGAGCCAGAGATTGTTGGTTATTTTTATTTACACGAATCTGGTCATTTAAAGCAATCGTGGATTCAGTGTAAGGTATATCCTTCTGATTTTCCTTCATCGACAATCCAAGTCGAGCTTCTAAGAGGCTTTTTTCACGAGCCATCTGCATCGTTCTTTCATGGCTAAGGATTTCTTCATCCTTAGATTCAATCAATAATTGTAGGTTTTTTGCTCTTGTCTCAAGTCGATTAATTTCCCCTTGAATTACCTCTTGGTCTTTTTTCTTAGCTTTTTGCAAGTCCACCTTTAAAGCTTGTAATTGCTCTTGCGTACTTGAAAAATCCTTCACCAAAGTCGATCTTTCCGATTGAAGCTTGGATTGCATTAACTCCAATTCCTTTAAAGGGTTCGGTTCAGCTTTTGAATTCCCCGTTATTAATAGCAACCTTTCTGTATCATTTTTAGCATCTGCGATCAACTTGAGCAATGCCACAGAATCCTTTTTAATGAGTGCTTCAGCAATTTTGGTGCTTAATTCATTGGACTTTAGCTCCAAACCCTGTTGTTCCCAATCCTTTTTTTCTGAGTTAAGTTGATCTAAGAAATCATTTTTAACCAAAACTTCATTTTCTAAATTGAGCAAAGAATCTAGAAGTTCACGTTGATAATCTAAAAGAACTTTACGAGCTATTGGATCGTTTTCTTCCTTTAGTAAAAGATTAATCGATTGGTTATTTGATTGCAGATTTGCTTGTTCCGCTTTGTTTTGCTGAATCAACGTTTGCAATAACTCTATTTGATCTGAACGTACATTTCCGAAATCGGAAATGGCTAGAAGAGTGTCTGAAAGCACCTTGGCATTTTCCAGCAAATTATCAGAAGTTAACCCAAATTGGGAAAACACTTCCGTAATTTCGACAGGCACGGAAGGTTTGGTACTACCATTATCCTTCGCCGTCAAAGTTGAGTTAGGTTGAACTTTAACCGAATTTAGGTTTTGATCCATGGAAGCCAAGGCCCTGTGTTTGAGGCTCAACAAATCTGTATTAATGGGTTGATCAAATGCGTAGGTAAACTCAGCTAACTCTTGAGATGCCTTCATGGAATAATTGACATCCTGAGTGAAAACTTGATTTACGGCTTGACTAGGAATCACTTGAGTATTTTTAAAGACTTGATCCGAACCGTTAACCGTTGCCGAAAATTCATAGGTACCTGACCCCGGTAACACAAGGTTATACTCACCGTTTTGATCGCTTACAAAGGGACCAAATTCTACCCCCGAGTTAACATCTTTAACAAGAATGGTAACTTGGGTGTTTTTCTGATTCACTTCATCCTTCAATTTACCTTGAATAAGAACCAGAGGGTCTAAATCCGGTATAAATTGGGCTTCAAAAAAAGAAACCTTTCCAGGTGCGGTGGTGCGCATTGAAGTAAATGCACTTTTGGAAAAGTCATTGTTCAAAGGAATAAATATTAAATCATCGTCGGAGGATGAGAACGGGAAACCCAAGTTCTCTACGCTTCCGCACTCGAGGGTTTCTATGTTGAATTTTACGCGAAAAAAATCTTTTCCCCCCATGGAATTAAATCCGTTGGAAGAAAAATAAAGGTAACCTGAAGCTTCGTGATAATATGGATACAATAAATCCCAATTACCGCTTTGTGGAATAGGTATGAGCGTTGGTTTTCCCCAAGCATCCGAGGTAACCCGTTTTTGGAGGTACAATCCAATGAACTCTTGTCCCTCTCCATAGCTGGAAAATACTTTAAAAGCATTACCTCGCTTGAAATACAGTTGTGGGGTATAACTTTTTTTCTTATCCTGTTTTGTTTGAAGTAAGGCATCGGTGAAAAAGCCCCCTCCTATTCCTAGGCTTTCTGTATCAATCTTGGACAACATGGAAGCAAGTGGTAAATTAGTACTCGTTAAAACTTTTAATTTTTTCGGGTTTTTAAGTAACTCCTTACCATTTACACAAAAGTTAATCTCTGATTTTACGTTCAATTCATCCGATTTTTGACACGTTAAATATTGGTTATAGTAAACCATCGCACGTTCAAAATCATATCCCAAGTGGTTTAATTTCCCTAAATAAAAATACGCGTTGCATAAAGTGCTCGCATATTTTAAAGCGAATTCAAAATACCGCTTCGATGCGTTGCGTTCATCTGTATTATAAAGGCAAATGGCATAATTCAAATTGTAAGTTGGTGATTCTGGCTCTCTGGAAACCAAGGTTTGAAAATCAACCTTAGCTAAAGCAAATTTCTTTTCAGCCAAAGCCTGGTTGGCTCTCTTTTCAATTTGAATCACGGATTGCGCATGAAGCTGCTGGCATGCGATCCAACTTAACACCACTAAAAAAAATCGAGCTAAATAATTTTTCAAACTGAGCTAAATTACGCTTTGGACTTAATTAAGTTCATTTTAGGTTCGTTGCCGTTGATCAATCGTTTAACATTCATCCTATGCGTATATAAAACTACCATTGGAACAAATAAACTAAATCCAAATAACAGCATTTCTGAATTGGGACTTATAGCATAGAGGGCTAATGGAAAAACACAAGATGCAATGATTGAGCTGAGTGAAACATAACGCGTTGAGATGAATACTATAAGGAAAACCCCCAAACTCAAAAGCACTGGATACAAGCATAGGCACAAATTAACACCCAAGGCAGTTGCCACCCCCTTTCCTCCTTTAAATCCCGTAAAAATTGAGTATATGTGACCTAAAACAGCTAAAACTCCAGCAAGTATTTGCCATAATAATAAGTCTGAAACCTCCCCTAATACAACTTTCACCAGGCTCACAGCCAAAAATCCTTTCCCAACGTCTAACAATAACACAGTCCATCCTAAAGGCTTACCGAGAACTCTAAAGGTATTGGTTGCACCGGCGTTTCTGCTACCGTGTTTTCGAACATCAACGTTGTACAGAAGTTTTCCCAACCAAACGGAAGTTGGAAAAGCGCCTAAAAAATAAGCTTGTAATTGAGCAATGATCAAATTTATCATTTAGCCTTAAAAAATTCATTCAGTCGCATTAAGGTTAATGAAACTGTTGAATCGTCGGCCCATTCGAATGAAAAATTCTTGGATTTTCGTTTGTCCGGTTTCATCTCAGAAATCATGGTTTTCAATGCTTCATCGTTACTATTAATGGACAATTTACCATCTTTTTTATTCATTTCATAATCAAATAAATAATCTTTATCTGCGCTCGTTTTGAATTTTACCATCAAGCTCTGACCAGCATTCCCTAACGGGGCTTGACTTACCACCATATTCATTTCGACATCTTTAAGCACGGGCTTGCCTTCAATCGCGATGATAGCACAACGGTTTTTTGCTTTTACTTGATCTCCTTCTTCGTCGATTTCTTTAGCATCTGAACGTGGACGAGCCACCCAACCTGAGGCGAACTTAGCATCATTGGTTTTGGTGCCAAAATGAACCAATTCAAACCGTAAACCAGTTAAAATAAGCGTTTGCCCTAATGCATCTGGCATTTTTCGCAATTTTTCCTCTTCAAAATCTTTGTATAAATCATTGATTTTTTCTTCGGAAAGAAGATTAGGTAAAATTTGGGCAAAATTGTGTTGTTTGGATTTAAACTCGGTATTCTTTTGCCCTTCTAATTTTTTCAACGCTTCGGAAAATTGCTGAAAAACATTCGATTGCATGGGAAATTGAATCAAGGTGGTTAGGTCCGCATAGATTTTTTTCGCCTCTTTTTCGTAATTGATCGAACCAAATGAGCGAGTTGTAACCTCACCTAGGTTTACACCAAAACTGACTTCACCAATACCAGATAAGGAGCATGATTCCGTGTACAAGGTCAACATATTGCCCAATTCGGAGGAACCGTTCAGCCTTGATTTAGGGGCGATTTGAAACGTTTGACCTGATGGATTATATTGAACGTATCCCGATGCTTGAAATACTTTTTCATCTACTCTGCCTTGCATTTTTGAAAGAAAAGCGGGATAAACTTTTACGCTATCCATGGCCTCTGAACTCTTCCATAAAAAACCAACCGCTAAACTTTTTCCTAAATCATTCACCGGATTTTCTGAAATGGGAATCTGAATGTTATTGGCAACCATGGTATCTTTAAAAAACAACCAAGAGCGATCAAAATTGGAACAAGAATGGTTAATTCGAGTGGAACCCTCGCAAAAAAGCCCCTTACTGTGAGCCATCACCTTTATTTTTCCATAGTAATCGAATTCCTTGCTCAATTTAAAATTATCTTTTTGAACGACTTCACCTTCGGCCTGAGTTACTGAATTAAGGTACTTAATCGACTTCATATTAAGTACCGTTAATGTGCTATCTCGATCATAATATGGATATTTACCAAAACCCTCGTATTTCTTTCTGGAAGTAACCGTAACCGTAGCATCGGTAAATTTATGATACTTCGTAACGAATGGTGCAATGATAGTGGCATTGGCTAAAGGATCCATTACCGCATTTTTCCGAATAATGACTTTCATAGAATCGGGAAAAATCTTAGCATCGCCTACCCTTACGTATTCTACTTTATTGCAAAACAACGTTTGTAATTTCAGGTCATAACGCGCAAGAAGCGACCTAAATTGAAGGGTGTCTTGTTCTTCGTGCATGGAAAAGAAATTGGATTCATCCAAATCGGCCCCCGCCTCAAAGGTGGTTTGATTTTTCTTTGCTTTTTCAAAATCCACGTTGGCTTGATCCATGTACCAGAAAAATTTATCCATGGTACAATAATATTGATTTGGCGGGAATTTGATACGCTTTGTTCCAAAGGAATTAAACTCACCTTTTCGTGTTGCGAAAGAAACATCGCATTTCACATCCTTTGTTTCCATTGCCACAGGGGCTTGCCCTTCTGAGATAAATTTATTTTTCAACCGAAAGGAAGAGGTGTCGGCATGAATATCTTCGTGCGTAAAATTGAAATTGTGTGATCCAATTTCTGCGTCAGGGAAAAGCAAGTTTCCATCTCCTCTCATGCCGGTTTTGGATAAAACGACGGTACCATCCATTTCCGTTTGATTGTTAAACATCGCCAAACCAAGTCCTTTCCATGAACTTGCTTTCAAGGCTTGTTTTTTCGGTATAAAGCAAATATAGGCCCCTTCCGATTTAACGCTTGGAACCTGAATCCCCGATTTCGATTCCTTGTTCTCAAATTTTGCAATCCCAATGGTTGAATCCGGTAAAAAGGTTAGTTTCTGCGAAATTGCAGTTGCAGTGGTAAAGTTGATGGTTCCACTTCCTTGCAAACCATTGCTCGAGAGTACCACCTTATTTTCATACTTCGAATTTTCCCCGTAAAAGGGCCATCCACCCGGTGGAGCCACCGTAGCAAAACCCAAGGAATAATCCGGCATTATTTTCAACGACTCTTTGATGGGTGGAAATATTCCTCCAGATATTAACTCACCTTTAAAGCGTTGCGATCTTTCCTCAAAATTGTCCAAGCTGTCCAATTCAAAGGGCTCCAAAAGGTAATAGAACCTCGAGGAATCGTAAGCACCACGCACGATGCTCGGGTCGTTGTAAAGCACTTTCGACTTCTGCGGAACCAGTACTTTAGGAAAAACAGAATTTGTTTTACTCCGTCCCGATTTTGCATTAGGTTCATCTATCATTATATCCGCAGTTAAATTGTAAAAACTGCTAACTACCGTAATGGGATCTGAACCATCTTGGGGATTTAACGGATTCACATTTAATGCGGCATATTGAGCATTGTTAACGGAAACTTTGAAACGGTCGTAAGAGAAATATGCGGCTTTCATGGCAACTTGCAATTTTCCAATCAATAAATCTCCGTTGAAAACCATGTCCAATTTCGGTTTTAAAATCAGATATGTTGAATCTGGATAGAAGGAAGTTTTTTGAGCTTCTGAAAGCACTACCCGATCAACTCCGGTCAGGAACATTTGATCCTTGGAGATATCAATAAAACCGTAAAAATCTTGTTTCTTGAAACGGTTGTTTAAAAGATTCAATTTTTCCAACTCCTTCTTATCTAAAGCATTTCCATTAGCACTTTGATCAGGGGCACTGCCTTTTCGAGGAGTCAGGTCACAGGTTAACATGATATTGTCATAATCTTTACCCGAAGATGCCACATCGGCATAATTAAACAGCTTGGGGAGTAAAACCACTTGTTTTTCAAACGAATTGTACTCTAAAAATCCTTGTGCAGATAAATCCAATAATCGGTTTTTAGCATAATCCAAGGTGGTCCCAAGCGCCGATGAAGCTTGTCCATCCGTCAGCACATTGGTATTCATTTTCTTTGAATAATTAGCTAATTGCGTGAAGGGATTTCCACCTCCATTGCTGAACGTCTTTACTAAACTGGGGTTATAAAAATTAAACGATTCTATTTGAATTTTCTTTTGTTCTTGTGCCGTAGCCATTTCAAAAGTGTATTTAGGATAGGCGGTATTTCGTTCCCACTTTAAACAAGGAGCATTCACCGAAATTTGGTAATGATAATCCATAAAAGGAACTACCGTATTGCCTTTTTTAGACGAAGTCCACAACATGGTTGAAGTAGACTCTGTAAATTGAAAAAGACCATCGTTGTGCACCAACGAATCGCCGTTGGAATAGAGTAATTTTAGGCGAGCCGGTCTTGCTAATATTTCTCCTGGGTCAATATCAAAGGACAAAGCCGAAATTTCGAACAACGGTTTATCGTTTAATAAGTAAAATAACTTGGCAGGATTTTCTTTCGTTCCTTTACCAACCAAGCGGGATCCTTCTAAAGAGAACCCCCCATCATAATTCATGCTCTCCCTTAATTCTTTAATTTTCAATCGTTTATCAAACGAAATAAACCTAGGAGCCCCCTCTCCCTCTTCCAATTGATCAAGCGCTTTATCCACTAATGAACCTAAAATAGGTTGTTGGAAATACGGTGTTGTCAAGGAAACGGTATCCGCTTTCAAGGAAACCTCTGTCATGGTAATTCTATAGCCCCTTAACTCAGCAAACGTCTCCGTCTTATTGAGTCCTACCTTTTGCCAGGTAACCGTACCGTTTCTACCTAAAAACTTTTTCGATTCGTAATCGAATACTCCCGAGGTTTCAGTAACATAAACGCTGTCTTTTGCTTTCAATGCGGCTGAATAACCCAACAAAGTGCCTTCTGAACACTCAATTTTTAACTTTTTATCCGAATTCCAGGTAAGATTACCCTTGAAAATCCACACGGAGTTGTCGTCTTTAACTAAGGCTTTCCACCGGAACAAATTGTATGAAAAGACCATGAATTCGGAATAATCATCTAGCTCTTTTTCGCGGTACGATTTCTCTAGGCCAAGCCAAGTTGAAAAAAAATCAGAACCCAACTTGTTTTTTGTTTGATATACAAAAGCCGCAACATAGAAATAAGCTAGTTCATAGTCCTCCTTCGACTTCAAAATGGCATTGGCACCATCTACCATTTTTGCAAATTGGTTGTCGTTCAATCCAGCCCCTTCAATCACTTTTGGAAAAACGTCCTGGACATTTAACTGCATGGACTCATCAACAAAAATCTGTTTGCATTCTTTAACGAATTTGTCACGTTCTTTGGTAAAGGTTTGGGAAAACCCAATAGCGCTGCTACCTGCCAGCAAAAGGAATACTCCACTAATTCTTGCGAAAATGCAAGCAGGACCAACTTTTATTTTCATAGGATTGTATTAAGTTAAAACCGTGTGCTTTTGCCTCATCAATTAAGCTTGAATTATCCGAAGTAAAAAACCCACTTAGCAATACATGTGATTGATTAGCGGCCAACTTTGAGTAAAAAGGTAAATGGTTGAATAACACGTTTTTATTAATGTTGGCCAAAATAACTTCAAATCCTTGCTCGGTTACATCCTTAACATCGCCAAGATAAACCTCACAAACATGAGTGGCATTTCGCAGGAAGTTTTCTTGCGCATTTTCAACAGCCCACTCTTCGATATCATAGGCCAATACCTGGGCTGCCCCAAGCTGCGACGCATTGATGGCCAGGATTCCTGTACCAGACCCCATATCAAGAACTTTCTTTCCCTTAAAATCCAAATCCTCCATCACCTCGCACATCAGCGCAGTAGTTTCGTGATGGCCTGTGCCAAAGGACATTTTTGGTTCTATTTCAATGAATCGCTTTTTGCGGTATTCCTCACCATGGAAAGGGGCTACAATGGTAAAATGCTTCAAGATTACCGGTGCATAATCCTTTTCCCATGTTTCATTCCAATTCTGCGGAGGGATCAGCTTATAATCCAAGGAGAATTTAACCTTGTTCGCCGTTAAATAATGTTTCAAGTCCTCCAAAATAGCCGCATTAAATTGCACCTCTGGAATGTAGGCATGGAGGACATTTTCTCCTTCGGTAAAACTTTCAAAGCCCACCTCCGAAAGTTTAACGGTTAGAATTTCATTATAAGGATAAAAAGGATCCAGCGTAACAGTACATTCAACGTAAGGAATCATAAATGGTGAACTATTTGCATGAAGGAGTTGGCATTGAGGGATGCATTTCCAATCAACCCTCCGCTCACATGGGGAAGCTTAAAAATCTCAATGGAATTGTTTTCATCACAGCTACCGCCATAAATTACAGTACAATGGGTATTCAAAGCAATCCAGGTGGTCATTTCATCAATTTGATCCAAGGCAGGAGTCACACCTGTTCCTATAGCCCATATAGGTTCATAGGCAATGGTGATTTTTTCTTTTTGAGCGTTGGTCAAGGCTTCTATCCCTTTTAATTGATCTTTTATAAAACTTATGGAAGCTTCGGAAGAAATGTTGCGAACCTCGCCTGGTTCCCCGCAACAGAAAATCACCTTAAACCCCAATTCCAAAGCTGAAATTGTTTTTTGAAGAACTACTTCATCCGATTCATGTGCCAACATTCTTCGTTCTGAATGACCAACAAGCACCCACGAAATGTTCAGGCTGGATAGTTGTGTGAGTGACGTTTCACCTGTAAAAGCGCCTGAAGTATGAGGAGCATGGAAATTCTGCGCTCCAATTTCAATACCCGTAACAGGACTCAATAACGATAAAAAGCCTTGAGACGGAAATACAACGAGTTCAATTTCGGGGTTAAGATTTGGAATAGCAGCAGCATACCGCTTAAACAATTCCAAACTTTCCTGTTTGGACAAGTTCATTTTCCAATTAGCACCAATTATCTTTTTCTTCACCCTTAAAATTAAGGCAAAAAACGGGGCTATTTAGATTTGTTGAGAACTTTTTTCAATGCAGCAGCATCAAATTGTTCTTTATCAATGCCTTGATAAAATGCCTGTACATTACCATTCCACAAGTACACAACTCCTGGTACATCTTTCGACTTACCTAAGGTGCCCCAGAATTGTTTTATATCCATTACTGTGTGCGTGTAACCTTTTTCCTTGCCAGCAAACTTGAAGAAATCCGGAATCATTTCGGCCTCTTCATCCATAAATATAATCCTGATTTTAGGAAAATCCTTCATCGTTTTATTGAGTGCCACTAGGGATTTGGCTGCTTCTCGGCAATGGTCGCAACCCGGCGCAAAAAAGCATAGAATTTTCTTTCCATCGTTGATATCAGAAAATACGTTTTCAAATCCGGATTTCACAGGTTTAGGTTCAATATTTCCCTTATTATTTGGTGATTCTACAAGACTTGAAGTATCTGAGGGCTTATTCATTGAATCTACCTCTTGAAGATCCGTATCGGTTTCATCCACATAAACAACGTTATTACCATTCTCCGTTTTCAATTTAGCCTTGATGGGGACAAACATAAACATGAAAAGAACCCCGGCAAGTGCCACATTAAATAGCATCGAAGTCTGAAAATACCCTTGAAGAACAGTCCTTTCTTCTTTGAGTTGTTCTTTCGATGATACAAAGTAAAAAAGAATCAAAAGACCTATCGCGATGAAATTTTTAATCATAGCCTCTAAGGGTGTCATTTCAATCAAACTTCCAAAACAACCACAGTTTCCGCTGTTACCTGAGGTAAGCATTTCGTAGATCAATTCACCATTGAAAATAAGTAGCATGAGCATGGTTCCAGGAATTACCACTCGTTTCAAATGAAACGGTAAAAGAATTAAAAAACCAATGGCAAACTCAATACCAATTAAAATTCTCGAAAGGTATACAGATAAACTTTCGGAAATCCCTAAGGCTTCAATCTGATTGTATTCGAAACTCGTGATTCCAAGATCAGGTTTCGGATATAATTTTGCGAGAGCTGACAAGAAAAACATAAAGGAGATGATAAGTCGGATTCCCCAAGGTGCAAGAGCTTTGATATTTTTCATACATTAAATTTTAACGAAGATAAAAGGCAGAATGACTAGAAAAATAGACTTAACGTTTATTTAACACCCCGTAGAATTAAGGCAAAAACGGCGTAATTCAACATATCGTAATAATTACCCTCTATCCCTTCCGAAACAAGCGTTTGACCGTTATTATTGATAATTTGTTTGATGCGATAAATCTTCATCAAAATAAGATCCGTTAAAGATTCCACCTGCATTAACCTCCAAGCTTCTCCGTAATCATGATTTTTTCGCTGCATCAAGGAACTTGCCTCTTCCAGGTATTTATCATACAACTCTTTTGCCTGTTCAAAGGAAAGCTCGAGGGACATATCCTCGGTTGCATTGAGTTGTATCAAACCAATAATGCAATAATTAACAATGGCCATAAACTCACCCTCAACCCCATCCCCGACGAGGTTTGATCCGTTTTCTTGTATGGTCCGAATTCGATTTGCTTTGATGTAAAGCTGGTCCGCAATTCCCATCGGACGAAGAATTCTCCAAGCCGTCCCGTAATCTTTCGACTTATTTAAGTAGATTTCCCTGCACAAAGCAGTTATATTTGTGTACGAAACTAAGGTATCTGACATGTTCAATTCAAATCTTTTCGGGGCTGAAGTTAAGCATTTCCGCTTAAACCAATCCCTCAGGTTGCGGAATAAATTAGTTTCCATGTCAGAACCAAGTATCATGGCCATTCTGAATGCCACACCTGACTCCTTTCACGAAAAAAGCCGAATACAATCTCTTGAGTTTTTAAGGGAAACTATGGAACACTGTTTAAAAAACAAGGTGACTTTTATCGACTTAGGAGCTCATTCCACTCGTCCGGGATATGATATGATTTCTGAAGAAGAGCAAATTCATCGCTTGCGTCCTTATTTGGAGTTTATTGTTCAAAACTTTCCACAAATTTTCATATCGATTGACACGAGCTTACCCGCTGTTGCAGAATGGGCATTACTTAACGGTGCCGATATAATAAATGATGTTGAAGGAGGAAGAAATAACCCTACGATTTTTAAGGTATGTGCAAAGTACAATGCACCTTACATCCTCACCCATTCGCGTGGCACTTCTAAAAACCTACACGAACCAACACAATACAAAAACGTGACCACAGAAGTATTAATGGAGTTATCTCGACAGATTGAAAAAATTAAAGATGCTGGCGTCAAAGACATTATTGTAGACCTTGGTTTTGGATTTTCAAAATCGATCGAAGAAAATTATGAATTACTTAACAACCTTTCATTATTTCACATGCTTGGTTTTCCAATCCTTTGCGGTACTTCAAGGAAATCCATGATTTATAAAAAACTAAACAGCTCTGTTGAACAATCATTGAATGGCACAACAGTTTTAAACACTTTTGCGCTTCTCAAAAATGCAAATATTATTAGAGTTCATGATGTCGTTGAAGCGAACGAAATCATTTGCTTATTGAAAAAAGTGTAATTTGTTCTTTTTCGAAGAGTTTTATTATCTTCGTACAACTTTATAGAAATTTACGAATGAAATATTTCTTTTTTACGATTATCTTAAGCCTCTCAATCTTAGGAATAGCCCAGCCCACCGCAAGTTTTGCCATATCGGATAATGTTATTTGTGAAGGAGACTGCATTGATATAGAAAACAATTCTTCCAACGACGTTGTTTCAAGCAGCTGGTCTTTCCCTAGCGGTACCCCTTCGTTCTACAGCGGCATGAATCCAGGTCAGGTTTGTTTCACTACTGCGGGCACCTACACACTTCTATTAACCGTTACAGATGCTAACGGCGCTACAAGTTCTGCAAGTCAGCAAATCACGGTTGGTTCCGTTCCAACCATTAGTATTGGTTTATTGGATACTATCGGTGGCGTTCCCATCGACGACACCCTGATTTCCATGTATGGTGGCATGTGGCCAACCGGCCAACCTACATCGGGAGCAGTGATTGTTGCTTACGGTTATGCCGCAGGAGATTCTTTAGTGTGGGAAACGCCGAATGGAGGAAACGATGTGTGGTGCTTTGGAGACGTTGCTGGTATTTGCGATACGGTAATAGTAACCCCATTTTTTGATTCATATTACATCCTTAATAATATTTCTCCAGAGGGATGTATTGCTTCCGACACCGTATTTATAAATGTTCGATTTCGAGATTCGGTGAAAATTTCTGTACCAGATGCGTTTTCTCCTAACGGTGATGGCACCAACGATATGCTTCGTGTCGTTACCAATGTAGATAAAGATTCGGATTACTCGGATGGATTTGATGGAGATGGTGGTGCCATAGTATCGATGAATTTTCAAATTTTCAACCGGTATGGTCAATTAGTTTTTAGGACTACCGATCCTAATGAAGGATGGGATGGAACGTTCAAAGGAAAAGCATTAAATGTCGGGAATTTTGCGTACAAATTAGAATATCGTTTAATCAATGGCCTGACCGGTTCCATTGACGGAAATGTTATGCTCTACAAATAATAAATTATGTTCAAACCATTAGTTATAGCAACGATCCTGATCTTTTCAGGTCAATTTTACGGGCAATACGCCCATAACTCAAGCTTGTTTTACCAAACACCCGGTTTATTCAATCCTGCCGCAATTGCATCTGGATATGAAGACTTCAGTTTCTGTACTGGATTTAAAATGCAACATCCAGTGATGAACGGCACGAAAATCCGTTCAAACTCCCTAATAGCTGAGTTTAAAATATCCGATGGCCCGATGAGTAAAAATCACTTCGGTATAGGATTAACCGCTATGAATGAAGGTATGGGCGAAAGTAAAATGATGCAAACCGAAGTGAACATTCCCGTGAATTATTCCATTCAGCTCAACCAATTTGCGAATTTGACCATTGGTGCAAGTGCCGGTATGATATTAGTCGGTTACGATCCAACCCTACCGTCATGGGAATCCAATTGGACGGGTTGGAATTATAATGGTACCATGAATGACCCCATTTACATCAACGATAATTTAAGCAGAAGCTCGAATGCTGCATTCAATGTTAATACAGGAATTTTATACCAGTACACCACCAGAAATAAATCCAGATTTTTCGGAGGAGCTTCCATCAATCATGTGAATAAACCTAAATTTAGTTTCACCGAAACTGGTGGAAGAATGTACGGACAAATGGTCATTAATGCGGGCGTAGACTTTACCACGTCTCGCCGTGATTTAAGAATTCAACCACAGTTCATGGCGTTTAAAAATGGTCCGAACGCTAACTTTATTGCGGGAGTGATGTTTGAGAACATTCTTCGGAATGGATCGGATATGACCAATATATTGAAATCTACCACCATGAATTACGGTGCATTTTATCGTTGGAATGATGCAGTAAGTTTGAATGTTAACTATAAAACTTCCAATTTCCGTTTTGGATTGTCTGCAGATGTAACCGTTTCTAAAATTGCCTCGGCTAACAAAGGTTTGGGATCTATTGAGATTTTCTTCAAATCAACCCATTTATATTCCAAGAAGAAAACCAAACTAGGCTAAGCATTTATCCAAAGACCTCCCGTATGGATAAATAACACCTTTTTTCGAGTGGTTATTTTTACAAGCTCTTCGATCATGCCTAAGAAAGCTTTTCCATTGTAAATGGGATCTAATGGCAGGTTAAGCCCCGAATATTGCTTATTGAGTCTACTACGAACTTCCGACTGATTTTTTGCATAGCCCCCAAAATGGTACTGATCAAATACTTTTAATTGTTTTTTTCGATCGCCGAAATTTACTGAGCGCCCAAATTTATGCGCTAATTTTTCCATTTCAAAGATGGAATTGAAGTTTTTAAGCACCGGAAAAACCCATACCTCGCTGCAAGGCGGTGCGGCCAAAAGCACCCCCAAACTGGTGGTTGTTGTACCCTGCGCCAGTGCAATAATATCATAATTCGAAACATTATTTACTATTTCAAGGGCACCAAGAAATCCCTCATAACAAGCCCCTCCCTCTGGAATGATTAAGTATTCTCCTGTATTATCCAAACCGTAGAAATTTTTAGATATATCGTATTCCGATCTACTTAAAAATTGAAGTCTAGCGCCCTGTTGCGAACAGTAACGCAATACATCATTCGAAAATGGACTTAATTCATCACCTCGCACATTGATTACACCTTCGAAACCAAAAATTTTTGAAGCGCATGCAACCGCCATAATATGGTTCGAAAAGGCTCCACCGTACGAAATAATCCCTTTTAATTTTTCATTTCTTACACGGTCAACTACAAATTTCAGCTTTCTCCATTTATTACCGCTAATAACAGGATGTATTAAATCATCGCGTAACACAAACATTTCGTGCAACTTGTTGTTATCCATTTTTATAGGATGAATTAAAGAAAAATCAATGGAGGGTAAGGACGATGCAATAGACATGGAGTTTTCAGATTTTGGAAGAAAAAGCAATCTTTCGGAAGAGGATTATTATTTAAGTGAAGAAGGATATATAATTTTCACGGAAAATTACCATTTAAAACGTGGTTATTGTTGTAAAAGCAATTGCAAACACTGTCCATATGGATATGATTCCAAACGTAACGACATTAAAAAATAATGCCTTTTTCGGGATATTTTCCTGTGAATTGACTTAATTCGACTTTTATTTCATGAACGTCTGATTCAAAATTATCAGAGATTGGATGTACCTTATGAAACCCTCCTGTTTTAGTTGAATAATCAATGTATGCAGAAATGATTGGTACTTTAGCCGTTTGAGCGATAATATAAAATCCCTTTTTCCAATGTGCATTTGCCGAACGAGTACCTTCAGGGGTGAAAACAAGATAAAGTTGTTTATTAGCCTCAAACAATGCGCAAGAAAACTCTACTAAATTGTTACGCCGTTTTCGATCAACAGGAATCCCCCCCATACCTTTTAAAATCCAACCCAAAGGAAAAAAAAACAATTCTCGTTTTATTAGGAAATTCGCAGGAATTCTCATTAAATAAAAAGCCAGATAGCCAATCACGAAATCCCAATTCGAAGTGTGCGGAGCCATAACAACAACTGCCTTATCAAGATCTTTGGGAACCGTAGTATCGATTTTCCAACCGAACAACCCAAGGAAGAAACGAACTAATTTTCGCATATACAAAGTTAATCAAAAGTGAATTGCCTAAATTTGTTTATGAGAATTGCTCAAAGGCTTGTCGCTTTCCTGTTGATTTTTGCCATATGGATGTTAATCTATTTCTCTTTTTCTTTTCTGAAAAATCCACCAGCACCGCCGAAACTACAATTTCCTGAAAGTACTGTTTCAATTATTAAAATTAACAATCCTAAAATTATTTCGGAATTTGCCTACCAATTAAGCTTTAACAATGAGGATCCAAAAGTCCTTAAATCACTTTCCGAATTTTATCAAAATATAAACCAAGGATCCCTTAACAACTTCCTTCCAATTCAATTTAACTCACCGGTATATTTTTTAAAAATACTATCGAAAAATCGGCATTATTGGTTTATAGCAGGCATATATAATGGTCAAAAGAGCAATGAAATTAAAGGATTTATTAAAAACCAATACTTTTTTTATTTGCTTAATCCTGATGATCATTCGAAAGGAGTATTCAATGAGTTGGCTCATGAAAAGTGGAACAATTTAGAAATCTCATCAAACAATACGTTCAACTATTGGTTGTTTAACAAAGGGAAATTAATTAATAATTATGCATGTACTTTGGATGACAACGGTTTAACGATTTTGTTCAAAAATACGATTAACCCGAATTCTTTAAGTTTCAATGAAGAAGATGGCGGTTTTCATCTCACCACTTTTGTTGACCCATCTAACGATTGGCCTATTGGTGAATCAGGCAATAATTTCATAAAAAATATCACGAGTATTTCTATTAATTACTATGGTGCAGAAAACCGTTTAAACGAAAAAAGCTCATATGTCCAATTGAATTTTGATGCATTAATCAAATTAAACAAGCAGCTCGACTCCTCGGATATTTCTTCATTTTTGAATTTTATACTGCCGAATGCAGAAATTAAAATTTTTAAGAATCATATAACCTACTTTAATAATACGTATTACTATCATTTTTTTCCAGACTCTACCATGTATCTTGGAAAATCAAAAGATGCAAAACGCGTAAAAAGCAATTCTATTAAAATTAAAGGCAACCCATCGATAATAACTGAAGTAAAAAACCTTGGTGAAGGCTGGCAGACCTTTTTAGATTCCCATCCTGTCTATAGAATCACTAGAGATTTCACCAGTTCTATCAGCAATATCACCAACGAAACTGTACAAAACGATGGTAAAATACGCATTCGTTTCAAGCCTCACATCAACCCTACCTTAGAAGCTTTTAAACTATTTTCGACCTTCGTTAACGAAGCCTCAATTGAAAATTAAAGATTTTAACGTAGCAGGCTAATATGCCCACTTCGAATGATTAATTCTTGGTTCACATCCCTCGCTACAATTTTCCACGAATAAACCCCTACAGGACAATCCTTTCCTTGATACCTTCCATCCCAAGGTTTTGATAAATCCGTCGTCGTGTAAACCTCTTCGCCCCAACGATTGAAAACAGAAACCTCAATGGAATACATGGCTGTTGCAACCGGAATCCAGGAGTCATTTTCACCATCAGCATCCGGAGTAAATGCATTTGGAACGTAAAGCGTTGGAGTCGCTAAAATTTGAATATACGCCAGTGCCGTATCGCTGCACCCAAAATCGTTGTAAACAATTTGCGTAATGGTATATTCAGCAGGGTCTGAAATCCCGTAATTGTATTGATTAGTATAAATATCTACCACTGCGCCATTGCCCATGAGATACTCCCCTGTATCGTAATTTTGAGCGGTATTGTTCAATTGCAAGAAAGGATCTTCGGTATAGATTAATCCGGGGAATACCGTAAATCCTGCCGTAGGTCGTGGTAAAACCTGAATCAAATTCGTTTGCACCAAGGTATCGGTGCAACCCTGAATATTGCTCACTATAAGAGTAACAGTGTAAAATCCTGGATTGACGTAGGTGTGGGTTGGATTCTGCGATTGTATCGAAGAACCGTCCCCAAAGTTCCATAAGAAACTCGTTGCATTGTTGGAATTGTTTGTGAAGGAAACGGTTAGATCCTCGCAACCCACCGTGGTATCCGGGATAAATTGAGCATTAGCAATGGGATGTACAATAATGCTCTGTACCGTTGTATCACCGCAACCAAACTGGTTATAAGCCATTAACACCAAATTGTAGGTTCCCGATTGGGTATACGTTGCCGTTGGTTCAAATTGATTTGATCCACTTCCGTTGCCAAAATTCCAATCGTACACCAAGGCCCCTTGACTAAGATTAACAGGAGTAACCAAGAAAGGTACGTCACATGAAGTTTTATCAGCAATATCAAAATCAGCAACAGGAACAGAATGCACTACCACGGTAAAATTGGCCGTGTCGGTGCATCCGAAAGCATTTTGCGCAACAACCTGAGGCGTATACGTTCCAGGATTCGGGTAGAGGTGGTTACTGCTTGGAGCAATACCAAGGGTTCCGTCGCCATAATCCCAAACTGCTGAAGAAGCGGTGCCCGATAATTCATTAAAACTCACGCTTAATGCCGCGCACCCCTCAAATACCAGGGTATCGTAATTCAACACTGGACTTGGTATTGACGTAATGGTCCTATAAGCGGTATCTACGCATCCATTCGCTGCAGAAGTTCCAATCAAGGCAACGGTGAAATTACCTGCGCTTGCGTAAACATGGGTCGGACTATAAACATTGGAACCCGTACCATCACCAAATAACCATGCGGCATTAGAAAGCTGTGAAGATAAATTGGTAAATTGGAAATTCTGTCCCATGCACAGGGTATCATCCACCACCGTAAAGGCTACTTGAGGTTTGGGTAAAACCGTTATCGAAATAGTAGACGTGTCGTAAGAACAACCGTTATCCACGACCAATTGAGCAATGTAAGTTCCGGAAGAGGTGTATAAATGGCTTGGACTCTGAACATTTGAAACTTGTCCATTCCCGAAGCTCCAAAAATAATTCAGATTGCCTCCTTGCGAAAAATTGGTAAACTGTACGTTCAATGGAGCGCAACCCACCGTGGGATTCGTATTGAAGAAACTGGAGACGGTATTTGGGAAAACATGAATCGGAAAATAACTGGTATCGGATCCGCAAGCATTGATTGCAATTAACGCCACATTGAAAATTGTGTCGTTTGGTCCATAAGTAAAGGTATGCGTTGGGCTTATAGCAGTACTGAACGATCCGTCACCAAAATTCCATATGTAGTTAGTAGGGCTTCCCAAGGATAAATTCTGGAACCCAACTGGCAAAGGAGAACACCCGGTATTAACGGTCGTTGCGAAGGAGGCTATGGGTAAGGGATGAACCAAAATCGTATCCAAGAAGGTCGAAGTACCGCATAAGTTAGTCACCGATAGCGAAACAATGTAATTGGTGTCTTGAATCAACGGAGGTGCGAAAGTTAAAGCCCCCGGATTTTGCGCACTTGAAAAAGGACCATTGGCTGGAAATCCAAAATTCCAGAAATAGGAGGTTATCCCGTATCCGTTCGAGGTATTGTTGAAATTCACATTGAGCGGACCGCAACCGTTATTGGTGGAAGGAACAAACGAAGCGGTGGGAGTGGATACGATTTGAATGGTGTTGGAGGTCGAATCAACGCATCCCTGAGGAGAAGTAGCAACGAGTGTTACCGTGTAATTTCCGCCAGTTGGAAACTGATAAATGGGGTTAACTTGGGTGCTGGTTGCTCCGTTACCAAAATTCCAAAAATAACTGCTGGCTCCTTGCGAATTGTTGACAATACTTACCGTAGTATTGATGCATTTTAACGTATCCATGGTGAATGAAGGAACTGGCAATGGATTCACGGTAACTTGACGTGTTGCTGAGTTTATACATCCCGTCACAGGATGGGTATAAGAATAAGTTAATGTCGTTGTAAAAGCGGTGTTCGGATTCTGTCCTCCCATGGCAACAGAAGGACTAAAAGTCGCTAAGGCTCCGTTGGTAATTCCTGTCCCTGACCACGTTCCACCAGCCGGTGAAAAGCCTGTTAAGTTAAACGGAGGAGTCGTAATACATGTATTGATTGCTGGTCCTGGAGTAATTTGAGGCAATGGATTTACGGTTATTGGAATGGTATCTTGGATTCCAGGACAAACACCAAAAACGGGTGTCACTACATAGTAGAAATTTTGAACCGCGAAAGTCGCATTGGTAATTTGCTGATTAATGTTCGTACCGCTGCCTGCTTGCTGCCCACTTAGTTGTGCATTTGCACTAACTGTCCAATTAAACAACGCTCCTGGCGAATTACTGGACAGTTGAACATTAACCGATTGACCACTGCAAATGGTTACACTGTTTTGACTTGGGTTCACTGTCGCAACAGGATTTACCGTTAATGTAACGGACACTATTGCACCATCACAGGTATTAGCACTCGGTGTAATATCATAGGTCACCTGCAAAGGATTCAAGGTGTTATTCGTGAGTTGCTGTACAATCGGATTGGCAATCCCACTCCCCGCTCCTACTACACCCACCATCGGACTCGCAGTGTAGGTGTAGGTAGTGTTCAAGACATTGGAACTTAAAACGATATTGGTACTTGTACCACTGCAGATTGTAGCATTTGCGACGTTCGTGGTTAATACCGGAGTTGGATTTACCGTTACGATGACATTAACTCCGGCACCAACGCACCCGTTCAGCGATGGTGTAACATTGTACGTTACCTGTTGTATCCCCGTAGAGGTATTGGTTAATAATTGTACAATGGAATCGTTTGAACCTGCAAAAGCACCGATAATATTGTTGTTATTGCTAACCGTCCATCCAAAACTAATTCCTGGCATATTTCCAGAAAATAAAATACCGGTTGTGGTACCGCTGCAAATGGTTTGAGCCCCCGGATTGACGCTCGCCACAGGAATTGGATTAACGGTCACTCCTACTTGTTGCTGTGTTCCAACACATCCCTGTGCCGATGGAGTAACGGTATATACAACATTCCCCGGTACATTCGACGTAGAGGTCAGGGTTTGACTGATGGTAAACAATCCGTTGACAGCGTTGCCCGCACCATTCGCCGCGCCAGAAGCATTGGTCGATGCCTGAACCCAGGTCATCGTAGCATTGGAAACATTTGAACTGCAGGTAATCACCGCATTCGTTCCTGAACAAAGCGAAAGGCTTGGGGGATTCACCGTTAAGGTCGGGGTTGGATTCACTGTTACGGTAAAAGTCATATTCGAACCTGAACAACCATTTAGTGTGCCGTTGACGGAAAGTGTTCCTACATAGGGACCTCCACTCACGTTCACAGGTGCTTGCCACGTTGGAATACTTCCCGATCCAGCTCCAATTAAACCGATGGCCTGATTGGAATTCGTCCAAGAGAAGGCTGCTCCTGCTGGAGTCGATGTAAAGTTGATGGTTGGAATAGCTTGACCTGGACAAACCACAATGTTATTAACTTGAGTTACGGAAGGATTGGGGTTGATTGAAACGGTTGCGGTCACCGCTGCTCCGGTACAGTTGTTGGCAGAGGCGGTTACGGTGTAAACCGCCGTTCCTTGGGTAAGTAAGTTGTTGACTAAAATGTGATTCAAGCAGGCCCCTGTACCATTTTGGGCTCCCGTAATCCCATTCGTTGCAACAACCGTCCATGCAAAATTTGCATTGGCCACAGGTGACGTAAAACAAATACTTGCCGTATCATTTGAACAAATTATCGGACTTGCAATGGCAGCCGTTACTTGAGGCAGCGGATTTACGGTAATCGTATAAGTCCCTCCAGTACCGTTACAGGCTATTCCATTATTTGTATAGGTCAACGTAGCAACATAACTCAACGTAACCGGAGCTGAGGTGTTGTTGGTTAAGGTTTGTACTGGAATAGTGCTCGTTCCTGAGGTTGACATACCCGAAATTCCTGCGGGCTGATTGGCTGACCACGAATAATTCAAAGTTCCTGGAATTCCTGCGTTCAGGTTAGACTGCAAAGTTACCGCTGAGGAATTCTGTCCAGAGCAAAGGACTTGATTGTTTTGTGAAAAACTCAAGGTCGGTAAAGGATTCACCGTTATAGAATAGGTCGCCGCCTGTCCCTGACAGTTACCAATTTGTGTAGCAACATTGACCGAATAAACCACGGTTAATGGCCCTTGAGTTGTATTTACCAAGGTCTGAACAGGAATGGTATTTACCCCGTTCGCTACTGCCCCAGTAATACCTGCTGGAATGTTTGCGGTCCATGAAATTTGGGCGTTAGGTGTTACACTCGTAATATTAACCGCTTGTGAGCTACTATTCGAACAAAGCGTTTGATTTACCTGACTGAACGTAACAGAAGCCACGGGATTCACCAAAACCGTGAAAGTTCCCGATTGACCTGGACAGCCGTTGTTGGGTCCTGGTCCATTGGTGGTAATATTATACGTTAATGATTGAGCTTGAGCGGAATTATTCGTCAGCACTTGATTAATCGTCGCACCTGAACCATTGGATGCACCAGTTATCGATGGATTGGAAGAAACGGTCCAAGCAAAACTGGTATTTGCGACGTTGGAAGAAAGCGACGAAACGGCCGCAACTCCGCTGCAAATGGTATCGTTGGGAGGGGTAATCGTTAGCCCTGGATTAGGAAATACCGTAATTTGAGCGTTAGCCACAGGACCGGTACAGCCATTGATGGTGGCAGTTCCCGCCACCCCAATTACCGCGGAAGCGTTTAAATTAGAACTTAACGGATTGGAAGGAATCGTGGTTGAACCTTGAAGCGCCATTCCACTTAATCCATTGGGCACTGAGGCGGTCCATCCGATGGAAGCTCCAGCAACGTTCGAGGTCAAATTAACCAGTTGCGTGGACGAACCTGAACACAACGATTGGGAAGGAATGGAGTATTGAATGCTTGCAACTGGTTCCACTGTAATGGGGAGAACCGCAGTTTGACTGGGACAAGAACTACCCGGAGGAGCCGTTGCAGTAACCGTGTAAGTAACTGTCCCTTGCGCATTTCCTGAATTCACCAAGGTTTGAGAAATTTGAGCACCGTTCGCATTGGCAGCTCCTGTAATCCCTTGAGATGCAGCTACCGTTGTTGCATAGGTTAAGCCCGCAGTATTAGAAGAAATGGTAATTTGCGCGTTTGATCCTGAACAAAGGCTACTATCTACGGCAACCACCGAAATACCGTTTTGTGGACTTACCGTAATGGAGTAAGTAGAAGGCACTCCTGGACAAACCGTACCTCCCGCCGTAGAAGCCGTTGCTGTAAACGTAGCGGTTAAATTTCCCTGCGTATTGTTAATCAAACTATAGGCAGGTATTTGGGTCGTTCCCGACAAGGTATTAACCCCTTGTAAACCTCCGGGAACGGAAACACTCCATGCAATGGTTGCGTTATTTGTGGTCGTGGTTAAGTTGACCAAGGTGCTTGATGCTCCAGAACATATGGTTTGATTTGCGAGAGAGAAAAGAACGGTTGGAGAAGGATTAACAGTAATCGTATAATTCAACGGCACTCCGGAACATCCGCTGGCCGAAGGCGTAATGGAATAAACCAACTGCAATGGATTAGCCGTTGCGTTCGTAATAGTCATTGGACTTAAACTTCCCGTTCCACTGGCAGTAAACCCGCTCAAACCTGCTGGAGGAGTAATTGCCGTCCAAGTAAATAATGTCCCTTGAACATCCGCTGTAAATGCCGCTTGTGAAGTCGGAAGTCCGCTGCAAACCGTTTGTACGCCTGGATTGGTCAACACAGGAATGGGATTCACATTAAAGGTGTAGGTAACTGGAAGGCTGGGACATTGGTTCGTTGAAACGGCTGATAAGGTGTATTGGGCTGTTTGTTGAGTAGAAACATTGTTCGAAAAGGTCATCGCAGGAATGGGATTGTTACCCGAGCCAACTGGATGTCCTGACAAACCTCCACCTGCGGTCGAGAAATTCCACGTAAGTGTGGATCCTGCGAGATTCGAGGTGATATTCACCGGTGCCGTTGGAGTGCCTTCGCAAAGAGTTTGTTGCAAAGGAGCGTTCGTAATCTGTGGCGTCGGATAAACCGTAACTACGATGGTATCAGTTACCCCGGCACAAGCATTTCCGATGGTCGGTGTAACAATAATTAACCCCACAATGGGGTTAATCGAATTATTAATTGGGGCATTCCAAGCAACTAAATTCCCCTGCCCTGAAGCCGGTATTCCAATATTCGTATTGGAATTGGTCCAGGTAAAAGAAGCGCCAGCAGGTATGCTCTGAAAGGCAGGCGGAGCAATGTTTGCACCGGGGCAAACAGAAATATTGTTCAATCCCGTCATTTGAGCAACGGGGTTTACCGTGATCGTGGTAGTTACTGCTGTCCCACTGCAGGCATTCGCTGTAGGGGTGATGGAATAGGTAACAGTTCCCGTGTTCGATGTTGCGTTGAGAAGAGTATTCGTTATCGTAGAACCTGAATTATTCGTATTTCCAGAAATACCTGCGGAAGCACTGGAAGTCCAAGCAAACGTGGTCCCCGCGACATTCGATGCCAAACTGATGGTCACATTGGAGCCCGAACAAATGGTGGATGAGGGCGAAACAGTCGGGGTTACCGTTGGTATGGGATTCACCGTGATGGTATAGGTCGATGCAGCCCCTGCACACCCACCATTCGTGGTGTTTGCTTGCGCGGAAATGATGACCGATTGAGGGGTGTTTGTTCCTTGAGTAAGGGTAAAAGAAGGGATGGTAGCAGAGGAACCGCTGTTGGGATTAACCCCCGATACATTGTTTGAAGAAATTACGGTCCAAGACCAAGTCACGTTGGGCGTGGTACTAGTCATATTGATCGAAGCGGTACTTTGACCACTGCAAATGCTTTGGTTCGGCCCACCCGTAAATTGCAATGCTGGGGCAGGCATAACCGTTATCGAGAGCGTATCGGGTTGCCCGTTACAACCTGCCGCATTCGGTGTAATCAAATAATTTAGCGTGTACGGCTGGGTCCCCGAATTCGATACTACAGCCGCCGCCAATTGACCGCTACCTGAAGGTGCGAGAAAACCAGTGACCGTATTTGGAATGTTGTTGTTCAATAAATTCCATGTAAAACCTCCTCCAGCAACGTTGTTCTGATAACTAGACAAAGTGGTACTGGTACCGGAACAAATAACTTGATCCACAGCATTCGATACCGATGGATTTGGATTGATATTAATTGTATACGTTACAGCAGACCCTGCACAGTTATTGGAACTGGTCGGTATCACAGAATAGGTTACGTTCTGAGTCACATTCCCTGAATGGGCAACGGTCATGGTTGGTAGCAAATTACTTCCATTGCCAGCATTAAAACCGCTCAAATTCGCCCCAGAGTTCAAGTAACTCCAGGCAAAACTTGTTCCGTTAAGATTGGCCGTAAAGTTCACCGGAGCCGTAGCTACCCCTTCACAGACCGTTTGATTCAGAGGAGAATTCGTAACGGTCGGTGTAGGATATATTGTCACAGTAAAATTGGAAGCCGTTCCCAAACATCCGTTGTACGTCGGTGTAACCGTAACGGTCGAGGTCAAGTTGGCAAGGGTATTATTTGCTGGCGCATTCCATGGCGTAATATTGCCATTACCCGATCCTGGAATCCCCACTTGCTGGTTCGAATTGATCCAAGCAAAAGTGGCAGGTGCTGGAACTGATCCAAAGGCTGAAGGACTTAACGATTGACCAGGACAGGCTGTTAAATTAGCCATAGGATTCATGACGGCAACAGGGTTCACATAAACGGGAACATTCAGCACCGTTCCATTACATCCACCAATTTGAGGTGTCACAGTGTAGGTAAGCAAGGCAATGGCTGAAGTTGCATTGGTCAGCGTCTGCTGAATCGTTGAAGCGGGGGCCCCTGAAGGGGATGCTCCCGTAACTCCATTCGGCGAAACAACAGTCCACGTAAATTGAACCGTTGGTGTCACAGAACTCAAGGTTAAGTTCAACTGCGTGTTATTGCAAATCGTATCATTACTGACAAAAGTTGCAAGAGCGGTGACCGTTGGATTTACAGTTATTGTATAGGTATTTGGTGAACCTGGACAAACCGCGTTTCCAGTGGTAGATGCGGTGGCTGAAACCGTAAAAGAAATGGGTTGATTGGTATTGTTGGTTAATCCAGAAAACGCGGGAATCAATGAGGTATTTCCAGAAGTTGGTTGAACTGCCCCCAATCCGTTAGGTAAAGGGTTTTGAACGCTCCAACTGAAGGTCGTATTCGCAGTGGTAGAAGTGATGGTTACCGCTTGAGAATTCCCATTATTGCAAACGGTTTGATTTGGAATCGAAAACGTAACCGCTGGTGCAGGGTTCACCGTAATGGAATAAGCACCCGTGGCGCCGTTGCAACCGTTCGCCGTTGGAGTAATAGTATACGTAAGTGTGAAGGGGTTTGCGGATGAATTATTGATGGTGGCTACCGGAATTTGACCGCTTCCGTTGGTTGGGTAACCGGTCACCGTTGCTGGGACAGCACCTGGATTTTGCAAAGCATAGGTGAAATTACCTCCTGCTACGGAATTGATAAAAGCACTTTGAACCGTCGCCACTCCCCCACACACCGTTTGGTTTTGAGAGAGGGTCAATTGAGGAATCGGATTCACAGTAATCGTGTAAGTAATCGGAGGACCAACGCACCCGCTGTTGGTCGGCGTTACGGTGTAGGTCACCGTTTGAACCGCATTCGAGCTGTTGGCAACCGCCATCACCGGTAAATTCCCACTTCCTGAGGCTGTAAAACCGGTTACCGTTGGATTACTGGCCACTCCGGTCCAGGCATAGGTTGTACCTGCCAAATTGGACGTCCACGTTACAGCTGAAGTATTCGCACCGGAACAAATGCTTTGAGTAAGAACATTGTTGGTGACGGTAGGCGTTGGGTTGATCGTAACCGTAAAACTGCTCGACGTTCCAACACATCCATTGTACGTTGGTGTTACGGTGACAGTTCCCGTTATAGGAGCGATGGTATTATTCGCAGGAGCTGTCCATGGCGCAATCTGACCGTTACCCGGGCCTGCAATCCCTATTTGCGCATTGCTCACCGTCCATGCAAAGCTTGCACCATTAGGAGTCGAAACAAAAACGGTCGGCGTTATAGTCGCTTGAGGACAAACCGTTGGTGAGGTCAATGCAGCGATCGTTGCTACCGGGTGAACATAGGCAATCACCTGAATGGGTAGTCCGGGACAAGCACCGGCCACAACTGGGGTAACGGTGTATGTCACGTTCCCAAAATTCGTGGAGCTGTTGACTAAGGTCTGCTGTATACTTACCCCTGGATTCACAGAATTCGAACCGCCCGTTGTACTTGGACCATTAACCGCAGTCCACGTAAACAAAGTTCCCGGGGTATTTGAGCTCAAAGCAATGTTCACGGCCGTATTACTGCAGATGGTGTCATTGCTAACAAAGCTTGCTAAAGCGGTTGGTACCGGATTCACGGTTATGGTGTAATTCGACGGTGAACCAGCACATTGAGAAGCGCCACCGGTCGTCGCAACAGCAACAATGGTTAATACCAAAGGAGCGGTTGTGTTATTGGTGAGGTTTACATAAGCTGGAATGGTAGATGTACCCGAAGTCACATTGACATTTCCCATTCCTACTGGTACGCCACTCGGAATGCTCCAAGAAAAAGTAACCCCAGCCGTTGAACTTGACAGGGTAACTAAATTGGTGTTTTGTCCCGAGCAAATGGATTGATTCGCGGGAGAAAAAGTAGTTACAGGCGCTGGATTAACCGTAATCGAATAGGTAGCCGATGTTCCGCTGCATCCGTTTGCAGTGGGAGTGATGGTGTAATTTAAGGTGTAAGGATTGGTCCCTGCATTGTTAATCGTAGCAGCAGGAACTTGACCGCTTCCATTCACAGGGTGGCCCGTAATCGTCGCCGGAACGGAGCCTGGGCTTTGCAGGGTATAGGTAAAACTACCTCCGGCTACCGTGTTCTGGAAAGTACTTGGTACCGTTGCTACACCTCCGCAAACGGTTTGGTTTTGAGAAAGCGTCAGTTGAGGAATGGGGTTGACAGTAATGGTGTAAGTAATTGCGGGTCCACTGCATCCGTTTCGTGTCGGGGTAACGGTGTAGGTCACCGTTTGAACGACATTGGAGCTGTTCGAAATGGCCATAACGGGTAAATTTCCGTTACCTGAAGCCGTAAATCCTGTAACTGTTGGGGCACTTCCTACTCCTACCCATGCATAAGTGGTCCCTGCCAAATTGGAGGTCCAGTTGACAGCTGTGGTGTTGGCTCCTGAGCAAATGCTTTGACTTAGGTTATTGTTCGTTATGGTCGGCGTTGGATTTATCGTAATGACAAAACTCGCCGTGGTACCAGGACAGTTATTAAATGTTGGGGTTACGGCAATGTTAGACGAGACCGTGGTGTTGGAATTATTAGCAGGTGCCGTCCAAGGACTCATTTGACCCGAGCCATTGGGTGGCGAACCTATCCCTGCAGGATTGCTGCTGACCCAGTTGAACGTTGCTCCGTTGGGATTGGAAACAAAAGCAGGCGGTGTGATGGTAGCACCTGGACAAACCGTAATGGGGCTGAACGGCCCAACCGTAGCGACGGGTTGTACCACCACTTGTGTCGTGACGGGTGAACCCGGACAACCGTTGGAAGAAGGAGTAAACGTGTAGGTAACGGTTTGAGGAGCATTAGTGTTATTCGTTATTGCCGTGGTTAATGTCGCACTGCTGCTGCCGGGGTTGAGGGTTCCGCTCGCTGTACCTGTGACGCCTGCTGGAAAAGTTGCCGTCCACGCGAAGGAGGTTGGATTGATGGTAGAAGTAACGGTAATAACCGCGTTACTTCCCGAACAAATAGGACCTACCGTTTGCGGAGCTGTAGCTACTGGCAGAGGATGAACCGTAACGTTCACGTTTGCCGATGCGGGGTTGCACGGCCCTGCGGGATCATTGGTCGTAAGGGTCAAAGTTGCAATTCCCGTAAAACCCACCGGAGGGGTCCAAGTGGCATTTAATGCATTCGCATTCGAGAAAGTACCACCAACACTGGAAGTCCAAGTAGCACTTGATGCCGCTCCCCCAATGGAACCGTTCAAGGCCAGGGTTCCGTTCATGCAAGCCCCGTTGGGATAAGCACCCGTACTCACCGTAGCGACAGGATTGAAGGTAATGGTGGTTTGGGCCGTTACGACAGGACATGGTGCAGGAGGCTGACCCGAGGTAAGGGTAAGTACGATATTTCCGGAATATCCAGATGGAGGGGTATACGTTGAAATTAAGGCACCGGAATTAGCTCCCCCCGAACCTATGGGATTAAACGTGCCTCCGGCAACATTGGCAGTCCAATAACCGGTAGACACGCCACCGGTTACAGTTCCATTCAGCGACACGGGGGAATTTAAGCAATAAGGACCGTACGAACCAGGCGTCACTACGACAGGATTATTGACCACCACGGTAGAAGCAACCGTTGTTGGACCGCACTCATTAGTTGCTGTCAGGTTGAACGGAAAAAGACTACCGGTCGAAGACGGGTAAGTTATACTCCCTGGATTCAGGGTATTAGCCGAGGTAGGATTTGGGATGCTCCCGGCTGGAATGGTATTACCTGGATTAAAATCCCATGCGTACGTGTTAGGCGTGGTTCCATAACAATTGTTCATCACAATCGTAGGAGAAATCGAACCGCCCGCACAAATAGGACCTACAGGATTGATTGTAAACTGAGGCGGTCCCTTAATGGTAATTTGTTGTGAATAGGTGGTTTGAGCACAAGACGCACCAAGAACCTGGTTACTCAATCCTAAGGTTAATTGAATGGTATAAACTCCGGGACCGTTAAAACTAAAGGTAGGATTGGCAAGGGCTGAGTTGGCAGGCTGCACCGAAGGTCCTCCGTTGAAATTGCAATTCTGAGGATTCGTCGAAGTAACAGCCCAACTGAAAACATTCGTGAGGTTACAGCCCGGAGTGCTCGAGGTATTGTTCGGGGTAATGTTCACCGGAGCACACGCCGTTGCCTGGGGCAAGGTGAAATTCGCCACTGTAGCGGCAACTACACAAATGTTGTAAATCACGGAATCCATACCGCAATCATTACCCAAGTGAAGTACCACTTGGTAATTCCCGGGTACCGTCCAGGTTACAGGAAGCGCTGCCGAACCATTGGCCCATGAGGTCCAATCGTAACCATTTGCCGTATTTGGCAACCAACCGTTAGGGTTACCCATCGTTCCCGAAGTGGTAAATCCAGCATTTGGCGAAATCGTCCAATAACGACCGAAAATTGAATCGCAAGACCCTCCGTAAACATTCGTTCCATGATTCGAAGCATCATTGAAGGTAATAGCCTGATTGACACATATTACGTTTGTATTGGGATTTGCGCTAATTGCTGCATTAACTGAAGCTCCAGCCGCTATTGGACCAATCGCCGAAAAAGTTCCCTGCGGATTACAACCGTTGGTAGCAACCACCTGTATGGAATAAGCATTGGTATAGGTTTGTTGGGCAATCACAGAATTAATTCCACAAGAAGTTTGAGAGAAAACGTGATTGATCGTTTGTGGATTGGGATTCAAACCATTTAAGATTGTAGTGGGTGTCCCGTCGTTATAAATGATTTGAAATGTTGTTCCTGCCGAAGGAGAATTTGGAGTTCCAATGGAAAAAGAATATGGACTTGGCAAACAAGAGCTTGAACCGGAACCTGTTAAAGAAATGGTTGGTGGATTACCACCAACATACACCATGTAATTGTTGGTAAAAGTGCAACCGCCAGGAAAAGTAACTTGATACGTAAAATTATAATACCCTTGTCCGTTGTACATATGCGTTATCGGATTTGGATTGCCTGACCCGTTTGGGGTATTGTCACCCCAAATGTAATTAAAAGTTGTACCCACGGGATAAGAGGCGAAGGTTGGATCGGTAAAGGAAAAATTACCCGAATTATAATTACCACATCGGCGGAAAATCGTAATTCCGTTAAAAGTCGTAGTCGAAAATCCGGAATTGTTTGGTATGGTTAACGTAGGAGTGTAAATATTGGCAACAACCGTAACATTCACTTGAGAAGTGACTCCATTGCCCAAATTCAGGGTCGTTGTGTAGTTTCCGGGATTGTTGTAGGTAACATTGTGCGGACCGATTTGGTTGGAATTGTTGGGATTCCCTCCTTGAAAGTTCCAGTTGTAATTCGTTGAGGCATTGGTTCCAGTAGACGTATTGGTATACAATACCGTAGACCCTTGACAAACCGTGATGGTATTGTTGTTAGCAGCGGGCGATGTGGTAAATGATGCGGTTAGCTGCGACCATCCGAGAACGGGAAGACATAAAAAAACCAGTACCGTACGAATCCAATGCATAAATTAGGTTAGGCGAAATTACGCTTTTTTTAACGGAATAAACTATGTTTGACCATAAAAAAACACGTGTCGCTTAAACGCATTCGTACCCTTTAAGTTGCCTTGTTAAAACCAATAAATTTCGCGTCGATTAGCACCTAATTTTTAATCAAAACCGCCATTCGGACCGGTTCAAGTTGTAAAAGCCCCAAATTTCGGTTCAAGGTAATCCAAAGCTGCTCGTTTTCGGAAACGTCCATGGCCAGAAAATTCCCTTGTTTCCAAGCGGTCCAATGCTGTCCTCCGTCCGTGGAAAAATCCAACCCGTTGGTTCCACATGCAAAGGTAACCCCTTGAAAATGGATCACACAGGACCTATAACCCATGGGAGGAACAGTGGATTCCTTCCACGTTTTACCGCCATTTGAAGAAGTAAAACAAACCCTGCTTCTGCGCTCCGGAAATTGGTAATTCCCACCCACCGCAACGAAATGCTTGCGATCGATGGCACAAAATGAGTAGGCACCCTCCCCTTCTCCGCTGGCAAAAGGAATGTTATATGACTTCCAGCGCTTACCCCACTTTTTGCCAATAAAAATGCGCGAATGAGTTCCTCCGGTTACAAAATACAAGGTTTTATCTTGAATTTGAACGGTGGTTCCACTCGCCGCATAGGCGGCTTCTCCTTCAAAGGCCTTTAGACCCTTGACGGGAATCCATTGCCTTCCGAAATTGTAGGAAAGATAAACTTGAAACTCACCGTTCACCGGGTCTCCCATGATAAAGACCAAAGAATCTTTTACCGCGAATCCATCGAAAAAGACACTTTTACCCTCAGGCTTTGGAAAAAGAATAGGATCGCTTTTGGTATGGTGGAAAACCTTTCCGGAATCTCCCGTTTGCATCCACAAAATACCGCATTGATTAACCTCAACATCGCGTATTTCGAGATTTTGCACGTTCAAGACCTTCAGCTCACCCGTGATGGAATTGTACGAAAAACAACGGCCAAGATTATCACCCAAATACACCATGCCTTTCGCACAACGAAGGGCTCTTGCGTGGGCCAAGGGATTCACGGTATCCAAAAGAAACGGTTCCTGGGCCATGGACATTGAAGACCAACCGACAAGCACCAAAAATACAAGCAGGAACCTCAAGTTATCGGATAAAGAGCAATTCACGGAATTTCGGCAAAGGCCATAATTCGTCTTCAACAATCATTTCCAGTTTATCCGCATGGTAGCGGATTTCATCAAAATGCACCTTCACATGATCGCAATAGGCCAGCGCTTTTTGCTCTGCATCGTCCATGGAATTCGCCTTCTTGCGTTCTTCCAACATTTGTTCCGAGGCTTCCTTCATCGCATTTAAATGGTAGTTAACCTCTTGCAACATATCGATTTGGGCCTTGGCCATTTCTTTGCCTTTCTTTTCACCAAAGACACCAATAATCCCTTGAATGTTCTGGATCAATTTGTTCTGGTATTCTATCGCTGCCGGCATGAAATTGTTGTTCACCAAATCCCCCATTAAGCGGGATTCGATTTGAATCTTCAGAACATAACCTTCAAATTCAATCTCTCTCCGCGCTTCAAGCTCTCTTGGATTCAAAACGCCCATGTTTTGGAACAAATCCTCCACCCATTTTTCATGGTACACCTGAAGGGCTCGTGGAGTATCTTTTCGGTTGGAGAGACCCCGTTTTTCCGCTTCTATTCTCCACTCTTCCCCGTAGCCGTTTCCTTCAAATCGTATCTTTTTGGAAGCTTTGATCAACACTTGAAGCTCTTTCAATATCGCCTCATCTTTACCCTCCCCTTTCGCCATGCGCGCGTCGATGGTCTTTTTAAAAGAAATCAACTGATTTGCCACAATAGTATTCAGCACTATCATTGCCGACGAGCAATTGGCCGAAGAACCGACCGCACGGAATTCAAACTTGTTACCGGTAAAGGCAAAAGGTGACGTACGGTTTCTGTCCGTGTTATCCAATAAAATTTGTGGGATTTTACCGATGTTTAATTTCAACTCTGTCTTATCCTGCGGAGTCATTTTCCCCGCTTTAATGTTTTTCTCGAGGTCGTCTAATACGGCCGTCAATGAGCTTCCTATGAATACGGAAATAATAGCAGGTGGTGCTTCATTGGCCCCAAGGCGATGGTCGTTCCCTGCAGAAGCAATGGAGGCGCGGAGTAAGTCGGCGTTGTCGTGAATTGCCTTAATCGTATTCACGAAAAAGGTTAAAAACTGCAGATTGCTTTTCGGGTTTTTTCCGGGCGCCAGCAAATTCACCCCCGTATTAGTGCTCAACGACCAGTTATTATGCTTTCCGGAACCGTTCACTCCCGCGAAAGGTTTTTCATGCAACAAGACCCGGAAGTCGTGCTTTCGCGCAATTTTCTCCATCAAATCCATCAGTAGAAGGTTGTGGTCGTTGGCAAGGTTGCACTCTTCAAAAATCGGGGCACATTCAAACTGGTTCGGTGCCACCTCATTGTGACGTGTTGTGACAGGAATACCCAACTTCAAGGATTCAATTTCAAATTCCCGCATGAAAGCGTTGACGCGCTCTGGAATGGAACCAAAATAATGATCCTCTAACTGCTGACCTTTGGCGGGGGCATGACCGAAAAGCGCCCTTCCGGTAAGCATCAAATCCGGTCGAGCATTGAACAAGGCTTGGTCCACCAAGAAATACTCTTGCTCCCACCCCAAGGTGGTATTGACTTTAATGACGTTTTTATCGAACAATTGACACACCTCAACCGCCGCTTTATCGATGCAATTCAAGGCCCTAAGTAAAGGCGTTTTATAATCCAAAGATTCTCCGGTATAGGAAATAAAAATCGTAGGTATGCACAGGGTTTTTCCAATGATGAAGGCTGGCGAAGACGGATCCCAAGCAGTGTACCCTCGGGCTTCAAAGGTATTTCGAATGCCTCCATTTGGAAAAGAAGACGCATCCGGTTCTTGTTGCACGAGCATATCGCCGTCGAAGCGTTCAATAGCGCGACCAGGACCGACCGGTTTTAAGAAGGCATCGTGTTTTTCCGCCGTGGTTCCGGTTAAGGGTTGAAACCAATGGGTATAATGGGTAGCTCCTTTCGAAAGAGCCCAATCCTTCATGGCCGTAGCGACTGAATCCGCTAATTTACGGTCCAAGCGCGTTCCGGTTTGAATCGCCTCCATCATTGACTTATACGTTTCTGAAGGCAAATACTCGCGCATTACATCGCTATGAAAAACAAGGGTACCGAACAATTCGGAAAGTTTTTGATGCAATTCGACGGTTTTCGGGGTTCGATTCAAAACATCTCGGTAGGCTGCAAGTCTTTTTTCAGGCATTTTTCTAATTTTTTACAAAGATACCCCTTTTTCAAATAGGCAATCCTCAAAAATTTCAAACATTTTTTCAACACACCCCCTAAAAAAAGAGGGTACATTACAAAAACACCTATTTATTAACGAATTCTTCACAAACGATTAATTTTGTTCAAAACCGTTCGCTTTGTTTTCCACTTACCTCGATCGACTTACTCACAGACCGCTTTCGGAAGATGACCATCTCCCGCTATTACCGAGTGGAAGAACGCTTTCCAGCCAAGCAAAACAAGGTTCAATCCAAATCCTTCAAGCTTCGGTTGGGATTCATTGCTTTCCGAATGAGGACGATGCCCTGTCCATATTTTTGATACAGCGAAGCGAATACGACGGAAAACACAGCGGTCAAATTGCCTTTCCCGGTGGCAAAATGGATACAAGCGATCCGAATTTAGAATTTACTGCACGCAGAGAGTGTTATGAAGAATTGGGAATTCCCTTGGAATCAGGAAAACTCATACGACCTCTTACCCCCGTATATATTCCAGTATCCAATTTTGAAATGACGCCCTTTCTCTTCTTCCACGAATCCAAACCCGCAGTGTCATTAAATGTGCGGGAAGTGGTAGAATGCATCGAAATGCCTTTGCCTGAGTTAGTTCACAACATCCCAATAATTCACCGTGAACTCCCCTTAGAAAGGAATTCCTTATTTCAACGCAAGGTACCGGGTTTTCAATTCGGAAGCTATTGGATATGGGGCGCAACCGCGCTAGTCTTGAATCAATTGAAAACCTGTTGTCAAGCTTAAGTTAGCGCTTCCACGCCAAAGTCATTTCCCGCTTTCCGGGAGGTCCTGGTCGCGATTCCACCTCAAAACCCACCGATTTCAAATCCCTTTTCACCTGACCTTTAGCACAATAGGTGGTTAGGAGCCCCCCAGACTTCAACGAATCGAACGCTATGCTAAAATGCTCTAAGGTCCACATCTCCGCTTGAGCGCGAGGACCAAAGGCATCATAATATACGAGGTCGAATTCTTTAACATAGGACAGAGAATTCCATGTAGCATGCAATGCCTCTAGTTGAAACCCTCCCAACGCTTGTCTTTGCCCGTAACTCAAATCGGTAAAAAAACTACGCTCTTTTACTTCTACGTCACCCAAGGCATCCAAGCACTGGCCAATGACCTCTGCTTCCACCGGATAAGCCTCTACCCCAACATAACGCACATCTTTCCCATTTTCCAAAGACCAACGAGATGTTAGAAATGCGTTGAGGCAAGTTCCTAATCCCATTTCAAGTACTTGAATCCTATCCTGATGTTTGAATAGCTCGATTCCATGCTTTATAAAAACGTGCTCCGCTTCTTGCAGCGCTCCATGAATGGAATGGTAATGTTCGTCCAACTCTGGAACATATAATGTGTAAGAACCATCAGCCGTTTTTATGAGGGTCCTTTTCATTTTTTCCGCGCAACCATGATTCCGTCGCGAATAGGCAATAAAATGTTTTCTACCCGATCGTCGCGGTTGATTCGTTCGTTGTATTCGCGCAACAAGACGGTTTCCATGTCTTGGGCTTTTTCGTCGATTACTTTTCCCGACCAAAGCACATTGTCCGCCAGGATCAATCCTCCAGACCTAACCCGATCAATCACCAAATCGTAGTACTTTAGATAATTTTTTTTATCCGCATCTATGAATACCAAATCCCAGCTTTCGTTCAATGCAGGAATGAGGTTTAAAGCATCCCCGATGCGGTAATCGATTTGTTCGCTATACTCCGATGCATCAAAATAACCCTGTACCCGCTTATGAAGTTCTTCATTTACGTCCAAAGTTATTATTTTCCCTTCCTTCGTTAGACCTTCCGCCAAGCAAAGGGCCGAATAACCGGTATACGTTCCGACTTCCAATATTCTATTGGGCTGGACTAATTTTGAAATCAACGAGAGCAATCGTCCTTGAAAGGGACCACTCAACATCCGCGGTTGCAATACTTCGAGGTGCGTTTCTCGTTCAATTCGTTGCAACAATGCGAATGATGAAGAAGTATGGGCATTGGCATAATCCGCCAATTCTTTTGCAATAAATTCCATAGCGTAAAATTAGTGCATTGCGCAAGGAATGAAAAGCCTACGTTTCTTTTTTTCTACCTTTGCGCTTTACTGCAGCATGTTATGACCGTATCTGAAATTCGACAGCGATATTTTGACTTCTTTGAAAAGAAAGGTCACAAGATTGTACCCTCGGCACCCTTAGTCATCAAAAATGACCCCACCCTGCTATTTACGAATGCGGGCATGAACCAATTCAAGGATTATTTTCTTGGCAATGAGCCCGCCCCTGTTCCCAGAATTGCGAATTCGCAAAAGTGCCTTCGCGTTTCTGGAAAACACAACGATTTGGAAGAAGTGGGCGTGGATACCTACCATCACACCCTTTTTGAAATGTTGGGCAATTGGTCGTTTGGAGATTATTTCAAGCAAGACGCCATTGATTGGGCTTGGGAACTCTTAACGAAAGAATATCAACTGAATCCAAAAGATCTTTATATCACCGTGTTCGAAGGTGATGCCACAGACAAGGTTGCAGCCGACAACGAATCAAAAGAATTTTGGTTAAAACACGTGGACCCTGCCCACATATTAATGGCCTCTAAAAAAGACAACTTCTGGGAAATGGGCGACACCGGACCTTGTGGTCCTTGTACGGAAATTCATGTCGACTTAAGAAGCGAAGACGATAAATTAAGCATTCCTGGAGCAAGTTTGGTGAATAAGGACCATCCACAAGTCATTGAAATTTGGAATTTAGTTTTCATGCAATTCAACCGTAAAGCCAACGGTAGCCTTGAGCCTCTTCCGCAAACCCACGTGGATACGGGAATGGGATTGGAGCGTCTTGCCATGGCCTTGCAAGGCAAACAAAGCAACTACGACACGGATTTATTCCAAGCCTTGATCCAGCACATGGTGCAACATTCCGGGAAGGGCTACGGAATCAATGAATCCACGGACATCGCCCTGCGAGTCATCGCAGATCACGTTCGTGCGATTGCTTTTTCCATTGCTGATGGACAACTTCCCTCGAATTCAGGGGCGGGTTATGTAATTCGAAGAATTCTTCGCAGAGCGGTTCGTTACGGCTATCAAACCTTGGAATTGAACGAACCGTTTTTATGCAGTTTAGTTCCGGTATTAATCGAACAGATGGGACGTCCCTACCAGGAGTTGATTGCACAAGAGGCCTTGATAGTTAAAGTAATCCGTGAGGAAGAACTCAGTTTTTTTAGAACCTTGGAACAAGGCATCAAGCGCATGGATTTACTCATGGAAAACTCCATGAAGTCTGACCAACGACACCTGAACGGAAGCACCGTATTTGAACTGTATGACACCTACGGTTTTCCGCTGGATTTGATCCAATTAATTGCTCGAGAAAATTCGTTTACGGTCGATGAAACGGGATTCAATGCAGAATTACTGCAACAGAAAGAACGATCGCGCGCCGCAACAGGCGTTACCGCGGATGATTGGCAACACGTCAACGACGAGGTTCCGACAGAATTTGTGGGATACGACCTCCTTCAGTGCTCCTCTAACATCTTGCGTTACCGCAAGGTAAACCAGAAAAACCGAGCCTTTTACCAAATCGTGCTGGATACAACGCCTTTTTATGCTGAAAGCGGTGGTCAGGTAGGTGATACCGGTTGGTTGGTTGATGCACAAGGAAACAAGACCCCAATATTTGATGTCAAAAAAGAAAACAACCTGATCGTTCATTTATGCGAAAACTTGCCCAATAACCTCGATCAAACCTTCGAGGCCATCGTGGATCAAGTGCGCCGAAACAACATTCGAAAGAACCACAGCGCCACCCATTTACTACATCATGCCCTGCGTCAAGTGCTCGGGAATCATGTAGAACAAAAGGGTTCCTTGGTCAGTCCGGAGTATTTGAGGTTCGATTTTTCCCATTTCGCCAAGGTCAGCGATGAAGAAATGCACGACATCATCAAGCGTGTTGAGTCACAAATTGCTGCGAATACCCGATTGAAAGAGCTCCGAAATACGCCCATTGCCGAAGCTCAGGCCATGGGGGCAATGGCCTTGTTTGGAGAAAAATACGGCGATACAGTAAGGGTGATACAATTCGGAGAATCCTTGGAATTGTGTGGTGGAACCCACGTCGACGCTACGGGTGAGATTGGCTTAATCAAAGTGCAATCCGAAGCTGCAGTAGCTGCTGGTATTCGACGCATCGAAATGATCACCGGAAACGCTGCAGAGCAACACTACAAAGAAGAAACCGCCTTAATGGCTCGCGTACGTGCTCACTTCAAAAATCCGAAAGACCTGTTGAAAAGCATTGAGGATTTGGCGGATCAAAACCAAGCCTTGACCAAAGAAATAGAATTGTTGATCAAAGAACGGAATAAAACCATCAAGCAAGACCTCAAGTCAAAACTCGAAACCATCGATGGGATGCAAGTTCTTTGCGTTCAGTTACCTTTGGACAGCAATTCCGTAAAGGATATTCTATTTCAGCTGAAAGGTGAGATTCAACCGTTTGTGGGAATCATAGGTAACGTCGATGGTGAAAAATGCGGTTTGAGTGTCATGATTGAAGAAAGCTTAATCGAAAGCAAGGCCTGGAATGCCACGCAATGGATTCGAGAAGTAGCGCCTTTAATACAAGGTGGCGGCGGTGGACAAGCATTTTTCGCAACGGCTGGAGGAAAAAACCCGAAAGGATTACCTGAAGCACTAAGCATTTTGAAACAAAAACTCTAATCGTTGCCAACCGCTGAAATTTCCGTTGCAATATGCACCTACAACCGGGAAAAATACCTTCCACAGTTGTTCGCGTCCATTGTCGCACAGACGCTGGAACCTCAGCGTTTTGAAATTTTGCTAATCGATAATAATTCCCCGGGAAATACCCGTGAGTTATTTGAAAAATTTATTGAGTCAAACCCCACGTTCACCGCGCATTATTTTCTTGAAACCTCACAAGGACTTTCCCATGGTCGGAACCGCTCCATCAAGGAGGCAAAGGCCCAACTCATCACCTTTTTGGATGATGATGCTTTTATTGCCCCCAACTACCTTGAATCGTTGATTAAAGAATTTAACGAGTTCCCTGAATGCGGTGCTATTGGAGGGCCTATTCACCTTCATTATGAAGAGATTAAACCTTCTTGGGAGAACCCCTACTTGAATTCACTATTGGGGTATTTCGACCAAGGAACCCAAGCCTTTTTTTTCGAAAAAGACTATCCGCGCGGATCGAATATGGCCTTCAGAATTTCAGTCTTTGATCGCATCGGATGCTTTAATGTGGAACTAGGTCGCATTGGCCAACGGTTGTACGGAGGCGAGGAAAAAGATTTGTTCAACCGCATTTACCGAGCATCCATTTCGGTTCGATATGTGCCCCATGCCATGGTCTATCACTGCGTTCCCTTGGAACGAACGACCTTTGATTTCATTAAAAAACAAGCCTTAGGAACGGGTATCAGTGAGCGTTTGCGCAGTAAAAACGAAGGGACTATTTCCTATGTCAAACGCCTAATATCCGAGGGAATTAAATGGTCTGGAAGCATCGTTTTGTGGTTTTTGTATGCTTTCCGTGGACACGTCGCAAAAGGAAACATGATCCTTTTCTTTCGTTTCTGGGTAACCCGCGGCTTACTTTTCAAGTATCAAGGAACATGAATTGGCTGAGTTCTATCAATAATGGGGTGAAGTTGTGGTTGCAAACCAAGCAAAGCGCCCTTCGCGTGATAATTCAAAGCAAATTTATGGGCATCGTATCCAACATTCAACCGAGCAAACCGCTGTTAGTCTTAGGCAACGGGCCGTCGTTGAATGAAACGTTAGCCACTGATTCGGAATGGATTCAATTGTATGATCTTTTGGCCGTCAATAACGCTGCAAGCCATGATCAATTTGAAGTGCTAAAACCGCGATTTTACTTACTCAATGCGGTAACCTACTTTCAAGCGGACGAAGACCTGAATGAGCTCTACATAGGATTCAATCGGGATTTATACAAAAACCTCCAATCCAAAACTACCTGGAAAATGACATTATTGGTGCCTTTTCGCGCCAAAAAAAGCGAAGCCTTCCAGCAATTACTTGCATCCAATCCCAACATCGACGCTGCCTATTTCAACCAAACCCCCATCGAAGGACTTCCCTTTTGGTCGCATTGGGGTTATCGAAAAGGATGGGGAATGCCGAGGCCGCACAACGTACTTATTCCTTGCATCATGGTTGGCATTCGTCTTGGTTATCGAGAGATTGCACTCGTTGGCGCCGACCATTCGTGGCTAGCCGATCTATCCGTCAATGAGGCTAATGAAGCCTTGTTGCGGCATGTGCACTACTACGACACCGAAGGAAGTAAACCAATGAAAATGGAGGACCGAATTCAACAACCGCGAAAACTGCATGAAATCATCCATAAGTTTTACCTTTCTTTTGAAGGCTATTGGTTGATAAAAGGATTTACAGCAAGGCATAGAATAAGGATTATCAACGCAAGTAAAACGAGCATGATTGATGCCTTCGAACGCATGAGTTTGAAGGAATTCGCAGAAGACATGCCGCAGAAATAATGTAACTTTGTTAACATGAACGATCGATCTATTTTAATTACCGGAGGAACGGGATCTTTAGGGAAAGCTCTTACACGCCATATCCTCAGCCAATACCCTCAAGTAAAACGTTTGGTAATTTACTCAAGGGACGAGCAAAAACAGTTTGAAATGGAGCAGGAATTTCCTGTTTCAAAATACCCACAAATACGTTATTTTATTGGAGATGTCCGGGATTATGAGCGATTGGAGCGCGCATTTCAAGGAATCGACAGCGTAATCCATGCGGCCGCTATGAAGCACGTACACATTGCCGAATACAACCCAGATGAGTGCGTTAAAACCAACGTTGGAGGTGCCGAAAACGTGATTAAAGCAGCTCTCAATTCGAACGTAAAGGATGTCGTTGCCCTGTCTACCGACAAAGCATGTGCACCCATTAACCTTTACGGGGCTACCAAACTTACTTCAGATAAACTCTTCGTAGCGGCCAATAACATCCGTGGAAAAAAAGACATTAAGTTCTCGGTGGTGCGTTATGGCAACGTCATGGGATCCAACGGTTCGGTAATCCCCTACTTCATCAAACGCAAGCAATTGGACGGTATTTTACCAATAACGGTGGCGGAAATGACCCGCTTTAATATTTCGTTGCAGGAGGGCGTTGATATGGTCATGCACGCGATGGAACATGCTTGGGGAGGCGAGATTTTTGTACCCAAGATTCCATCCTACCGCATAACGGACGTTGCAGAGGCCATTGGCCCGGACTGTGAAAAGCCGATCATTGGCATTCGACCGGGGGAGAAAATTCACGAAGAAATGATCAGTTCTTCGGATTCTTTTTTCACCTATGATCTAGGAAAATACTACACCATCATACCCCAGACTCCTTTTTGGAATTTGAACGAATACATTCAAGCCCATCAAGCAAAGCGCGTTACGGAAGGATTTTCGTACAATTCCAAAGACAACCATGAATGGGAGACCATCGAAAGCCTGCAAGCTAAAATTAGGATTCATGTTGGCGAATTTTAAAATGAAAGAACGTCGAAATCATGAAGGAATATCCTGATAGGACGAAACCTAGGAGCAACGAACTACTGTACAAAGTCACCTCTTTGTTCACCCACCTGCTTACTTTTCCGTTATTCATTATTGCTCATAAATCACTGCCCGACTTAGATTGGAATTATCACCTCGACCGAATTTTATTGGGAGTATTATGTTTTGGAATAGTTGAATTGTTCTATTTTCTATTCAAAAGAATAATCACTATCCTTTTTATTACCGTCATGATTATCTTAACCATTGGGAGTATTTCCGGGGAATACGGTTTTGTATCCGTATACAAGGATTATAAATACATGCTCTTTGCAATGAATGAAAGCCCCTATCCTATTGAGGTTATCACATCAAAACTGCAACCTTTCCCCGAGAAACAAGCGTTTATTAATGCAGCGGATTTTGAAAATCCTTTGGTGCGTAATTTTGCCCTAAAAGCAACGCGGGAGCATTTTTTAGAGGAGAAAAAAGAGTATTACGACGACCGCCAACTCATCCAGTGCTTGGCTGTTTTCAAAGAGATTAACCAAAATTGGAACTACGTTCATGACCCGAAATTTTTAGAATATTTCGCGAAGGCGAGTGAATCCGTTCAGCATCTTTCGGGAGATTGCGACGATTACAGCATATTAATGTACTCGTGCATCAAGTCAATCGGTGGAAAACCAAGAATAGTTAGTACAACCGGGCATGTTTACCCTGAATTATTCATAGGAAACGAAAACGACATGGAACGCCTCAACTATATCATTAAAAGTGATTTATTCAAAAACGAAGCCAGTGGCCAACGATTGAATTATCATGTTAACGAGCGAGGTGAGGCTTGGTTGAACTTGGACTATACCGCAAAACATCCCGGAGGTGAATTCATGCATCCCGAAATATTAGCGGTGCTTGAATATTAATATTCTACATGTGGATCCTTGTAATTTTTATTCCGTAACCAAGCATCAATGGTCGATTATTACAGCATGAAAAAAATTGGTGTCCTTTGTCTGTTGATCATTTCACCTAAAACAATGCATGCTCAATATTTTGGGCCATTAGACCTAGAAAAATTCAACGGATTATATGCGGTTGAGCAGTATCTGTTTACCAAAAGCCTGAATCAACTAAACTTAGAAATTCAATACTAGACAAAATGAACATAATTGCTTTTGGCGCCTCAACGAGAAAAGAATCAATCAATCAGCAATTTGCTGAACACGTAGCAAAACTCTTCCAAGGTGCAGAAGTAGCAACATTACTCCTTTCGGATTATGAATGCGCTATATACAGTGAAGATCGGGAAACTGAGGGTATACCATCCGTTGTCATTGACTTTATGGAAAAATTGAAACGTGCTGACCTCGTTGTTTTGAGTTTAGCGGAACATAACGGCAGCTATACGGCAGCATTTAAAAACCTCCTTGATTGGTGTTCTAGGTATCAACAGAAGACGTTTGAAAACATCCGTTTTTTTCTGTTATCTACTTCTCCAGGACCTCGAGGAGGAATGGGAGTAATGACCGCAGCATTGGAGCGATTCCCTAGGCATCAAGCGGAAATTTTAGACCATTTTTCATTGCCTAATTTTCAGCAAAAATTCCATCCGGATAAAGGCATCACGAACGAGGTTCTTTGCCTTTCATTGCATGAAAAAATTCAACAAATCCAACAAAGTTTAACGGCATGAAACGAACCGCCTTCATTCTTTTATTTCTATTCCTTAATTTCGGTGCTTTAGCCATAGGAGGGTCTTTTACGGCCGATGGTGTCGCTTCGGATTGGCACCAAAACTTAAACAAAGCCCCCTGGACCCCTCCGGGTTGGGTTTTTGGTGCAGCATGGACTTTCTTGATGGTGTGTTACAGTATATATCTCGCTTTCGCTCATGTCCAATTCCAAAATAAGCGGCTTTTTTGGGGAGTTTATCTACTGCAATGGGTATTAAACGTGGCTTGGAATCCCTTGTTTTTTAAATACCATTGGACCGAAGTTGCTTTGATTGATTTACTAGCATTGACCGCCGTCATCTACTTTTCATTGTTACGCTTCATTCCTTTGCGCTCTTGGAAGGCTTGGTTGCTCCTACCCTATGCCATTTGGGTAGTAATTGCAACCAGTTTAAATGCTTACATTGTATTCATGAATCCTTAACTGCGCGAAGGTCTAAACCGGCCAATACAACGGTAATTGGAATAATTCGGATTAATTCCAATCCAAAGTAATGCATCTTTCAAACGATCTTTGAGGTTTCTGCGTTCCATCGAAATATCGCTGGTAAACTTCCAATTCATGGCTGAGATTCGATGATGCATTAAACTTGGATGCTGTCCTGTAAACCGTTTCACTTGGGTTAAATGCCTTTCATACTCGAATTGCTCCACCGAAGGAACGTTGGTTTCAATCCAGGCATCGTCGTGCCACAATTTATTAAAATTCAATTGTTTTCGTTGCATAGCTTGAGGTTCTTTAACCCAGCCGTAATGGTGTATATGAACTGGCAAAGCCACCACATTTAATTTTTGATTGTCATCTTTACGAAATCCTTGAGCATCCCGGTATGAATATATTCCACCTACCTTTCGAATAATTCTTATTTCCTTTTTATACCAAGAATTTGAAGCGCCAACGTAATCGTATGAACCATAAAAATGACGGTAATTGAATAAAAAACCATCCACCTTATAATCTTCTCGATAAAACTCCATGGCCTCGCGTATCAGGGAATGGTATCCGTCTTCCAACACCTCATCACCTTGAATGTAAAAACACCAATCGCTGTCAGAAGAAATGGCTTGCAAGGCCTTGTTGGTTTCTACAGCAAGCACCTCGCCGTTCGCTCGAAGGGAATCGTCCCATACCGTTTCAAGGATCCTAATTTTCGGACTATCAAGCTGCTGAACAAGCTCTAACGTTTCATCGTCTGAATTACCAACGGCTACGATGAATTCATCGCATAGCGGCATCACGGACAAAATAGCCTCACGAATGGGATAATCGTAAATTAAAGCATTCCTAATGAAGGTAAAACCCGTAACTTTCATATTACAAAGATGAAGATATTTTTTTCACCCTTTAATTACGGGTTAAATTAATTGTGAGCACTCATTTCATTGTATTCATTCATCTTTAGCACTCTGTTGAAGTTTTTTAACCCTATCGGTCGAATTCATCAACTCAATCCGATCAAACGGCGAATGAATCGTCCTTAAATGTATTAAGTCTGTAACCAACGTTTCTAATTTCATTGATTATATCAGTCGCTTACTGGTTGTACCGTTAACATACATAATGATGAAAAAGCAAATCTTTTCCGTCGGGTTTATTCTCGCCTTTATAACTCCAAGTATGGGACAAAAACAGAGGACATTTTAGCTAAGTTTTTCCTCTTTAACTCCCTTCCGAAGGACGTAATTCCAGCCAAGGATGATTCCCTGAAAATTTCAACCAAACCCCAATCTTTAATCTCGGAAAATATCGTTGATGGTGTTGTGGTACAAGAATGGGAAATGTTGCCTCATGAACCAATCATCGCTATGATATACGATAACTATTTGGGGGAAAATAGGTCACTTCATTCCTACGAAATGAATAAAATAATGGAGAAAATTGATCGCTTTTTACACGATATTAAGGTATTAAAATTGAATCAGCAAAACCCTGAATACAATCTTTCAAGCTTACGAATAGTGAAAGGTGGAAGCTGGAACTCATCCCTCAATGCCATTGACATTTTCACACAAGAGGTGTACGCATCAAACCTTAAAAACGAACAAATTGGTTTCAGACTTTTAATACAGATTCCCAGTTTAAAGTTAAAGTAAAGGAACAATAACTCAACTTTGTTCCAAAATCAGTCTTAAGAAACCTCGGACGAATGCAATAAAAATCAATGTTTATGGTCATGGCCGTCGTGGTCATGGCCATCATGGTTATGGGGAACGACAGGCTCGTTGCCTTTGAGTGGCGGTTCAAGATTTACCATTTCAATTTCAAATACTAAATCGGAATATCCCGGAATTCTAGGATTACCTTGAGGCCCGTATGCTAAACGGTAAGGCAAATACAAGGTGGCTTTCCCTCCCTTTCCGATGAGTTTCAGGCCTTCTTCAAAGCCTGGAATCATGCGTTGTACTTGATAATTAAAATCCATGGGTACATTTCTATCGTAGGAGGCATCGAACTTTTCGCCCGTTGCAAGAAATGAACCTCGGTAATGCAACGACATTTTAGCCCCTAATTCAGCCTTGTACGCCTCACCTGGATTTTCAATCACATACATTAATCCGCTGGGGGTTTGGGTAAGCCCGCTTCGCAGTTCCTTAGTACTCACTCGACGTTTGAAATCTGCATTATACTCTGCATCGCTCATTGCTGCTATTTTAGCAAACGCTTCCATTTTGGCACTTTCTACTGCCTTTATTTTCAAATATTTAGCATCGAATTCCATTTGTGCATTAAATGCTTTAGCATCTTTACCAATACGTAATATTGTAACTTCATTCATGGCATCGTTCTGTTGAATCGCATTGACAACATCTTGACCATGAATTACCGCTCCAAAAACCGTGTGCTTTCCATCAAGCCAAGGAGTTGCTTTGTGCGTAATAAAAAACTGACTACCATTAGTGTTTGGACCTGAATTGGCCATGGATAATATCCCCGGAGATAAATGTTTGAGGGAAGGATCTATTTCATCGAAAAACTTATATCCTGGTCCACCGCTCCCATTTCCGGCTGGATCTCCACCTTGAATCATAAAATCAGCGATAACACGGTGAAATTTCAATCCATTAAAGAAAGGCTTAGTGATATTGACTTCTTCCACGTGTAAATTACCCTCGACTAGGCCCACAAAATTAGCTACGGTCATGGGTACTTTTTTATACTCTAGTTGGCAAATTATTTCTCCTTTAGAGGTTGAAAATTTAACGTACAATCCATCGGCTAATTTTGTAGCTTGGGAAAATCCTAGGCTCACAGCTGCCGTTAATATCGCGGTTACAAGGTATCTCATGTTATTCAAAACTTAATAATTCTACATCAAAAATAAGGCATGAATAGGGTTCAATGGCGGGGGAAGGAGGGTTAGCACCGTAAGCTAATTCTTCCGGGATGAAAAACCGGTATTTGGCTCCTTTTTTCATTAACTGCAAACCTTCAGTCCAACCAACAATTACCTGATCCAAGCCAAATTCCACCGGTTCACCGCGGTCCACTGAACTATCAAACACTTTTCCATCAACGGTTGTGCCGTGGTAATGGACCTTTACCCTCGAGGTAGCACTTGGATTGCCTCCCTTTCCCTCTTTAACTACTTGATACTGTAAGCCACTTGCCGTTGTTTTAATTCCGGGTTTCTTCGCGTTTTCCGCTAAAAATGCTACACCAATTTCTTTTGCTGAGGCCACGCTTTGGGTTTCAGCGGATGCATTATCCCGAAGCGGAACTTTTTCATCAACAATACTTGTTGAGCTATTTTCGTTTTTATCGTTGTTATTGGAGCCACAAGAGAACAATAAGGTTATTGATAAACCTATTAGAAAGGATGGAATTAATTTCATACTATTCAAAACTCAACAATTCTACTTCAAAAACTAAGGGAGAAAACGGTTTAATAACAGGAGTTGGTGATGAAGAACCGTAGGCCAATTCTTGAGGAATAAAGAACTTATACTTCGCACCTTTGGTCATTAATTGAACTCCTTCTGTCCATCCTGGAATTACCTGATTTAGGCCAAATTCTATGGGTTCACCCCGGTCCACTGAGCTATCAAAAACGATCCCTTCAATGGTGGTTCCATGATAATGAACCTTAACTTTAGAATCTTCTTTCGGGTGTTCCCCCTCGCCTTCTTTTATAATTTGATATTGAAGTCCACTTGCCGTAGTCTTTACACCCGCTTTCTTTGCATTATCTGCCATGAATTTTTCCCCAGCAACTTTATAAACTTCATTTTTCTTGTCTTCTTCTGCTTGTTTTTTCATGGCTTTTTGTTGAAAATACTTGGACAAGACGGCGTCGGTACTGTCTTGACAAACGAGACGTCCTTTGGCAATGGCATCACGAAAGCCTTGAACGATTAAATCGAAATTAGCTTCGCTCATTTCTTTACCAAGGCTATTTCCAATATTGACTCCCATCAGATAAGAAACGGAGTCAATTTCATTTTTTAAAACAACTTTTTTTGATTTACTTTTCTGGCTAAAAGCCACGAAGGAGAAGGCAACAAATCCTAGCGTTAAGATAGTGGTTTTCATAAATTAATTTCGGTTATCAATTCCCCAGTACATTTTATTTCGAATGGTATCTAAGAAATTCGTGTGTTCAAATTTAACAACATTAATCAAAAACTGGGCCTTTGTGATACGTATTTCGTCACCTTGCTTAAAATTCCGTGCCACACCATCAATGCTAACCAAGCAATTTCGCTCGCGGCTTTCAAGGCTCAAATCAATGGGTAGATGATCAGGAACCACTACAGGCCTCACATTTAAATTATGTGCCGCAATGGGGGTAATAATATGCACCTTACATCCGGGAGTGATAATCGGACCTCCACAGCTAAGGTTATAACCCGTAGATCCTGTGGGAGTTGAAACCATGATTCCGTCGGCCCAATAAGAATTTAAATACTTATTGTCCAGTTTTGCGTGCACAATGATCATAGAGGACGAATCTTTTTTGGTAAGAGTTAACTCGTTCAGGGCAAAATTCTCTTCTTCCAAAACATTGGAAGTGGTTTTTACCTGCAAGAGGGATCGCTGTTGATATTCGTATTGGTTATTTTCCAATAAAACGAATGTTTCGGATATTGCTTCCTTTGAAATGTTGGCCAAAAAACCCAAACGACCCGTATTAATTCCAAGAATTGGAACTTGAGAATCGCGCACCAAACGGACCGATTTGAGAAAAGAACCGTCTCCACCTAAACTGATCATTAAATTAATTCCTGAATGAAAATCCAGAAAACTCGAATAACTTTCGCATTCTACTTGAAAATCAAACTTGGAGCGAAGATGGTTTATGGTATCTTCCTCCAATAAAACCCTCCAATTTCGCTTTTTACATTCCCCAATGATTTGATTTAGGTAATCCAAATTAAGTCGTGTAAATTTAATCCCGTAAATAGCTACACTCTTCATTACCACTTCATGAAATTTAACAAGGCTTCGTATCGAACCCTCAAATCATTTTCAGAATCCTTATCCTGATAAGTTTCTTTAATTTGATAATCATACCGCTCAAATGTCCTTAAAATTGCATTTAAACTTGTGGTATTTATTTTAAGGGTTACTTCCATTTTGGTTGAGTCATGGATTGAGGTAATGAAGGAACTCAGAATCCTCGCCCCATTGCTTTCAACTATTTGGGCAATTTGGGATAAACTGTAATCTATGGCATTCAATGTTAGAACAATGATACCACCCGGTTCTTTTATGCTACCGAAATCCGAAAAAATGGTAACAACCCCGTAAATTGATATGCATCCTACGTATTCTTCACGCTCATTTAACACCGGCAAAAGCGACAGCTTTTCGGACGACATTTTAAGTAAAATATCATAAATGTGTGTGTTTTCAAAAACAAACGGTCGTGGAAGATGATCAAATAAATGATCCAAATCGCTCTCTAAATTCAAATGATCTAAAACCGCGGATTCCGAAACGAGTCCCACGAAATTTCCATTTTTAAGAACAGGCAGGTGGCTTACTTTGAATTCATCCATCCATAACAGCACTTTTTCCCCCGAATCGGTGTGTAGTAATGGAGGAATTTCTTCCGACAACATTTCGTTTGCACGCATAGCGAAGCAAAGGTAGATAATTCAAATCAGAGTTCGTAATTTTGAATCCAGTAAATGACAAAGCTCAGCGTCAATATTAATAAGATTGCAACCTTGCGAAATGCTCGTGGAGGCGATGTTCCCAACCTATCGCAATTCGCCATAGACTGTCAAAGGTTTGGAGCAAATGGAATAACCGTTCATCCAAGACCCGACGAGCGTCATATTACTTTCAAGGACGCCTTAGCTTTACGTGAAGTGGTGCATACTGAGTACAACATCGAAGGGTATCCTGATCAACGTTATTTTGACATCCTGCGTCAAGCAAAACCCGAGCAGGCTACGCTGGTTCCTGACGGACCTCACGTGCTCACCTCCTCTGAAGGATGGGATATCCGCAATCATTTTGAAGCACTAAAAGCTTGGATAGCTCAAATCCACGACTTAGGGATAAGAAGTTCCATTTTTGTGGCTCCTGATGCTGAACAAATCCAATGGGCAGCAGAGGTTGGCGCGCAGCGCATAGAATTGTATACAGGGCCATATGCTCATGGCTTTAAGGTTGATCCTGAAAAATCCCTTCAACCGTATGCGGAAGCATGTAATACGGCCGTACAATTGGGCTTAGGCATCAACGCAGGGCACGACCTTAGCCTTGAGAATCTTACGTTTTTTAAAGAAGGCCTGATTCAACTTGATGAGGTTTCCATTGGCCATGCCATCATTGCTGACGCCTTATACTTTGGAATTGAAAATACTGTTGGAATGTACCAACGTTGTTTGAACTAAACCTTATTAATAATCGTTCGAGTCGGAAAGGCAAAATGAACCTTGTTTTCACGAAATAATCGATCAATAGCGAAACGAATTTCGGACTTAAAATTCAAAATCTCCCAACTGTTTTTGGCCCAAAAAACCAATTCTAGATCTATTCCATTCTCTGAAAAATTAGCCAATCGCACAAATGGCGACTCTTTAACATCGACCATTTTGTGACTTTTAGCGGCCTGAACCATGAGCTCCGACGCTAATTCAACTCGGCTTCCATATTCAATTAACACGTGAATGGTATACATTGATCGCTGCGAGCTGTGACTCCAATTCTCAACCTTGTTTTGAGACAAATGCGAATTAGGAATAATCTGAATATTACCTTCCCTCGTTTGAATTTGCGTTGTCCTCACTCCAATCTTAACGATACGCGCTATAAAATTGGATGCGGGTTTATTGCTATTCAAGCTTTTTTCGGCATTGACTTCTACAATATCTCCAATTTTAATGTTGCCCTCGACTAAAAGAACAATACCAGCAATTGTATCTTTAAATACATCTTGTAAGCCTAATCCTAAACCGACCAATAGTCCTACCGATCCGGTAAGGATAAGCGATAAATCAATTCCTAGAATTTTAATGGAAATACCTACTGAAAGACAGTAAACTACGTATTTAAAAAATTGGACATACACAAATTCCAAACCCAGATCACGCTGCTGTTTACCCTTGTTTTTTCGTGAAAGGTAAACTCGAAATACCCCCACAGCAATCTGAGCGAAAATAAAAATACCAACGATGAGCAAAACGCTGTATAGCGAAAGACTAAAGTACTCATAATCAAGGAGGTCGTATTTAATAAAGTCTTCGAAGGTGATGTTTGGATTATTAATCCTAAAACTATATACCGAAAAATACAAAGCGATTAAATAAACACTTCGCGTAGCGATACGAAAATAGTTCTCTCTTCGGCCTTTTAATTCAATTTTTTGTTGCGTCAAAGTTCTTAAAAGAACGCGTTGCAACAGTTTTTGAAAAAGGTAGGAAACCATAAAAATGGCGCCCAAAAGGATAAGGTTCAAGGCACAAATATCAAAAGGCCCTACCCTGAAAAGTGTGGAAATCAAGCTCATCTTAAAATAATTCTACCAATTCTTGAAGCGATATCTTTTTTGATCTTTTCGTAAGCCATTTGTTCCGCAAGCAGCATAATTTGTTCCTCTGGGGGACAATCTGGTTGGTTTAACTTCACTTGGATGGCGGCAATTTGTTCTGCGATTTTACTTTGTTTAAAACTAAATAAGGCATGACTAATCGTAACGGGAAGATTGGAATCTTCATGCTTGGTTGAAATATGATATTTGTTTTCCCACTGAGGACTCAACTCATCCTCAACACCAATCAGGTTTACGCAAAAACTGACCAGTTCCGCCTCTTCCTGACGGACAAAATAATTGCCTGTGTAAATAATACCATTTCGTACGCCATCGACCATGGTATTAAAAATCTGTTGGCACATCGGATGTCGAAAGGAAAGCTCATCTTGGAGTAAATCGTTGATTAGAAACTGGGTAACGGTACTATTTTCTTCCGTATCGGACAAGGCCAATTCCCGGTCGCCGTATTTCAATAAGAGTCGAATCATTTCTAATTCTACCACCTGATTTCTTAGATCTTCACCGACTTTAATCGACTCCTCAAAAGATGGTGCGACATCCTGTTTGGGTTGTTCCGATTCCAATGGATGATTTGTATCCAATTGGGACGTGTTATCGGAAAAGAATTTTTTGGAACGAAGTTTCGCGATCTCATTGGATAGCATGCTTTCAGATAATTCAAACTTAGCCGAAACTTGCTTGGTATAAACACTTCTGGTTATGCTATCAGGTATTAAGGAAATCGAATAAATTAATTCACGAATAACCTGAGATTTTACGATAGGATCTTCGCCAGCCTCATGCAAGAGAATACCTGCTTTAAACCCTATAAAATCTTGACTGTTTCCTTCAATGAAAGCGTTAAATTCATCCAACGGCGTCTTTTTTGAATAGGAATCAGGATCTTCTCCATCGGGGAACAACAGAACTTTAACATTAAGTCCCTCTTCAAGGATCAAGTCAATGCCGCGAAATGAAGCTTTTATCCCTGCCGAATCTCCATCGTACAAAATCGTAATATTCTTTGTATACCTTGAAATTAAACGGATTTGTTCCTTCGTCAGCGAGGTGCCGCTGCTAGAAACAGTATTTACCAATCCTGCTTGATGCATGCTGATTACATCCGTATAACCTTCACACAACAAGCAAAGGTCTTTTTTTATGATTTCCCCTTTGGCAAAATACAAGCCATAAAGTATTTCACTTTTATTGTAAACAGGACTTTCTGGCGAATTGAAATATTTCGCTACTTTTTTGTCGTTGAGGAGTGTTCTTCCACCAAAACCTAATACCCTACCGGAAGGACTGTGAATTGGAAAAATGACCCGTCCTTTGAAAAAATCAAACCTTCGACCTTCTTTTTCTTTGCTCAAACCCACCTTTTCAAGGTATTCAAACTTATGACCTTTCGCTAAAGCTTGTTCGGTTAAATCATTCCCAGTATTCAGGCAATACCCCAATTGAAATTGAGCAATAATTTCCGCTGAAAAACCTCGATGCTTGAAATAGGACAAGCCAATGGACTTTCCTTCATCGGTTTCGTACATTGACTGTATAAAATGATTCTTAGCAAATTCATTGATGATGTGCAAGGTCTCCTTTTCACCGGCAAGGGCTAACTGTTCTGCCGTTAATTCTTCTTGAACTGGAATGGCGATGTTGTATTTATTTGCCAACCATTTAAGAGCCTCTGGATAAGAAAAATGTTCTTTCTCCATTAAGAAACTTACCGAGGTACCCCCTTTGCCCGTCGAAAAACACTTGAAAATCTGCTTTGCAGGGGACACCATAAACGATGGAGTTTTTTCATTGGTAAAAGGACTCAGGCCTTTTAGATTGGAACCTGAACGTTTTAATTGAACGAATTCTCCAATGACCTCCTCGATTCTAGCGGTCGACATGATTTCGTCTATGATATGTCCTGGAATTTTACTCATTGTTTTTCACCTAAATCCTGATCATTAACGATGCGACCTAGTGTATCATAAGTAGTCCATTGCCCCACTTTTTCATCGTTGCGCCATTCACCTCGAAAATGGATTCGGCCACTTGGGTACATTGCAATTTGAAACCCGTTTTTTTTACTGTGACTGTATTCTGTCATGGAAAGCACCTTTCCTTTTTCCGAAAAGTACTCCCATTTACCGTCGCGAAAACCGTTGGCATCAACCCCCCCTTTAAATTTAAGCTGTTTCTTACCCGGATACCATTCGTACTTGATTCCATTGATTGTTTCCACTAAGGTTTCTTCTTTTTTAGCCGGTTCATTGGACTCAACCTCTGAATCGGAATAGTTGGAACAAGACATCTGAATACCTATTAATCCCACGATTAGTATTAAAACTATTTTTCTTTTCATTTTCGTCTTTCCATTGTGTAATTTACCAAACCTAATAAAGACTTTTTTGCCTCATTCTCCTCGAAATGAATCAACATTTCTTTGGCCTTTTCTGCAAAATATCGCATTTTTTCGTCTGCATACGCAATTCCGCCATTATTTTTCACAATTTCGATGGCTCGTCGAACCTCTTTCGATTGATCATATTTATTACGAATGATGTTACGAAGTTCTTTAACTTCCCTTTGAGATGCATTGTTTAAAGTGTAAATCATTGGCAAGGTGAGCTTCTGCTCACGAATATCATTCCCGGTGGGTTTGCCTATTTCCGTGCCCGAACCGTAGTCAAAGATATCGTCTTTGATTTGAAATGCCATGCCTACGTATTCCCCAAACAAACGCATTGTTTCACGATGCTCAACGGCACCAGCAGCGAGGCATCCAGCTTCGCAGCAAGTAGCAATTAAGGAGGCCGTTTTTTTTCGAATCACCTCGAAATAAATTTCTTCCGTGATGTCTAATTTACGGGCCTTTTCTATCTGCAACAATTCCCCTTCGGACATTTCCCTCACCGCCCTAGCAATCACCGCGAGCAGGTCGGTATTTTCGGTTTCCAAGGATAAAAGCAGAATCTTTGAAAGCATGTAATCGCCCACTAAAACAGCTATCTTGTTCTTCCAAAGGGCATTAACGGAGAAGTACCCTCTTCGTTCGTTGGCATCATCCACTACATCGTCGTGAACGAGCGTCGCAGTGTGCAGCAATTCTACCAAGGAGGCTGCATCCAAGGTTTTTTGGTTGGTTTCCGCAAAGAGACGGCAGGATAAAAAAACAAAAATTGGCCTTACCTGTTTGCCTTTTCGTTTCACTAAATAATGCGTAACCTTCTCCAAAAGCGGCACATCGGACTTCATTATTTGGGAGAAATACCCTTCGAACGCTTCTAAATCCTTTAAAACAGGTTGTATTATTTCTTCCGTGGTCATTCGTGGGTTTCTTAAAGTAAGGCCTGACGTTTCAATAAGTAACGCAAAAGTACCTCATGGTACCCGTCCTCAATGGCTAGCGGCACAAAATCAATGGCCAAATCACCGCATTTCATGGTGAGTTCTCTCATGCCTTTTTGATAGGCTTCCCGATAGAACTTTTTAAATTCATTCGGTAATATCCTTAATTCCTCTCCCGTCTCCATATCCACTAAAACATAAGGGCGTTGTTCTAGTTCGAAGTTCTCCTCGAATTTTTTACTAAAAAGATGGAAAAGTACTACTTCGTGGCGTTGATGTTTTAGGTGATTCAAAGCATTGACCAATGCTTCCTGATCTTCTTTGGAGGACCAAAAATCCGTAAAGACCATCACTAAACCTCGACGGGGAATAATTTCCGCAACTTCATTCAAAACTTTCGCTAAATAAGTGTCAGAGCCTTTAGAGACTTGGTATTTCGAGAGGTATTTCTCCAATTCGGCATAAACAAAACGTTGGTGAGCAGGCGATGAATGCGAAGCCGTTTGCAACAATATCTCTTCATGGAAAAGGGTAACTCCATAGGCATCGCGCTGTCGCTGCAATAACTCCATCAAGCTAGCAGCTGCATACACAGCATGCATCAGTTTATGTTCCTTTTGGTCCGAGGGAAAGAACATGGAAGGCGAACAATCAATGACCATCTGGCACCGCAAATTGGTTTCCTCTTCGTATTTTTTCGTGTACAAGCGATCGCTTCGTCCGTATAATTTCCAATCTATGTGACGGGTTGATTCTCCAGGATTGTAGATCCGATGTTCGGCAAATTCCACCGAAAAACCATGGAAAGGACTTTTGTGCATTCCCGTTATAAAACCTTCTACGACCTGACGTGCAAGCAATTCAAGATTTCCAAACTCCACCAACTTTGTGCGGTCCATCAACGATTTTTTACGAAGTTACTAAAAATTGGTATCTTCGTTCGGCGGAGCAACGTTTGTTTACTGCGTTGCGTCTTAAAATCTGTTAAATTCCTGATTATGAAAAAATTATTTACCCTCTTCTTTCTTACCGGCTTATCGCTTTCTACCTTCTCCCAAGCGGGTTATGTTTTGACAGGACTAAACCTGATGCCTAATACCGTTACAACGCGTTGCGACACCGCCATTAATCTTGGTTTTTATGCGCAATCCGCCCCGAATAATGCGCAATCCTCTTCCACTTTACCTTGGATTATGACGGGTAATAATTTCACCGCTTCTCAATTTCAGTTCATCGTTAACTGGGGAGATGGTGCCTCAAATACCTTTAACGGAGGTGTTTCCAATACCGGGGTGGTCATTCCGGTACAACCTACTCCGCAGCACACGTATCCTGGTCCAGGAAACTACACTGTTACTGTGAATATCATGAATTTTAACAACCAAACATGGGTCAGCGACTCGGTAGTTTTAACGCTTGGATCATGCCAATTGCCTATTTATTCGTTGGTTCAAGTGGATTGCAACAACGACGGAACCATTGATTCATCCTTAAATAATGTACCCATTCCCTTGATTATCACAGGTTCAGGCCAAACTTATTCGGGCAACATGGTGAATAATTTCTACAATTTCACGGGGGTTGAACCCGGATTGTACACCTTAGGTATCGACCCGGCTTGGCTAGCGGCCAATAATTATGTCATTGATAACATTCAAGGTCCTCCAGCATTAACGGCTGGCGCAGGTGCCCAAACCGTGGTAATTACCCTGAATTGCGGTAACGGCGGTGGAAACATCAGCCCGATGTGCTTGACAGGTAAGGTATTCTGCGATCAAAACAACGATGGTCAGTTCAATGGAAACGATACTCCCATCAGCAATGCACCCGTGGTGGTGAATTACGGTAGCGGTTCTATGGTAGTTTATACCAACCTGCAAGGAAATTACAATGCTACGTACAACGCTCTTCCCAACGCGTTAACCGCTGTTTCACTTAATGGAAATTGGTTGAGCCAACACGGTTTTCCCGCGAACCTCATGATGGATACGGTTATGAACATGCCTTGCAACGCTGGAGCTGTTCCTCCCAACGTATCCTTTGCGTTAAATTGCGGTGCCAATAATGGAAATCCAAATTGTTACTCTGGATATGTGTTTTGCGATGCGAACAACAACGGAACGATGGATGCAGGAGAATTAGCGCTTGCAAATGCCCCTGTTAATCTTACTGCTACGCCTCCCAACAACATCAATTCGGTCGTGGTTTTCACGGATTCCACCGGATATTTCACGTATTGCGGTCCCTTGGCGAATGCCAATTTTGTTTTAGCGACAGTGAACCAAAATTACCTAGCCTATTTGGGGTATACCACCAATTTTGGGGTCGTTACGATTCCTGCTAATCAAACCGGAAACCTTCCTATCAATTGCGGCGGGGGTGCTGGAAACGGATGTGCAGACTTATGGACCACCGTAACGCCATGGATTGGTTATTACCAAAATACCACCGCCTCCATCAAATTGAATTGGGGGAATTATGGTCCTAGCTCCTCCGGAACCTATACCTTAACGTTCACATTTCCTGCAGGAGTTACCGTAAATACAGCATCCATCAACACCCCTGGCTACACCCTCGCAGGAAACACCCTCACATGGAACTTACCAAACGCATGGAGTGGATACAGCAACACTGATATCATTACTTTCAACATACCAGGCGGACTTATCAACGGTGCAAACCATTATTTTACCAGCACCATCACGCCAACTGGAAACGTTCAAGATTGCAACCTGCAAAATAACAATGGCGCATTGCTACAAGTGCTTGGTAACGCCTACGACCCGAACGACAAAAACGTATTAAAACCAGCATTTTATCACAACAACAACCTTTTTGCAACGGACGAAATTGAATCGGGAGTTCAGGACGTGCTAACCTACACGGTTCGCTTTCAAAATACGGGAACTGCTCCAGCACAAAACGTGGTGGTAGTGGACACCTTAGATGCCGACTTGGATTGGACTTCATTTAATGTAATTTACAGTTCCCACGATATGCAAGTGGTTAATATGGGCAATGGAATTATGCACTTTGAATTCAACGGAATCTGGTTGCCTGATTCAACCACCAACGAACCCGAAAGCCACGGTGAATTCATGTACCGAATTCAAGAGAACTCCAACAACGACGATGCTGAAATCACCAATACAGCACACATCTTTTTCGATTGGAATCCTGCCATAGTCACCAACACCACTTACAACATCAACGTGTGGTTAGAGGGTGTCGATGAATTGTCACAGAAAATAAAGGTATTCCCCAATCCGGCCTTCAATTTATTGAACGTGGATGTGAACGAGGCATTTGAATACGAAATTGTTGACCTCAACGGTCGAAGCATTCAAAAGGGCTCCAATGAGTCAGCGGGACAAATCTCCCTTGAAAACATCAGCGTTGGAACCTATGTGTTGCGCTTGAACGTGGGAGGTACCTCGTACATGTCAAAACTGATCAAACGTTAAGTTTCTGCCCCTCCAAGAAAAGGCCTTCGGGCCTTTTTTTATGTTAATTACCGCCCTTTTGTTTGGTTTGGCTGTAACCTGCAGCTACCAACAAATCGAAAACCTTTTGTTTAAAACTCCCCTGGATAAGGATTTCTCCGTCTTTTGCTGAACCACCTACACCGCATTTGGACTTGAGCATTTTTCCTAACTCTTTGAGATCGTCGTCGCTGCCAACAAATCCTTCCACAAGGGTTACTTCTTTCCCCGCCCGTTGCTTTCGATCGATGGAAACGTACAATTTTTGTTGGTTGGGTAACAAGGTCGTCGCTTGTTCCTCAGAAGCTTCTTCATAATGGAAATTGGGATTCGTCGAATACACGACGTTGATGCGCTGCTTGTTTTTTTTGTTCATTAATTACTACTTATGCAAGATTGAATCAACTCTTTCCACGGTTACAACTTGACTTGAATCAATAATGTTTATTTGCTTGGGCTCATGAAATTCGAAGTTTTTTAACTCCTTTATTAAGTCATCAAATTCGGGCAGTGTTGCGACAATAACTTTATCTAGACCTATTACATCGCCCGACTTAATTTTTTGTTTAACACTATTCGCTTCTTTTTCATCCAACGTAATAAGAAAACTTAATGATCTTCTGTGTACATATTTGAGAGCAATAGACTCCAAATCCGCTTGTTTGTATCGTTCCCTCAAGCTCGTCTTTATACTCCAACAAATTGGTCCTCTTTCTTTTGTGTAAAACATTTGATCATAAACCACATTAGGAACAAAGGTCACCTTAGCACTTAGATAAAATGGTAGAATTTTTTCTCTTATGCAGAGAGTTGCCAAAATATATTCGAAAACTTTTCCATTTAGGTTACTATTTCTATTTTCAAGCTTCTGGTATTTATCCCAATAGATTGAAACATATTCAGATGGTTTGTTGTATTTAACATTTAAAAAGTTTGGAAATAAAGACTCAAATGCAGCTCCCGCTTTTGTATCTGTCCCAATGATTATTCCTAATTCTCTTAACATTTTATTATTTTTTTTATTAATTCATTGGCAGTTGCTTTTATCGCCGGGACAGCTACAGAATTTCCAAACTGCTTGTATGCTGATGCGTCGGCAACAGGGATAACAAAATCGTCAGGAAATCCCTGAAGTCTTGCCCATTCTCTTGGAGTCATTTTTCGGATTCCTTGCCTATTAACATCTCCTTTAATATGTGTAACGGGGGTGAAATCAACAATTCTATGATCATACACTAAATTTCTTTCCCTACCCATTCCTCCGCAAACAACTGCATTGGCAGTTCCATTATCCTCAATTATTTCATACCCAAATCCATTCCCTTTGCTTTCGTGTCTTTTTTTATGGTTGATAAGTGTGTTTAAATAAGTATTCGATAAGTAATATTTAACTGACACGGGATTTCCCTCTTTAACTTCACTAAAAGTAGCTTTTCTTTCAAAGGACTTTGGATACTCGAAACTATCGATATTTAAATCGGATCTAAATCCAACAATAAAAATTCTTTCACGATTCTGAGGAACGCCAAAATCGCGAGCATTTAAAACTTTGGGTTCAGGCACATAATACCCAAGGTCTTCACGCAAAACTTTTAATATCGTTCTGAGAGTTTTACCCTTATCGTGATTAATGAGTCCTTTCACGTTTTCAAGGAAAATACCCTTCGGCCTTTTTCTTCGAATAATTTCAGCCACATCAAAAAATAATGTGCCTCGAATATCATCAAATCCACCTCTTTTTCCTGCAATTGAAAATGCTTGACAGGGAAATCCAGCGCACAAAATATCAAAATTATCAGGTATAAATTTTTTTGTACTTTCTTTTGTTATATCCCCGAAAGGGACTTCACCAAAATTAGTTCTATAAGTTATCTTAGCTTGTTCGTCCCATTCGCTTGTAAAAACGCATTTACCACCAAGACTTTGTAATGCAATCCTGAAACCCCCAATTCCAGCAAAAAGGTCGATAAACTTAAATTTTGGAGCTTGGGGTGATGGAAAGGGTATGTCATTTTGAAAATCAAACAACAGATACTGCAACGCCTCTTCAGCGACTTTATTAGAAATTGAATCTTGTTGTTTTGTATACTCTAAAATTTCTTTTACACAATCAATGGCTCCATCATGAAAATATCCTGAAATTCCGTTGGTTGAATTATGTAAATAATGTGTTAATGCCGCTTGCGCATTATCAGATATGGATTCTTTTACTCGTTTATTTGAATAAATTTCCTTAAGATTTATCCTTTCACTTTTCTTCATTTTCTCTCAAAAGGTTTCACTATAAAATTTTAGCTATCCTAAAGATAATGACTATCTGGGAAACTGAGGGAATTTTACTTTTTAATGATTAAAAATAACTCCCTACATGTCTGAAGGTCCGCTCTCCTGACCCCCCTTCGGTTTGGTCATTTCAAGTTTACCAAATTTATACGAAACGTTGATGTAAAACCTTCGGGTTAACCATTTAAATTCAATGTCTTGGTTAATGGTCGGTTGACGAAGGTAGGCGTAAAATCCTTGACGGTTCAAAACATCGGTAACTTTACACCCCAAGGTCCAGTGCTCACCTAGACGCTTGTCAAATGCAACGTCAATCGCTCCCCGTCGTTGAGCCGTTCCAAGGATGGTAATTCTAGGAGCAATGTAGTTCACATTCAGCTGAAAGGTTGCAGTTTTTTTCCAAAAATCCACCGAAGTATTCAGCTTAACACTACCGTTGATACCCGATCGGTTCCAACTGGTTGTTTCCGTTACATATTTGATATAATTCACGTTGGAGGACAAGGTAGCACGATACCACGACGTTGGTTTGTAACTAAATACCAACTCTGTTCCCAAACTGTGGGAATTATTCAAATTAATGAAGGTTTGCACAGAGGCATTGTTCTCGCTGAACAAGCGTATGCGCGAAATCATATCCGTGGTTCGACGATAAAATAAACTGGCCGAAAAATTGAATTTCTTTGCTTCTTGGCTGTAGCTTAGGTCGTAAGAATCAATGAACTCAGGCTGCAAGTAAGGATTTCCACGTTGCAAATTCAGGGGGTCGGCATACGAAGTGAATGGATTCAAATCCGAGCTAGAAGCGCGTGTGATTCTGCGGCTGTACGAAAGCCCCAATTCAGAACCTTGTTTCACCACATAACGAATGTGCGCCGATGGAAAAAAATTAAAGTATTGGTTAACGATACGGTTGGTATCCGTGATTAAATTGGGGATTTGATAGGCCTGCTCGAGACGGACCCCGAATTGGTATTTGAATTTTTTGAATTGATGGGCGATGATTCCGTAAACGCTGAAAATCTGTTCGTCGTAATGGTACAAGAAATTGGAGAGCGTGTCTTCTTCATAAATATTGGTTAAGGAATCCATGGTCTCTGAATAGGTGTCTACCTCTTGATGTCGCACGATTCCTTTTGCGCCGAATTCCGTCCTTAAGGAAAGATCCGGCCACAAATACACCCCATCGGTTTGCAAGGTGCTTACTCGAACACTTTCATCATTCCTAAGGCGTTGACGAAGCGGCGAACGAGTAGCCAACTGGACCGTATCCAAGGTGTAATATATTTGATCGTAAAAACCATCGATGGCATCAGCTCCCATGGAATGGGCAGCATCAACGGTCATGTATCCTCGATTGCTCTTGAAGTTTTGACGAAAGTTCACGTTAAATTCCAGGTTCTTTTGATTGCTGGGATCGTAAGAAATCCTGCGCCAAAGACCCGATGCTGTGGAATTGCCCAACGCGTCCTCGAAATACCGTGTATTCCAAAGGTCACCCGCTCGGTCGCGGCGGCCCAAAGAACCTGTCGATGAAAAGGTGATGCTGCGGTTGTGTTTGAGCGTGATGTCAAAGCCCGTTCTGAAAGTGTGACCCGCGTTGAGATCTGTTCCTTGCCGGTTCTGATCCAATACACTGACCGAATCGTTAGGGAGCAATTGACGGCTGTACATGAAATTGTTTCGGTATCCGTCAAGGTAACGTCCATTGTACGAAACGAAGGAATTAAAAATAGCGTTACGATAGCTCAAGGAAACGCTTTCATCTGCCACGTTCCCACCTCGCAGATTTCCGCTGCCCAAATTTGCTGTAACGAGACCGTTAAACCCTTTGAGCTTGTTTTTTTTCAACACGATGTTGATGATACCCGAACTTCCATCGGGATCGTACTTTGCCGAAGGATTGGTTACAATTTCAATCCGCTCAATGGACCCAGCGGGCAATGCATCAAGCAAGGTCTTACCGTTCGAACCGGTCAGGGAACTGGGCTTACCGTCGATTAAAATATTCACCGATCCTTCCCCTCGCAGTAAGATCCTCCCGTCTTGGTCCAGATCTATGGAAGGTAAATTTTTGAGTACATCGTTTGCGGTTCCTCCCCGTAAGGTTAGATCTTGAGCAACATTATACACCTTTTTATCGATTCCACTGCGTAGAATATCTTGCTTTCCTTGAACCACAACCTCATCCACCACCCGTTGGTTATTAACCATCAGGACCACTTCCCCTAAATTCACCAATCTAAGCTCTTTTGAAGGAATCACCTCATTGTACCAAACAGTATCATACCCCGTAAAGGTTATTAGCACCAACATGGGCGAATAAGGCAAACCCTCAATGTTAAACTTGCCTTCACTATCCGTAAATTGCCCGCCCAACAAGGAACTATCCTTGGCTTTAAAAACCTTGACCTTGGCATATTCTAAAGGACTCTTAGTTTTCTGATCCACAACCTTGCCCAATACTACGCCTTCGCCCTGGCTGCGTTGCGAAAAAGAGGCAAAAGACAACCATAGAATTAGGAAAAATAAGGCGAATTTCATGGCGCAAAGGTACGTTTTTACCCGTAAAAAGCCACTTGTCTACTTGGGCCATAGCCACGGACACCAGCTTATTTTATCTTTTTAACAACTAATGGTGGAGGAAAATCAGACTTTACCTTGTTTTTGAAGCTTACTTAGTGTATTTTTGACACAAACACAATTCCATCCAATGGCTAAAAAAACAAAAGATACCGAAACCTTTAGCAACTTCAACGTCGTGGTATTCGGTGGCGACGGCGATTTAGCCTTTCGCAAAATTTATCCTGCCATGTTTCACCGCATGTTAGACGGTCAAATCAACGATCAATTTAACATCGTTGGAATCACCCGCAAAACACCGATATTGCATGAATTAGACGCCAAGGTCCGTCAATTTTTACTCACCATTGACGATCAACCCGCAACGGACGAACAGTGGAAAAAATTCCACCAAAAAATCACATGGATTCAAGCAGAAAATGCCGAGGTCTCCTGTTACGCAGCGTTAACAGAATTTTTAAACCGTTTTCCAGAATACGACTCTATTTTTTACTTCTCGACGCCTTCCTCAGCATTTGGTCCCATCTCAACAACCCTGAAGACATGCGGTTTGATCAACGAACGGAGCAAGGTGGTATTGGAAAAACCTTTGGGCAACAGCCTAGCATCGTCCAATCAAATCAACCTTGAAATTACCCAAGCCTTTGCCGAACATCAAGTATACCGTATCGACCATTACCTGGGAAAGGAAACCGTTCAAAACCTGATGGTCCTTCGCTTTGCGAACAACCTATTCCAAAGAACATGGGATTCCATTAGCATTGATAATATTCAAATTACCGTTTCGGAAAGTTTGGGCGTAGAACAAAGAGCGGTGTACTACGACCAAAGCGGAGCCTTGCTGGACATGGTGCAAAACCACTTATTACAACTCTTGTGTTTGGTAGCGATGGAACCACCTCACGTCTTAGAAGCAGACGAAGTTCGGAACGAAAAACTGAAAGTACTGAAAGCGCTTCGTCCCATGACCAAAGAATCTGCGCTTACGGATACCGTCAAAGGACAATACACCCGAGGCAACGTTCAAGGAACCCAAGTGAATTCGTACTTGGAAGATATCGGGGCCTACCAATCGAAAACGGAGACTTTCGTGGCGTTGAAAACGTACATCGACAATTTCCGATGGAAAAACGTGCCCTTTTACCTCAGGACGGGCAAACGTATGAAAAAACGGTACTCAGAAATCGTAATTAATTTCAAGGAAATCGCCCACAATATTTTCCCAGCGAAGGAAAAACTCAACAACAATAAACTCATCATTCGCTTGCAGCCGGAAGAGCGCATTGAATTGATTCAAATGACCAAAATTCCGGGACCGGGTGGATATCGCTATAAGCCCATTGCCCTGAGCTTGGACTACATGGATTCGTTCAAAGAACGCCTTCCCGAAGCCTACGAGCGATTGCTCATCGACGTCATTCGAGGGAATCAAACCCTGTTCATGCGTCAAGACGAATTGCAGGCGGCTTGGCAATGGATTGAAACGGTTACCGACAGCTGGAAGCAAAGCCAGCAACCCAATGTTTTGTACGAAGCAGGAACGTGGGGCCCTGGTGATAGTATTTTGGACCCTGGAACTTCTTGGATTACCAAGTCATGGAGGGATTGACGCATTTTGCGAACCGCGAGTCCGCTGTTCAAGCGTTGTATGAACGCATGGCTTTGATCATCCACCAAGCATGCCTTTCCCACGGTTCGGCCAGTGTTTTGCTTTCCGGAGGAAGTACTCCCCTTCCAGTGTATGAAAAACTTTTTCAATCCACCCAGGACTTTAGCCGAACACTCTTCGGTTTGGTGGACGATCGTTTTGTACCCATAAATCACCCTTCCTCGAACGAAGGAAACCTTCGAAACCTTTTCAAGCACCGAACGGATGTTCAATTCGTTGGTATGGTAAGCGATCCAGAAAACTACGCAGGTAGCATTGAACATTGCGCCGTAAATTATCAACCGTTTCACCACGGAACCATGGCCATTTTGGGCATGGGTAACGATGGGCATTTTGCCTCGTTGTTTCCTTCAGACGAACCCTCTGTGGAGGGCTTAACCACTGAGCATCCTGGTATCATTGGGACGAACGCCCCGAGCGACCCTAAACAACGCATCTCCACCAATCTTCCGTTTTTATTAAGTTTTCAGCACCGGATTCTTTTTATTACCGGAGAAGATAAACTCGTGAAACTTGAGCAATCCAAAAAGGAGCATACGCCCATTACTTATATCTTTGATCAATTGACTGAAATATATTACGCACCATGAAATTGAATCCCACTCTTATTGAAGTTACCGAACGGATTACCGAACGCAGTAAAACGCTGCGAAAGGCATATATGGAACAAATGGAACAAGCGCGCTATGATGGAGTAGCAAGATCATCCATGAGCTGCGGGAATTTGGCGCATGCCTACGCGGGATGTTCCTCCAAAGAAAAAAGCGTTCTTGCTAAAAACGAACAAAAGAACTTAGGCATCCTGACCGCTTACAACGATATGCTTTCCGCCCACAAGGTTTACGAAGACTATCCAAAACAACTGCGCTCCTACGCATTAAAACACGATGCCGTAGCGCAGGTAGCTGGGGCGGTTCCTGCCATGTGCGATGGCGTTACCCAAGGTCAAGCAGGAATGGACTTATCGCTGTTTTCACGGGACGTTATAGCGATGTCGGCAATTGTTGGATTATCGCACAATGTATTCGACGCCGTACTTTGCTTGGGAATTTGCGATAAAATTGTGCCTGGATTACTCATGGGCAGTTTGCGCTTTGGTCATTTGCCTACCGTTTTTGTTCCAGGGGGCCCTATGCCAAGTGGCATTTCGAACGATGAAAAATCGCGCATTCGACAGCTCTACGCGGAAGGAAAAATAGGTAGGGAAGAATTACTCAAAGGAGAGTCTGATTCCTACCATTCGCCAGGAACTTGTACCTTTTACGGGACAGCGAACAGCAACCAAATGCTCATGGAAATCATGGGATTACAGCTACCTGGCTCAAGCTTTGTCAACCCTGGAACGGAACTCCGAGATTTACTCAACGAGGAAGCCGTTCGTGTGGCTTCTGAAAACGCACGAAACGGGAACAACCTGTTGAAAGACATTGTCAACGAAAAATGCATCGTTAATGCAATCGTCGGCTTATTAGCTACCGGTGGATCCACTAACCACACCATTCACCTCATCGCAATGGCCCGATCTGCAGGTATATTAATCAACTGGGACGATATGTCGGATTTGTCGAAGGTGGTTCCGCTCATTGCCCGTTTGTATCCCAACGGTGCTGCCGATGTCAATCATTTTCATGCTTCCGGAGGGATGGGATTCGTAATTCATACTCTATTAGAAGCAGGTTTACTTCACCAGGACGTTACTACCATTTTGGGGCAAGGATTAGCGCAATTTACCCAAGAACCCTTCATTCAAGAGGGCACTTTGGCATGGAGACCTGGAGCTTCAACTTCCCTCAACGAAAGCATTCTTCGTCCTGCAACGAATCCGTTCTCCGCGGATGGGGGCATTCGAATCATCACGGGAAATATTGGACGAAGCGTTGTAAAAACGGCTGCGGTCTCCGAGGAACACATGATCATTCAAGCCGAAGCCATCGTTTTTCAAGAACAACAGGATTTAATTACGGCGTTTAAGAATAATGAACTCAACCGAGATTTTATCGCCGTTCTGCCGTATCAAGGACCTTCACAGAAAGGCATGCCAGAACTGCACCAACTGACTCCTACCCTAACGGTGCTTCAAAAAAAAGGATTCCGTGTAGCGTTGGTTACTGACGGAAGAATGAGCGGCGCTTCGGGAAAAGTTCCTGCGGCCATTCACATGAGTCCGGAAGCGGCCAAAGGAGGAGCCATTGGAAAAATCAAAACAGGCGATATGCTTACCCTCGACTGCGTCAATGGATCCTTAGTCTGCCATGAATCCGACTTTGAACAAAGAACCCTTACTGATACAAAGAACGAGGACCAAAACGGCCTTGGCAGGGAATTTTTCAAGGTGTTCCGTCAAAACGTAACCGACTCAGAAGAAGGCGCTTGTACTTTATTCTAAGAGGCAGTTCGTAGGGACGCCACGATGGAAATCGTCAAGGTGACAAGAATTACCAGGAGCGAATGAACCGTTTCGATGTGATAAAAAGGTGCTACCACCATTTTGAAACCGATAAAGGCTAAAATAAAAGCGATACCGTACTTCAGTTTGCTGAATTTATCCAAGGAATTGGCCAACAAGAAATACATCGATCGCAGGCCAAAAATGGCAAAAATGTTGGAAGAATAGAGGATGAAGGGATCATCAGGAGCAATGGAAAAAATCGCTGGAACGCTGTCAATAGCGAAGAGTAAATCCGTGGTTTCAATGATGAATAGCACCATAAACAAGCGAGTAAAGAACAGCTTTCCATTCCTTCGAAGCCAAAACTTATCGCTTACATCTTTGGTTAATACCTTGAAGTGTTTGCGCATAAATTTAGCACCAAACGATTGATTAAAATCCTTTTCTTCCTCCTTTTTCTTAACAAAAAGTGCCTTCAAACCTCCGTAGAGCAAGATCAAACCAAAGCCAGTAATGACCGCATTGATTTGGTAGAAACCGTTCACTCCCTCACTGTGGGGAGGATTCACGAATTTCCAAAAGGGCGGGATGAAGGTAAGTTCAATCAACCAAGCACCAGTAAAGATGAAGATAGCGCGGAGCACCATGGCCCCTAAGATCCCCCAAAGCAATATTTTATGCTGCGCTTTGCCGGTTACTTTAAAAAATTTAAAAACCAACAAGAAAACAAATAAATTATCCACCGAAAGCGACTGCTCGATCCAATACGCCGATTGAAATTGGGTGAAATTCTCAAAGCCTTTTTCGAAATATACAAAAGCACTGAACAGCATCGCCGTTCCCACCCATACCGCGGTCCAGCGCAACGCATTTTTGGTATCATTCGAATCTGCAGAAATCCTGAACAAGGAACGAATGTCCAATAACATTAAGCCCGTTACTACAACGGCAAAAACTAAAACCAATAATTGATTGGGGTCCATTAGGGCAAAAGTACACAACATAAGCCTTGGCTCGACAAGAAATTTTGTAATTTTAACAAGCCAATGCAATATCAAGTTCAAGCATTTTCCGAGTTAACCAACCACCAAGTCTACCGTATACTGCAGCTTCGGAGCGAAGTTTTCGTCGTGGAGCAAACCTGCATCTACCAAGATATGGACAACCAAGACCTTGAAGCCCTGCACGTTCTAGGCATCGAAAATGAACGAATTGGCAGCTACGCTAGGATATTAACCCAGTCAAAAGTAGCAGGCGAGGTCTCTATTGGGCGCGTTATTGTTGCACCCTGGCTCCGAGGAACGGGAGAAGGGCACCGATTGATGACCTACTGCATGAACTATGTGCAGGAACACTTAAACCAACTTCCCGTGCGCATTTCAGCCCAAGCTCATTTGGTTGAATTTTACGCCGCTCACGGATTCAAGTCTACTGGAAACAATTACCTTGAAGACGGAATACCCCATTGTGAAATGCTTTACACCCCATAATACCATGAAAAAAGCCCTTATCCTTGGAAGCGCAGCGCTTCTTTTTACCGCCTGTAAAACTGGAAACACCGTTACCTGGGAAGAACCTAAACCGGCGAGGAATTACAGCACCGTATCCCTTGATCTAATGGACCGCTCGGTAGGACCTCAAGAAGATTTCTTTGCGTTTTGCAACGGCACTTGGGTTAAAAATACCCAAATCCCTCCCACGGAGTCTCGATGGGGAAGTTTCAACGAATTGGAAAAATCCAACAACGAGAAATTGACGGCCATCCTGGAATATTTTGCAGCAAACCCTGGCGAAAAAGGAAGCATGCAACAGCAATTAGGTGCCTATTACCAAGCGTTCATCAACATGAAGCGCCGAGATTCTTTGAGCATCGCACCAGTATTACCGCTTCTCAAAGAAATCAGCAACATCAACCGAAAAGATTTCATCGTGCAACGGATAGCAGAACAACACCGCGAGGGTATCGGAAGTTCCTTCAGCTTTGGCATTGGTCAAGACTTAAAAAACAATGAGATCAACATCACCTACATGGGGCAAGGCGGACTCGGATTACCGAACCGTGATTACTATTTCAAGGAAAACAAAAAAGACCTGTTGGAAGCGTATCAAATCCACGTTGCCAAATGTTTCGAGATGGTGGGTCACACGGCGCTAGATGCCGGTAAAATGGCGGCCAACGTAGTAGGCTTAGAAATCAAATTGGCGGATTCTATGCTTACGCCTGCTCAAAAAAGGATTCCTGAATTAACCTATAACAAATTATCGTTCAAGGAGGTAAGTGATCTCCTTGGCACCTTGGACTTTCGTTATTATCTCTCCATCCTCGGAGCCTCAACTCCCGATAGCATCGTGGTATCCCATCCTCCGTTTTTAATGCGTTTTGCGAGCTTACTGGAAAGCGAACCGTTAGCCGTTTGGAAAGACTATTTGCAATGGAAAACGCTCAACCACTACGCAGGGTCTTTAAACCAAGCCATGGTGGACTTAAACTTTAGCTTTTACGGCAAAACCTTGCGTGGTAAGAAGGAACAAAAACCGCTCAACGAGCAAGCGATCGATGAAATCACCAACCTAGAAATCGGTGAATTGCTGGGGAAGGCATTTGTGGAACAGCACTTCTCTGCGGAAGCACAGCAGCGAGTAAACACGATGGTAGACAATTTATTACTCGTATTCCGCAAGCGCATTCAAGGCTTGGATTGGATGAGCGCCACCACCAAGGTTCAGGCAGAGCGCAAATTGGATGCCATTGGACGCAAACTCGGATTTCCGAACCAGTGGGAGGATTATTCGTCGATTGACTTAAAAGCCAACGATTATTTGGCCAACGTACGTGCGATGGCCTTGTATTCTACGCAAAAGAACTTGGCGGAACTTAAAAAACCGGTGGACAAAAACAAATGGGGCATGCCAGCTCACATGGTGAATGCGTACTACCACCCTCTACTGAACGAAATAGCCTTTCCAGCGGGCATCATGCAGCCGCCTTTTTTCGACATGGGGGCGGAAGATGCGGTGAACTACGGACGCATTGGCATGGTGATCGGACATGAGTTCACCCACGGCTTCGACGACATGGGCTCTAAGTTTGCGGCGGACGGCAGTTTCACCAATTGGTGGACGGAAGAGGACCGTAAGGCCTTTGAGCAGCGCACGGCTCTTTTGGGTGAAACCTTTGCGGGCTTTTGCCCGATGGAAGGCAACTGCGTAAATGCGGAGTTGACAATGGGAGAGAACATCGCGGATTTAGGAGGACTCACGATGGCGTATTACGCCTACACCTTAACGGACGAATACCGACGCAACGAAATACGAGAGGGCTTTACACCTGCTCAGCGCTTTTTCATCGCCTACGGGCAGTTGTGGAAAATCAAGTACACGGATGCGGAAATGAAGAACCGCTTGGCCACCGACCCTCACTCTCCGGGCATGTACCGCGTGAACGGCCCCTTGAAAAATTGTCCTGAGTTTTTTGAAGCTTTCAAAATCACCGAAGGAAAATCCATGCGTAACGGAAAAGGCAAACTGGCGAAAATTTGGTAAAAAGCAACTCATGAAAATCCTGTTCTTCTTTATAGGATCAATCGCTTGTTTAACGCTAGTTTCAAGTTGTACGGATTCGGATGCCTATGCTAAAACCGAAGAAAATTATGGCGAAGAAGTTGAAAAATATGCCAAAATATATCAATTGCCTTCCCCATACTTGAAAGCTTTAATTGTGTTAGAATCCTCCGGTAAAAAACCTTCGAGTACACGTTTTGAAAAAAAAATATACCGCGAATTAATTGAAGTCCGTGATGGAAAAAGAGTAACTTGTCAGGGCTTGCGTAGAAAGGATATCCGCGGGCTTTCAAATGCGGCAATAAAGAACCTTTCAACCTCATGGGGACCCTTTCAACTCATGGGGTACCAAGCTTTAAAATTGAACGTTCATGTTAAAGACATACGTGGACCCGAATCTGTAAAATGGGGTATAAAATGGATTAATGATGCTTACGGTGACTACCTCCGGCAAGGAAAATTTGAAGAGGCCTTTAGAATTCATAATACTGGAAGGCCTCACGGAAAGACCTATGATTCCGATTATGTCAAAAACGGATTAAAACACATAGAACATTTTCAATCCAACAATCCCTAGTCCTCTAAATCAAACGACTTGTATGACTTATCCTTGAACAAGAGGGTAGCTTTTTGCACCACCTCGTTGAGGTCGTTGAATATTTGGTAGGATTCACTGTAGCCGAATAAATCCTGGGCTATGTTGGATTTCAACCGTGTTCGAATCGCATGACCGCTGACCTTGTACGCTTCTTCGTCCAGGGTTAGTTTCGGGTCTTCTTTTAGCACATAGGCAAAGAAATCGTCCATTCGAACTTGGTCCATCGTAAAATCTTTGATAAACTTATTGATATCCGGATAGGTCTTTTTAAGCATTTCACGGTTATTATTTACAAAATCTAAGCTGTAGGAATTCACATGACCTCCGCGGATCAGGCTGCTGTAAAAATCCGTAACATCGCTGGTATCTAAGGCCACGAAAACATCCGGCATGATGCCGCCTCCACCATACACCATGCGGTTTTTCACCTTCGTGTAGAATTTTAAGGAATCGGGCAATTTTATGGAATCTGCGTGCTGAAACTCCCCATTGAGGTATCGCTGCGTTAGGTCTTTACGATAGGTCTCCACATCTTGATACGGCTTTTGGATAAAGCGACCTGTTGGCGTGTAATAACGTGCAATGGTAATTCTAAGCTCACTTCCATCAGAAAGTGGGGTTGGACGTTGAACTAATCCCTTTCCAAAAGTGCGCCGACCAACTATCAAACCTCGGTCCCAATCCTGAATAGCACCCGAAACGATTTCACTCGCCGAGGCAGTATATTCATCAGTAAGCACTATCAAACCACCTTTCTCCCAAAGGCCTTTTCGATCCGCAGTAAGGTCGCTTCTGGGTTGAGAACGTCCAATGGAATACACCAGCAGTTTATCTCCGGCAATGAACTCATCGGCGACACCTCTTGCAGCGTCCAAGAGACCACCACCATTTCCTTGAAGGTCGAAAATCAAGTTTTTCATCCCTTGTTTCTTCAGACTTTTTAGCGCTGCCTGTACTTCCTCTACCGTTGATCGTGAAAAGCTGTTCAATTTTATGTATCCATTTTCTTTATCGATCATGTAAAAAGCGTCTACCGAAAAAATGGGGATTTTATCCCGTTTAATATTAAAATTCAAGGCATTGCTTTTTTTTCGCAAAACTTTCACTTGCACCTTACTCCCCATTTCACCCATAAGTTTGGATCGAACTTCGTTGTTCTTGAGACCCACACCCGCAATTGAAATACCGTCTACTTCCACGATTTGATCTCCGGCCTGGATCCCTAATTTTTCACTGGGTCCTCCAGGTATAGTAGCAACAACCATTAGCGTATCCTTCACAATTTGAAATCGAATTCCAATTCCAACAAAACTCCCATTGATTTGAGACTGTGCCTCTTGGGCTTCCTCGGCAGGAATATACGTGGAATGCGGGTCAAGTTTCTCGAGCAGTGCAACAATAGCGGTTTCGGTAAGCTTTTTTGTATCCACAGGATCAACGTAATTTCGTTCAATTTGGTCGATTACCTCTTTAAATTTGAGGCTGGTAGATAGGGGATTTTGCTGAGCAAAAACCCCGAAAACTGCAAGAGTGAAGGTAAAAACGAATAATTTTGTCATGCGGATATTTTTTACTCTGAAACGATTGGTTACAAAAATAGTAACACTTGGAAGATAACGCACTAAAAAATTCTAGCGAATGCGAAATCCTTGGATCGGCAGCATGCGATTTTTACTTTGGATTGGATTCCTATCGAGTATCGTTCCACTTAAAACCTTGGCTCAGCATCGATATTTGATTTTTGCCAACGGATATTTCGGGCCCATTTACGACAAGAAACCTCCTTCAACCGGGGTAACCCTCCACGAACCCAAGTATTGGTATTCGTTTGATGATACGATCATTCAACGGTTTCAACCCTCGAAGACTTTCTATATTT
>JAIXRC010000080.1 GCA_027485415.1 Cryomorphaceae bacterium | reverse complement strand
TCTTTTTGTCCGCATAAAATTCCTTACGTTCTTGAAGCAGGTGCTGCGAATAATTCGGATGAATGTATGCGTAGAAAATGTAAAGAAACCCAACGATAAGCACGGTGTAGATCATGCCTACAGCCATTGCGTTCTTAATGTCTAACAACAAATTACTTTCTGCTAAAGTCTTGATTTTAATAAAATAAAGACCCAAGGCAATGGCTACCGTTAAACAGGCCATATTAAAGAAAACATAAGGGTGTATGGGTTCGAAAACAAAAAAATCGAAGCCCCAGGCAATCAACTTTACCGCCATGAAAGCCAGGGCTAAATACAATCCTATAAGCCTCCCTTTCTTCATACTAGCTGTTCATTGAAACTAAGAATTCCTCGTTGGACAGGGTGTTTTCCATATGCGATTTCAAAAATTCCATCGCTTCTACTGGGTTCATGTCGGCAATGAATTTTCGAATTAACCAAACCCGCTGTAGTACATCTTTTCCTACTAACAAATCTTCACGGCGAGTACCAGAGGCTGTGATGTCAATCGCTGGATATATCCTTCGGTTAGAAATCTTGCGATCCAATTGAAGTTCCATGTTACCAGTACCTTTAAACTCTTCGAAAATGACCTCATCCATTTTGGATCCGGTTTCGGTTAAAGCCGTAGCGAGGATAGAAAGCGATCCTCCGTTTTCAATTTTACGCGCTGAACCGAAGAATCGTTTTGGCTTATGCAATGCATTGGCATCAACACCACCGGATAATACCTTACCGGAGGCTGGTGAAACCGTATTGTAAGCCCGTGCAAGCCGCGTTATAGAGTCCAATAAGATGCAAACATCATGTCCGCATTCCACCAAACGTTTTGCCTTCTCCAGCACCATATTCGCGACTTTAACATGCCGCTCTGCTGGTTCGTCAAAGGTAGAGGCGATAACTTCCGCCTTAACACTTCGTGCCATGTCCGTAACTTCCTCCGGACGTTCGTCGATGAGCAATACGATCAAATAGGTTTCAGGATGATTTGCGGCGATGGCATTTGCCACGTCTTTCAAGAGCATGGTTTTACCGGTTTTGGGTTGAGCCACAATCATTCCCCGTTGTCCTTTACCAATTGGAGCAAACAAGTCCATTACCCTCGTCGATAGCGTTTCTTGGGAGTGTCCCGTTAGCTTAAATTTTTCGTCAGGAAACAAGGGAGTTAAATACTGAAAAGGCACGCGATCTCGAATGTACGAAGGATCTCGTCCGTTGATTGACTCTACTTTAACCAACGGAAAATACTTTTCACCCTCTCGTGGAGGTCGGATTGTTCCTCGAACCGTATCGCCCGTCTTTAAGCCAAACAATTTAATTTGGTTCTGGCTTACATAAATATCGTCAGGAGAAGGTAAGTAATTGTAATCTGAAGACCTTAAAAATCCGTAACCGTCTTGAATGATTTCTAAAACGCCTTCTGCTGTTACAATACCTACTAGGTCGTAGCTTTCTTCTTTTATTTTAACAATAGGGTCTTGGCGTTCATGAACCACTTCACGGGGTATTTCGACCTCGGTCTTTGTTGTCGCTGGTTTCTCCTCAACTACGGATTCAGTAGAAGTTTCCTCTTCTGATTGGTGGCTGGGTTGCTCAATTGGCGCTGATTCCAAAGGCTCGAAGAGGTTACGGTCCTGTGGAGGATTTTCGATCACTCTTTTTCTTGGACGAGTCTTCTTCGCCTCGGGCTTATCGTCGGCATGGTTAGGAGTGCTATGTTGTGGCGCAATTTCTTCCTCTTGGGTTGATTTTGCAGCATCATCTCCGCCAATGATTGCATCAATGATTTCATTTTTATTGAGCGTTTCAGCATGTTCGATGCCCAAGGAGTTTGCAATTGTTCGCAAATCATCGAGGCTTTTCCTGGTAAGTGATTTTTTATCCATAAAATTTGGTGCGTGATTCGGTTTCGAAAAAGGACGGAGAGCAATGAAACCGTGCGCAAGGTTACGAAAAAAATTAACATGATTCAACAAGAATTATGTTTTTCTTTTTTTCTTTTTTGCTGCGGGAAATAATATATTATTGAGAATCAGCCGATAACCTGCCGAATTTGGGTGAAGGTTGAGGTCGGTTGGAGGATCTCCAACGAAATGTTGGTAATCTTCCGGATCATGGCCTCCGTAAAAAGTCCACATGCCTTGCCCTAATTCGCCGTGTAGGTAACGAGCTGTCCCAATGGATTTCGTTTCTCCCATGACCAACACATTCGGTTTAATAAACTCTTTTCTGAAGTCGGTGCTTTGCCCCATAAATCCTTTCACGGTATTCGTATGGCATTGCGTGAGCATGGTTGGAACCACATCCCACTTGGCGGAATATTCAAATAGGGTAAAATAGTCTTCGGATTCCGAAATGGTGTAATTGTTTCTTAAATCGGAGGCGTCTAAGTTAGAGTATTCATAAAAATATGGATCGCGGTTCAGGGTATAATTTTGAAATGCCAAGGTCTTTCCGAAGTCTAGTTTTTGTTGTGCTCCAGGATCAGCGCCATCCCCATCGTAAATAACATCGCAAATATCAACGCCTTCTGCGGATAAGGCAATGTCATAACTGTCGGTTCCACTGCACATTGTGAAAAGAAAACCTCCTCCCATGACAAAATTTTTAATGTTCTTTGCGACGGCTAATTTAAATTGAGATGCTTTTTTAAATCCAAATAGCCTAGCATTATCCTCGGTAACTTTAACTTGCTCCTTGTACCATGGTTGAAAGGAGGCTGAGCTGTAAAATTTCCCGTATTGTCCTGTAAAATCTTCGTGGTGCAAATGCAGCCAGTCGTATTTAGGAAGAGTCCCCATTACAATGGCTGAGTCATAGATTTTATCGTATTTGATTTCTGCATATTCCAAAACCAAAGTCACTGCATCGTCCCACGGTGCCTTGTTGGGCGGTGTGTAAACTGCAATTTTCGGAGCTTTTTCCAATTGGATTACCTCCATATTGACCTCTGGATTAGCGATTTCTGCTTTAATGGAAGCGACTTGTCCATCCGTTAACACTTGATATCGAATTCCTCGAATCTTAAGTTCTCGTTCGATGTTCTGAAGGTGTGGAAATAAAAACGACCCTCCTTTGTAATTCAACAACCATTCTAAGGTAACGCCATTCTCTAAGGTCCAGTAGGCCACACCATAGGCTTTCAGATGGTTGGTTTGAGAGTCATCCATGGGAACCAACAATTGCGTTGACCTCACATACCATTGAACCAACAGAAAGAATCCCGTGACTAAATACTTAAAACGGTACATTTTGGTCTCCTTGAAAGTTAAAATCATCGTCCGGTTGATTCATTTTGCTTTTAATCGTAACGGTATTGGATTCTTTATTGAAACTCATGAGGGCACTTTGGTTACTTTCCCCTTCCGGCATAAATCCACTGTCGTCGAGGTTTTCAAAGCGCGCATAGCGGTCTTCAAATCGTAGTCGAACGCCACCGGTTTTACCATTTCGGTGTTTTTCAATTAAAAATTCTCCAATTCCTTGGGTTGGCGTACCGTCGTCATAGGAAAGAATTTTATAGTAGGAGGGACGGTATAAAAAAGAAACAATGTCCGCATCTTGTTCAATTGCCCCGGATTCACGTAAGTCTGAAAGTACTGGTTTTTTATCGGCGCGTTGTTCAACCGAGCGGCTTAATTGCGACAGGGCGATAATTGGGACATTCAACTCTTTAGCAATTTCTTTAATCGATCGGGATATTGTGGAGATTTCTTGTTCACGGTTTCCGGAATTTTTACCGTCTTTGGCCGACATTAATTGAAGGTAATCAATGATGATGAGTTGAATGTCATGTTGTGCTTTTAAGCGACGGCATTTGGCTCGGAAGTCAAATACACTTATGGCTGCCGTATCATCAATAAAAATAGGGGCCGTAGCCAGTTTAGGGATTCTTGAATGCAGTTGCTGGAATTCATGCTCTGCCAAATCGCCTTTACGTAATTTTTCAGAATCGATGCGCGCCTCTCCTGCAATCAATCGCTTAACAAGTTGCACGGACGAAAAAACAAAAGAAAAAATAGCTACCCCCATACCATATTGAACCGCCGTGTTGCGCGCTGCAGATAATACAAAGGCCGTTTTTCCCATTCCAGGACGTGCTGCAATAACAATCATATCGGAACGTTGCCAACCCGAAGTCAGGCGATCAATTTCGACAAAACCCGAAGGAACTCCTGATATTCCATCGCCGTTGTTCCGTGCCACTTCTATTTCCTCAATCGCGTCTTTCACCACTTTCGACATCGAATTGACCTGTTTCGACATGTTATTCTCGCCAATTTGAAAAAGTCCAGATTCAGCAGAATTCAATAAATCGAAGACATCGACCGTTTCGTCGTACGCGTCTTTTATGATTTCACTGCTTACGCGAATCAATTCCCTTTTGATAAATTTCTCAGCAATAATACGAGCATGGTATTGAACGTGGGCTGTGGTTCCAACTCGGTTGGTTAGTTGTGAGACATAACCAGCGCCTCCGGCTGCCATTAATTCCCCCGATTTTGATAGTTTTTCGGTTACGGTAACTAAATCAACCGGACTTGTAGAAGCAAACAATTCTCGAATGGCTTTGTAGATATATTGATGCTTTGGGTCGTAAAAACTTTGTTCACTCAACACGTCAATGGTATCGTTGACCGCATTTCTTTCAAGCATCATTGAACCTAAAACTATTTGTTCAAGTTCAACGGACTGAGGGGGTATTTTTCCCATCTCTTGAGCAAAATTGGTAACGGCTTTTGCCCGAGTACTTGCTTTACGTGCGGTGTTTTGAGAATCCATGATGGCTACCAGATTTAAAAATTGGGAACTTCAAATGTAGCAAAAAGCCTCGTTAATAAAAAGGCTGTTGATAACTATTTGAGCTCTTTTTTAGCCTGCTCCGTTCCGATCTTTACAGTTATGTAATCTTTGCTGTTTTGTGGATTTCTTGCCGGGCTGTATTCGCGTCCGTAGAAGATGATTTGTAAATGCAATTTATTCCAAAGGCTACTCGGGAAAAGGCGTTTAGCATCTTTCTCTGTTTGGGTAACGTTTTTTCCAGAACTCAGTCCCCAGCGTGTCATTAATCGATGAATGTGGGTGTCCACCGGAAATGCAGGAACGCCGAATGCTTGTGCCATCACTACTGAGGCTGTTTTGTGGCCTACACCGGGTAAGGACTCTAATTCCTCAAAGGTCTTGGGAACTTCTCCATCATGTAAATTCAATAATAATTGGGATAATCCGAATATAGCCTTCGATTTAGCTGGGGATAAGCCACAAGGGCGGATAATGGCTTGAATTTCTTCGACCGACAATTGAACCATTTCTTGGGGAGTTCTTGCTTTAGCAAAAAGTAGAGGTGTAATTTTATTCACTCGCTCATCCGTGCATTGAGCCGATAACAACACCGCTATGAGTAGGGTGAAGGGACTGTCATGGTCCAAGGGTACCGGAGTTTCTGGATAAAGCCGCTCCAGTTCCGCGATAACATACGATGCTTTTTCTTTTTTGGTCATGGCCATGTGCCTAAGGTTAACAGGGAGATTATTCGAAAATGCATTAATAAAAACAAGATTATCCAAATTCCGCCCATGAAAAATGCAAACCAAGTTCCTAGGACTAAAAAGGTATTTGCTTTTCGGTAGAAAGGCATGAAAATGCAAAACAGGCAAAGTACATACAGAACGATTCGCAGGCTGAAAAAGGTGAAAGCGGCGTCGGCACGATACATGCCTCCTCGGGATTTGAATTCAATGTGGCTGGTAGATCGGCAAAGGTATGTTTGATACACCCTAATTTTATTGGAAGAAGGCAGTTCATAGGGGTAAAGATTTTTCGCGTAAACGCCCAATCCTTTGGCCGTTGTGTAATAATAGGCAAAATCTCCTCCTGTAACCTGATACCTCGTGGTGTCGAATCCCTGTATCGTGTCTTCTTCCACACGAAAGGGTAAAAACTCGTCGGCAACGAGCGCGCTGAAAATAAGTAACGAAACGATGGCTAAGACTTTTTTGATGCGCATTTTTGGCCCCTTTAGAAACGAGACATAGAAAGCGTCCAGGGCCTCTTTTTTCTCTTGTTCCATTTGTTGGTAACGCTCCCATGCCCTGCGGTGAAAATCTCGCTGTTCGTCTTCTCGGTTGTTATTGTGCGGCGATGTCGATGCACTCGTTCGACGTTCCGAAAAATTCTTCGTTAAAATGCGTTCGTAGGCATCCAACAGGGTAGCAAATACTTGGGTTGCATCGGCATCTGGGTTCACGTCGGGATGGTACTGCTTCGCCAAAATCCTGAAGCGTTTCTTTACTTCTTGATCCGTACTGTTTTCAGGAAGTCCTAGCAAATCATAGTAACGTTTTCCAGCCATGAGGATCAATCATTTGGTGCAATAATTTACGTGAAATCTTAGCCAGGTTTAGGGTTGGTAATTTTTCTACGTATTGGTATTTTCGAGGTATTTCGTGTTTTTCAAGGACTGTTTTTAATGTGGCCATTTGAGGTAAGTTACAGCCTTTTTCCAAGACTAATCCTATCAAATCACCGTATTGAGGATCGGGAATGGGCACTACGAAACCAGGAGCCTCCAAGAAGCCTTGTAAAATGGCCTCGATACGCTCGGGTTGTACTTTTTTACCTCCTGTATTGATGGTGGTATCATGCCTTCCCAGATATAAAAAACGATGTTCGTCGAGGAGCTCTACGCAGTCGTTGGTGAGTAAATCGAAGGGTTCCTCGCCTCGCTGATGAATGCATAACCTTCCATCTGCACTGGAAAAGTGAATTCCTTCAAGGGCGGTAAAAGGTTCTTTAGGTCCTTGTCCAATTTTTCGAAGCGCGACATGAGAGGCAGTTTCCGTCATTCCATAACTTTCATAGGCCTGGTTGAAGAATTCCGACAAGAGCTTCATTTGCTGAGGTGTAACGGCGACACCGCCGAGCAGAATGATGGAGTCTTTATAGGTTGTTTCCGCTTCTTCTAAATACTTTATTGCCTGAATCGGGGCCATGGAAATCATGTTCATGGGGGTTTTGATTCCATGAAGCGGGTTATTGTTATTCGGTAAAACATGAAAGTCCATAGAGGCTTCTAAGCAACGAACCAAGGTCATTTTTCCGGCAATGGTATCCATGGATAATCCTGTAGCACAAGCCATTCCGGGTTTTAACTTAAAGAACTCTATGGTTCTTCGCGAGGAATGTACCATGCGATTTTTACTCAAACGAATCGCTTTTGGTTCACCCGTAGAACCCGAACTTTTACAAATAATATGATCTGAACCGTTATTCCATTGAGCTAAGAATTCGTTCACTTCATCCTTTCGCGAATCATCGTGGAAGATCGTTTTCATATTAGTATTCGATATCCAAGTTGAAACGGTTCCTTAAGGTATGCAGGTTTGGGTTTTTACGCGATAAGGCCAAGTATTTTTCTTTTCCCGTTACCGGTTTTTCCTTAAGTTCTTGCTGCTCACTGACCTCCAATTGAAGGGTAATGTATCCGTTGTTGAGTTCTTTTTGAAGAAACGATACAAATTCAACTAAAAGTGGGGTTATGTAGGCAACTTGTACTTCATTGTCTAAGGTCATTCGAAGGTTTTCATCTTGCATCGTCAAGTCCCGCTTTATTAGGGCATGGTAAAAGGTGTCCTTGCCCATTTCTTTGAGTTGATAAGCATATTTTCTGCATGCAACGCGCAACATATCCGAAGAAAAACTGTACCGTAGTTTTTCCTGATCTACCGGGGTATCTTCCTTTTTTAATTGTGCTAAGGAATCTTTAATACTGATGCGTTGATCAGGATTCAAAGCAGGTTTTGGCAGGTTGATCTGTGCAATAACTTGGGGTTCTTCCTCCGGTCGCTCTTGACGTATTGCAAGAGGTTTTTGCGATTTTTGCCCCTTGAAAGGCAGGATGCTAATGGGGTCAGTTAGGGATTTTTTTTTTCCGACTCCTGTTGTAATGAGCCGAGTTCCATGAGCGTGATTTCCACTAAAAGACGCTGGTTTTTGGAGCTTTTAAAACCCACGTCGGCTTTGCTTAAGGCGTGCAGCGCTCGAACGATGGGTTGTTTATCCCATTCATTCGCTTGTTGAATATATTTCGCACGTACATTTTCGGTGGTTTCTAAAAGCGGTGCGGTTCGAATGTCCTTTACCATCAAAAGATTGCGAAAATGTTCTGATAAACCCAATAAAAACTGATGCCCATCAAAACCGCGTTCTAAGATATCGCTGTACACCAAAAGGGCACCTGCAAGGTCTTCCTTTCTAAGGTAATCCACAATTTTGAAATAGTAGTCGTAATCGAGTACATGTAAGTTTTTCAGTACTTGCTGATAGGTGATATTTCCTCCGCTAAAGGTAACCAGTTGGTCAAAAATCGATAAAGCATCTCGTAAGGCCCCATCGGCTTTGGATGCAATTAAATGAAGCCCTTCTTGCTCAGCACTTACGCCTTCTTTCTGAGCAATATTGGTAAGATGCATGGCAATATCATTCACTTTTATGCGACTGAAGTCAAAAATTTGACAGCGCGATAGAATAGTGGGTATAATTTTGTGCTTTTCGGTGGTTGCGAGGATGAAAATCGCATGAGCAGGTGGTTCTTCTAAGGTTTTTAGAAATGCGTTGAACGCAGCAGTGGATAACATGTGCACCTCGTCAATGATGTACACTTTGTAATTCCCAAGCTGTGGAGCTATTCGAACTTGGTCGATTAATCCGCGAATGTCGTCTACGGAATTGTTCGAGGCAGCATCTAATTCATAAACATTAAGAGAACTACCGGATTGAAACGAAACACAGGAATCGCATGTGTCACATGCTTCGATATTTTCCGTTCGGTTGAAGCAGTTGATGGTTTTGGCTAAAATTCGCGCGGTTGTGGTTTTTCCCACCCCCCGAGATCCGCAAAATAAAAAGGCTTGCGCAAGGTGTTGGGTTTTTATGGCATTTTTGAGCGTTTCAGTAATGCCGCTTTGCCCCACAACCGTATCGAACGTTTGGGGACGGTATTTTCGAGCTGAAACAACAAATTGGCTCATAATGCAAAAATACACCTTTCCGTTATCCAAACCTTAGTACGTTTTGGAATTGTTGATAAATTATATGATCTAGGATTCCGCTCGCTCAATGGGTTTTAACTTGAGGGTCCTCGATGAGTCAGACAAGCTTCAAGAATGGGCGGGTAGGAAAATGACAACTTTATTTTTCGAGAAGGTCTTTGTGCAGTAGAATACTCACCGTTTTATATTTGACAAAATCTTCGGATAAATAGATAAAACCTCCGCAAGCATTTTTAGAACCCCAAGAATTTTTTGTAATAAAATAGGTTTTTCCAAATTGGTCATTTGCGGTTCCAACGATGTGCATAACATGATCTACCGTTGTTGCTCCAGATTCAAAGAGTTCTTGGCGAAGTTGCGAGTCGTTTTGTGCATGGACCGATAATTTAGCTAGTCCGTTCGAAAAATCGAATGAATCTTCGCTAACATCTCCGTTAAAGACTAGGGAATACCCTTTGCTTAATGATTGTTTTATGAGGTTCATGAATTCATCGAGATTAACGTTATAGTATGAGTCATAAGACCAATTAAACCGTGATTCAAGGCAAAAAAAATGATGGTATGGATGATGGTTGAAGGAGGTGACTTGAACATAATTGTTAGGATCTATTTCCAGGGCATTCGAGCAAAAAGTTTTTGGCGTGTATTCTTTTCCCTTGTATGAGAATCTTTCAGGAGGGACTCCATAGGCAGAATCGAGAATAGGAATAAAAGTATTGATCCATGAACTTGGAACAAGGTCTTCATCTGTTTTTCTCAAGCCCCTAACAAATTGACTTACAAGCGTATCGATCCGTTCAGTGTCATAGCCATAGAAATATGTTTTTTGAGGGTAAGCCGACTCGGGAACAAGTCCCTTATCTCGAATCACCCTAAGAACATCCTGCGGTTGTCCACCAGCTGTAAAATAGCTATTACCTTGAGTGCGCAGATAATTTTTTACTTTCTCCGGATAGATGTTTCTTGCAATATACATTTCGGATAAATCTATTTTGAGGTTTTTTGTTCGTAATATTTCTGCCTCGATGAACGATAAGGTGCCAAAACTCCAACATGTACCCGAATTTCCTTGGTTTTTTACTTCAGTACAAGGCAATAGGTTTACAATGCTGTAATTGCTTAGATTTTGTCCATATGTAAACCTTAAAAGACTTAAAACACCTACGAATAATAATTTTTTCATCGTTCAATTTTTTTAAGGTATAAAATTCACTCGCGTTGAGGAGATGGGCCCTTTCTCAAAATTAACCCGTCATTGATTCAATCGGGTAAACGTTAGAGTTATGTTCCAGAACAAAGCCTTACTTCATACATCGGCACATGGGATTCAATTCAAGTGTTCAATAGGGATTGAGTTGGTTTGTATAACATTTTGCCTTTTGAATTAACTAAACTCCAAGTGTAGGTTAAATTTAATAAAAATTAGGATTGTTCACATGGAGCATTGCAGCTAAATTCACCACGCAAGAATGTTGAAAACAATAATTGTAACTTTCCAGCGTTTCGGGTGTCTATTAAAAAAACATAAGCATGAAAAAAACTATTGCACTCGCGCTTTTTAGCGGATTATCCTTCGGTCTTTTTGCTCAGTGGAGCATTACCCAAGTGCATTTAACGAGCGGTTCGTACCGGAATTTTGGAGATGAACCTTCCAAATTATCTGATTTTGGGGCCCTTGCTCCTGGTTCGTCCATTTTGATGAAAGATTTGAGCCAATATCAAGACGGAACCTCCATGTACAATTTTATGCGACCTTATCCAGGTTTCGGTGGCTCATCCAATACCAGTTTTCAGTCGCTTCAATTGGGTTTGAAGTTGCCTTCGTGCAAAGGAACCTTACGCTTAGGGGTTTCAAATTTTAGCAGCAATTTAATGAATTCTTATTTGAGTAGTTATGAATCGTTCGTAGTAGATACCTTGGTTTCTTCCCAAAACGGAAGCATGACCTTTGTTGATTCAACCGTGCAAAGGAATATCTACGGAAATTACAGCAACCAACAACTTCGACTTGAAGCGGCCTATGTTTGGGAATCAAATGCCGGCGAACGTTGGGCCTTTTCTGCAGGAGTAGGCATGTCTTTTGGGTTATCATACCAATCCAAAACTACCTTGCTATTTAATGAGTATACAAACAGCTATCAAGGCTATGGATCAGGATATCAAGGTAATCAGACCAACACCTTTGAACGAGAAACGTATAAAAATCCCATGAGCTGGGGGGCTAATCTATACGTTCCACTGGGAATTAATTTCCGTTTAGGAACCAAGCGCGCCTTCTGGAAGCCTTGGATGATTTACACCGAACTGCGTCCGCAATTGGCCTTTCAATCCATTCCAAAGGTGGGGATGAAGTTTAGTCCTGGTATTGGAACTTCCAGCGGGTTGCGTTATAATATTCCTCAAGTAAGCAAGAAGACGCGGAGCCACGCCGATTTTTAAGGAGCGACGTTAAATCATACAATGAACCAAGGAGGAGGGCTGTTGATCTGAGAACCAACCTAAATTCTGCCTTTCTAAGAATTCATCACTCATTGAAAAAATCCAATTGGTCAAAATCTTTTACTTCATCAAGATGGATGAGTTTTGAGGCAGAAATCACGGATTTCGTTGTTACTAGATGTTCCTCCTCTTCGGTTTCTTCCCAATCTTCGTTGGTGTTTTGTGCTACAATTTTTTGATGGGTTAGAAAGTTGATACTGGTGTTTTGAACCGTTCTCGGTCCATTCATTTCGTGATAGTCGTAACCGATCATTTGAAAAGCATCCCCTCGATACCTGAAGGTGTAGCACCAGTTTCCATATCGTCCATGGCCATAATTCACGTACAAATTGCCACGGTTAATTTGAACGTCTAATTCCGGGGGGTAGTACACCCCGCCGTCTTCGTTTTCAGACGAAAAACAGGAGAGGTTCTGAACTTTCAACTCAAATCCGTCCCCCTTACCGAAAAGCACTAGAATCCCTCGCCGGTTGCGGTCAAGTTTACCTCTGTAAGGGTCAACGATTATTTTTCGACGATTGGTTCCCTTAAGAATGATTACGCAATCGCTCGTTCCGTCCATGTTCAGGTCTCCGTTAATTTTATCAAATAACACGTATCCCTCTGGTAGGTAATCTTCAGCCTTTTTCGTGGGTAAAGCCTCCGCGTTTAGGCTTTTGGGGTTGTCCGTTATCGCCGCTCCATGATTTTTATTCGATGCATTCTTTGAAACATCGTTGTTTTGGGAGTTTTCCGAACAAGAGTAACAAAACATGAAAAGTGAAATTCCGAAGAATGGGTTAAAGTGGCGCATCGTTTTATTCGTTAATGGGTTTAAAGTTTACAAAAAAAAAATAACGTATTTGGGATTGAAGACCAATGAATCTTCCTTGAAAATTATGGATGCTACCCACGATTATTTTAAGTTCCAACCGGCTTTGGTCAAATAGTTCTTGCAGGAAGGGCAGAACCCTTTTTCCTCGTTTAAATGATCTTTTCCTTCCGCGTCACGCATGAGGCAGCTATTGACAGGACAATGCTGTAATCCTTGGGTGTGGCCTAATTCGTGGATGGCGACTTTGTAAAGTTTCTCGAGTCTATTCGTCCCCTTAAGCCGAAAGGTAGAAGCAATGCACGCATTACCCGGACAAAATCCAAGTCCCATAATACCCCAGCTCGAGTTACCGATTTTCGCTGTCGTAATGTCTTGATTGGTTAGGCCAATAATCAGATCACTGGAGCCCACTTGTCGGCTCAGGAAACGAATTAAAGTGTCGGCATGGAACCGTCCTTCGCGTTCCAAATTAACTGCATTTTGGGGTAAGGGAATCGATGGACGTAGGATTATAGGAGCGGAATACAGATGGCTCAGTTGTTCTTGAACGTTTCGGGTGGTGCTCAAAGGCAAGCCATCAAATGGTTGCAGGTAGAGGGTGCCTTTCGTTTTTGTTTTTTTATGCTTTACTTCCGAACTTTTTGTCGCTTTCTCTGCTGACAGGTTGGAACAAGCAAAGCAACCATAAAAGCCCATCACACATAAAAACAGGTATTTCATATGAATCGAATTTAGTTAGGTGAATTCAAGTAATCCAGGGTTGGTTGGCATCGACGACCATCGAAGTACTTTTCTAAAACTTTGGTGAAAATTGAGTTTTTAATGGATATTGATTCAAAAAGGGTCATGCATGATTGCATTTTTTTATTGTCGGGGTATCCAAGGATTGAAAAGGCTGATTTGCCTTTGAGGTGGTAAAAATGCGTGGTTATTTCTTCCAGTCTTTTTCCAAGTATTGGATGGTTGAAATAGGCAATAGCTTCCTCCTTGCTTTTGATAGCAAATTCTCTGGAGGTTGAGCTTCTTCCCAAATTCATGTATTGAGGAAATATGAACCACATCCAGTGCCTTCGTTTTTTTCCAGCTTGTATTTCTGCTAGGGCTTGTTCAAAGATATGTTCTTGAGCAATGATAAATCTATTCAAGTTGTGCTGCATTGTTTTTTTATCCAAGGCAAATAATTTTAAGATCCATTAAAGGTAAGAACATACTTTTTGATTGGTCGACACGGCATATTGTTTTTTGAATTAAATTTGTCCGATGAACAAGGGTTCGAAAATTAATTTAACTTATTGAGTATTATGAAAAAAATGTTGGCCATTTTGGCTTTTGGACTGATGTCCTTTGGTGCGCGAGCACAAGTGGTAGTAGACGGTACAAATATCAACGATTTGGAGATTAAGTATTGTGAATTGGTTGGTCAAGCGAAATTCCTTAGCCTTACCAAAATAAAAGTATTCGTAGACTACGGGCAAGATTTTTCCTGGAAGCAACAAACCATTAAAAATTCAGCCGGTAAAAATGCAGCCTTCAATAGCATGATGGAGGCCTTGAACTTCATGGATGCCAACGGTTGGGAGTACGTTAACAACTACTTGATCAACAACAATGGAGATCTTATTTACAAGTTTTTACTCCGTAAAAAGGAAAAGTAACATCGTTTACGTTGTATAGGTTTTGTAGTCCCTCCATAGCGGAGGGATTTTTTTTTGCTAGTGACGTCACCTCAATTGATTGAGGTATTCGTGGACCGAATAATTATTTGAAAACCTAGTTTAAGGTATATGTACATAGATACACTTTTGTTCTCTATGGATCAGGAAAAATATATTTCTATTGCTTCACAAACGCCGCTTCGTAGCGTTCAATCCATTGCGCTGGCGAGATTTTTTGCATCAATTCGCCGATCAAGGTAAAGGGAATTGGTGTGGTCATTACTTTAGATTGTAAAAGTATTGTTTGCTAACGATAGATCCATGTTAATCTTCCACATAGTACGATTAACAATAAAGTAGAGTAATTCCCGTTGGTTAGGTAAAATTTTTATGCATTTCAGAATCTTAGGCTTAATAATCGTGCTCATATTGTTTTCATGCAGAAAAGAAAGCAACCCGAACATCGAGAAAACGCAAGTAAACGAAAAATATATTTCAGAATTCACCAATTATCAAACGCAATTGGATTTACATTTCCAATCCGTACAAATAGGTGGTTTTCACCTTCTCATAAACAGTTATCAAACGTATAAATTAAGGCTTAAGGAAGGCTTTCAGAGTGGTGTAAAATATTTCTATACAATTGAAACAACTACTTTGTTCACCGGTCCTTGTTTTTTACTCAGTCCGCCATGGTCGCAAATTGATGGATACTTTAGATATTCCTTCGATGATAAAAAAGCATTGTATTATTCTGATACTAGCGATAGTAATCCAAAGGTATTGATGGATTTTAATTGTCAAGTGGGCGATACAATAGTTATGGATCAGTCAAGTTTCACTTCAATTATTGTAACTTCCGTTTCGACTGAAACAATTCAAAATATTGTTTTTCCGAAAATTATTGGTCGTGTGGTTTCCATCAGTAAAACGGGTCAGCCAAATCCTGAATTTGATCCTTCGAAAGATGCCTCACATTCTAAGCTATTAGCATTAACACCATTCTCCTGTAATCCCTTTTGGTACGGATTTAATTTAAATGACATATTACACGATGGATGGAATCCTCCAGGATTTTGTGTCCAACCTGAAACCCCCAATTTTTTAACTGAGGCCGCAATGTCATGCAATAATACGCTTTCCAATGCATCGTATTATACCCATGGCCTATATATTGGTCCAAATTAGATTTCCCAGCCCTCACTTCTTCACAAACGCCGCTTCGTAGCGTTCAATCCATTGCGCAGGTGAAATTTTTTGCATCAATTCGCCGATCAAGGTAATCGGAATTGGGGTGGTCTTCTTGAACCGTATGCAGCTTTTGCCCATGTCGGGTTTTTTGCCCGTTTCCTTGGTGTATTCCGTTTCAAACCATGCCAACATTGCCGCATCCGCATATAAGCCCATGTGGTAAAAGGTGATGATGTCCTTTCGAATGACCAAATTAACAAAAGGTAAGGGGAGTTCCGGTGAGCAGTGATAACCTTTTGGATACAAGGCGTGCGGTACCACATACCCAATCATTCCATAGTTCATGGTTTCTTCAAATCCCTCAGGTAGGTTGGAAGCGATGACATCCCTCAACTGAAGGAATAGCTCCTTTCTCGGACCTTCTTCGATTGAATTTATATATGCTTCAACGGTGCTCATCGGAGCGTGCCTGGGTATTGGTCTAAGGCCACGCGCAAACATTCTACCGCCTTTCGTAGCGCATCTTGATTTAAGACATAGGCTATGCGCGCTTCATTTTTTCCGGCGCCCGTGGTAGAGTAAAACCCATTGGCTGGGGCCATCATCACGGTTTGACCTTCAAAAGAGAACGATTCTAATAACCATTGACAGAACTTTTCCGCATCGTCAACTGGGAAACGCGCAACGCAATAAAATGCTCCTTTGGGTTTCGGGCAAAATACACCGGGAATGGAATTTAAGCCGTCCACCATGATGTTTCTGCGTGCTACGTATTCACGAACCACTTCATCAAAATAGGACTGTGGCGTTGACAGCGCCGCTTCGGCTGCTACTTGGTCAATGGTGGGTGGGGAGAGCCGTGCTTGACCAAACTTAAGGGCTGCGGCCATCACTTCTTTGTTCTTGCTGATGAGCGCCCCAATGCGTGCACCGCACATGGAATAGCGTTTTGAAACGGAATCGATCATCAATACATGCGCTTCCAACCCCGGTAAATTTAATACCGAATGCGGTTGTGCTCCATCGTAGCAGAATTCACGGTATACTTCATCGGCATACAGGAACAGGTCGTGTTTTTTTACAATTTCGGCCAATGCCTCCAGTTCAGTTTTCGAGTATAAATATCCAGTCGGATTTCCTGGGTTACAGATAACAATACCTTTGGTTCGCGGAGAGATTTTAGCTTCAATTTCTTCCATTGCGGGTAAGGCAAATCCATCTTCGATTTTAGCGGTTACCGGTACAACCTTTACCCCTGCAGTTACCGCAAAGCTATTGTAATTCGCATAAAAGGGTTCAGGGATAATCACTTCGTCACCAGGGTTACAGGTACACAACATGGCAAAAATCAAGGCTTCGGAGCCTCCAGTGGTAATGAGAATGTCTTCCGTTTCAACGGGAATACCCTGAGCTTTATAGGATGCAGAAAGTTTAATGCGATAACTTTCAATTCCTGCCGAATGACTGTATTCCAAGACCTTTTCGTCAAAATGATGAATGGCCTTCAGGGCAGCCTCTGGCGTTTGAATATCGGGTTGACCAATGTTCAAATGGTACACGGTTTTTCCTGCTTTTTTTGCGGCCTCTGAATAAGGAACTAGTTTACGAATGGGCGAGGCAGGTACGATTTGCGCTTTTTCGGAGATATGGGGCATGGTGTTATTTATCTTTAGGTTTCAAACTTAAGTTCTTTTTTTGAGTGAGAAAAACAAAACCGTTTTTCATGGATAATTTCTTCAGGTTCGGGTAGGCTTTTAAATAGTTTTCATGCATGGGAATGCGTGCAACCAAGTACACGGGCAAGTCGGTGGAATCCGAACACACCCATCCTTCGTTGTACCTCAAAGGATTGGTATGCGGCTTGATTTTACCGTAAAACAAATGCGCATAGGATTTATAGCCCAAGGTGATGAGGTAGACGTCTTTGGCCTGATGCTGTTCATAGAATGCTACCGCTGCTCCTTGCGTGTAGGCTTCCACATGGGGCAAAACCGTAGGTTTTAAGCTCAGATTTCCCAGAGCAATGGCTGATAGGAGGGCCGCAAGGCTCCAATCGACCCGTTTCTTTCGAAGGAAATAGGCCCCAACGCAGATCCCCGTTACCCAAATCACTACGGGAATGAAGTCAATCCACCCCCAGACAGTATCGGCCTGCAGATTTGCTTTAGCAAATGGATCTTGGATGTTTACCACCTTGCTTATACCCGGGCCGTAGCTTTGAAGGTACACTAAAGCGCCTAAGGCAAGCGCTAAAACGCTTAAATAGAGCAAGGACACAAGAGCGGTTCTCTTCGGTGTATTTTCATTTTTTGACAACGATAAAGCGGCAAAATAGGTTAAGAAGAAGTAGCAAAAGGAGGAATAGTGGATGATTTTGGTTTGAACCACGGAAAAGAGCACCAAGGTGAGCAATCCAGCGATGAGCATGAGGGTATTGAATCGGTTTTCGTAGGAGCTTTTTTTGAAGAGGGCGTTTAAGGCAAAGAACGACGCAGGAAAACATCCCAACAGTAACACCACCCAATGGTAATAAATAGGACCGCCATGCCCAGCATCTTGGGTTTGAAACAAGCGCACTTGGTAATCCAAGAATTGAGTGATAATGACTTGATTTCCGGTAATCCACAACAGAAAAAACCAGAGCAAGCTGACAGTTAGGGTAGTCAAAAGTACGGTCAACAAGCTTTTGATCGAAGGAAATCCTTTGAATCGGGTGAGGGCATGGTACAAGAAGACCGAGCCTCCAACGAGGATCAAAGCCACGGGACCCTTGGTCATTACGGCCAGTCCAGCAAACAAGCCTGCCAGAAGGAATTCATGAATCCGTTCCTTCGTTATACCGAGGTAATAAAAAGCGATGGAATTCAAAATGAAGAGGTTAAACCAAGGATCAATAATTCCTGAGTGAAAGTACAAGTTGGGTAAAAACGAACCCACATAAAACGCCGCCCACCAAAAACCGAATGTGCGGTTTTGATGTCGAGTTCCATGATAGATTAGGGAAAGAACCGTAAAAAAGGCTGCGATTACGTTGGGAAAACGCGCGGCAAATTCATTGACTCCAAAGACTTTCATGGCCAAGGCTTGCATCCAGATGAAGAGGGGCGGCTTTTCCCAAAAAGGTTCGTAGTCGATGGTAACTGTGGTGTAGTTCCCGCTTTCGACCATTTCCCTCGCGCATTCGGCAAAATTGATTTCGTCCCAATCGAAAAGGTGCACATACCCTAAGAAAGGCACAAAAAGCAGTAAGCAAATCGCTCCAGTAAGACCAATGATTCTCCAGTTCATTTTATACCATAGGGTTTATCGTGAATCGTCCATTTACTTGGCCAAAAGGCAATAAGGGCGACTCCGCAAAGGGTTCCGAGCAGGGAACCAGTTACGACGTCAATCAGAAAATGTTGGGAAAGGTAGGTGCGTGAAAAACCCACCAAGCAGGCAAGGAATAAGCAAAGGATTTGAACCCACAACTTGCCAGCATAATGCAAAGAAAGCACCGTGGCTAAAGCAAAAGCCGTGGTGGTATGGCCGGAAGGAAAGCTGTGAAATTCATAGTACAAAAAGTCAGGTATAGTGTAAAAATCGGGATGGGTTTTCAGGTAATAATAGGGGCGCATGGCATCAGGGAATAAGGCACGTTTCGCGACTTGAGCGAGAATGGCCGACGCACCGTAAACGATGAGCAGCCACCAACCCAATTTTCGGTGCACGAACAGTAAAAAAACGAGGCCCAAAGCCAGCGCAAAAAGGCCGTCGCCCAACCAGGTAATGTAAGGCATGGTAGCATCCATTGCGTCGAGGTGCAACGCGTTGGTTTGCAATTGAAGCGTAATTTTATCATGGCTAAGCAGAAGCAAAATCCCCAAGACGAGCAAGAGGGAATAGCCAACAATGAAAGGCGATTTGAGCAATTTCACAGTTCAAAGGTATGAAAATCGGTGGGTTATCGGGTTGGCGCAGTATTTACATTTTCGCGTGTCATAGCAGTGAACAACACGGCATCGTAAGCAAAATGCGCGGCAACAGCGAACCAGAGACCAAAGCGATCAAATCCGAAGGAAAGAAGGAAAATGAAGGGCAAAATCATCAACCCATAGAGGCTCATGCGCCAGTTCCATGGATTGAGATAACCGTGAATGGCAACAAATAGTACGGAAGTAATCCAAATTCCCAAATAGGGTTGAAGTGACGCCCTAAAAAAAAGTTCTTCGCCCAAACCCGCGCACACGGACAAAAAAATACCTCCCCAAAAGCCAATCCTGAGCTGTTCAATAACGCGCTCCACCCGATTGCCAAGTCCTTCAAACACGGGAGAATTCATGAACGGTAAGGCAATAAATGCATAAACAAAACCCAACATCGCCCCATAACCCACAGGAATAGCACCGAAATGTTGGATTTGCATGAAATCTGACAGTTCATTAGGTGAAAAACCATAGCGAATAAGATAGCCGACCAATGGAAATCCAATCAAGGTAAGTAAACCGATCCAAAGGATTTTGTTCGACATATTCCTGTAAATATTCGATGAAAGTACGAAAAAGTTAAAGCTTGAGGAATCACCACAAGAAAAGTTTAATTTTACGTTTAATCTTTTAAACCTCTCGCCTATAAACAACACGTTTACTTAACCCCAAATTTTGGATAAATAGTAAATTATGTTGTTATCATCATTGGAAGATCAGGACTTGGTTAAGTTGTACATTCGAGGAAACGAAAAAGCTTTTGAAATCTTAGTTAACCGTCACAAAGACCGCATATATCGTTTTATTTGTTCTAAGATCCACGACCGTGATGTTGCCTTGGATTATTTTCAAGACACGTTCATCAAAGTGGTAACCACCATGAAATCTGGGAGTTATAACGAAGAGGGGAAGTTTTTACCGTGGGTTATGCGCATCGCCAACAACCTGATCATTGATAACTATCGAAAATACAAGAAAGTTAAATTGCTTTCTGAAACGCGCTCCGGTTCGGAGGAGTATTCCGTTTTCAACCGTCTTTCAACGGATGACTTGAACGTACTGGAGCTACAATGCAAGCAGGAATTGGAAGGGCAAATAGTTCGTTTCATGGAGGAATTACCCGAAGTACAGCGAAGAATTGTCTATATGCGATTATTCCAAGACCTTTCGTTCAAAGAAATAGCTGAAATGGAAGAGGTTAGCATCAACACAGCTTTGGGAAGAATGCGCTACGCCCTCATCAATTTACGTAAACTCATTGAAGAGCACGAGGTTTCCTTGACTTACTAGCGGAAATTATTCCAGTTCGTAGGTTAACAATGTGTATCGATGATCATCTTTTCGATGAACTACGATTTGGTATTCCCCGGGTTCCTTAGGATTGAGGCTAAAAGTGTACGTTTCTTTATGTTTTGTGAAAGGAATCAAATCTTCATTGCTGTTTACTAAAAACGCGTTTTGTAAATCAGGAGTTTGCAGTTCAAATAAGTAGGTTTTGCCTTTTTTGAGCTTGCGGTCAATGGGTGCTTTGACCGTTCCGTGATCGATGACCTCGTAATAGTCGGCGAAATTCATGGGGCTTTTGGATTGAGCAATCATAAGAATTTCATCAGGATTTAGCCATTGTCGGAGGAAATGACTTGGTTTTAATTGGGGCATTTCTACAAATCGCTCGAAAGTCAGAGGAATTTCGAGGTACTGATGCGTGTAGTATATCGGAAAATGCGAATAAATAGCCACTTTAGGGTCCACTTGGAACCAATGGTCGGAAAATTCCTTTGTGGACTCCAATTTTCCATTGGGGTTGGTGTGTGCTGAGCCCTGACCCCATGTTGCATCGTAGATTTTCCACTGACCGTCGATCTTGATGGCATTCCAAGCATGATTGATCGATTCTTCGACATCATTACCTATATCGTTCTCGTACTCATAACCTTTTGCACAACCTGTGATATTGACAATGTCCAGCCCTAATTTTTCTCCCAATGCTTGATAAACGTTGGCAAATCCTGCGCAAACAGCCAGTTTCGATTTCACCACCGCATCGGGCGAATAATCCCCATATTTTTTGGTGTTGAACGCATTATCATCGTATGCTACGAATTCGGTGAGCCATGTATAAATTAAACGAGCTTTTTCTATAGGAGTCGTTTCGATTGCTTGAAAATAATCAACGATGGAGGCGATTGTTTGCCGGTCTTTAGGACAGTTTCGCGCATAGGCATCGATTTCACTAAAATCAAGCGGTGATTGTGAGAGCCAAGCGTGGCTCACGATGCAAAACCAAAAACCAAAAACCATACGTTTCATATCTATAGGGAAAGCACCTTGGCCTAACCGAGCATTTTACGTTTGAATGGCCCCGACATTATAGCGTTTCATGGGTTTTGCATGGTTTGCCATGGCAATTCCCAGGGCAAGAATTTTGCGGGTTTCCACGGGGTCAATGATGGCATCTACCCACAATCGGCTGGCGGCATAATAGGGCGAAATTTGTTGGTCATACCGTGATTTAATACGGTTAAACAATTCCTTTTCGCGCTCTTCCGTAATTTCTTCTCCTTTAGCTTTTAACGTAGCTACCTCGATTTGCAATAAGGTTTTAGCAGCTGCAGCTCCACTCATAACCGCAATTTCAGCCGTTGGCCACGCCACGATTAACCGAGGATCATACGCCTTTCCGCACATAGCATAATTGCCTGCACCGTAAGAATTTCCAAGTACCACGGTGAATTTTGGAACTACGCTGTTCGACATCGCATTAACCAATTTTGCCCCGTCTTTGATAATACCTCCGTGCTCGCTTTTAGAACCCACCATAAATCCGGTGACATCTTGAAGAAAAATCAGGGGAATGCCTTTTTGATTGCAATTCATGATGAAACGTGCGGCTTTATCCGCAGAATCCGAATAAATTACGCCACCCATTTGCATTTCTCCTTTGGCGGATTTAACGATTTCCCGGTTGTTGGCTACAATTCCAACGCTCCATCCGTCGATCCTGCCATAGGCACATATGATGCTTTTTCCAAATCCTTCTTTGTATTCCGTGAATTCGGATCCGTCCACGATGCATTTTAATATCTCTCTTGTTTTGTAGGGCTTTGAGCGTTCGTCGGGCATAATACCATAGAGGTTTTGTGCTGATACCAAGGGTTCAATGCTTTCAATTCGGTCGAATCCCGCAGATTCGGCTTTGGCAATACGGGACATTAAATCGCGAATGGTTTGTAAGCATTCTTCATCGGTTTCAACTTTGTAATCGCATACTCCAGAAATCTCGGTTTGAGTGCTAGCTCCCCCCAAGGTTTCGTTATCGATGCTTTCCCCGATGGCAGCTTTAACCAAATACGACCCTGCCAAAAAGATCGTTCCCGTTTTGTTTACGATCAAACTCTCGTCGGACATGATGGGCAAATAGGCCCCACCAGCAACGCAACTTCCCATAACCGCTGCAATTTGTACAATGCCTTCTGAACTCATCACAGCATTGTTGCGAAAAATACGACCGAAATGTTCTTTGTCCGGGAAAATTTCGTCCTGCAAAGGTAAATAAACGCCCGCAGAATCCACCAGATAGATGATGGGTAAACGGTTTTCCATGGCGATTTCTTGAGCCCGCAAGTTTTTCTTTCCGGTAATTGGAAACCAAGCTCCAGCTTTAACAGTAGCATCGTTGGCCACCACGATGCACTGGCGACCGGCGACAAAACCAATAACCACTACCACCCCGGCACCTGGACATCCTCCGTGTTCTTCGTACATTCCGTAGCCAGCAACGGCACCCATTTCAAAACGATCCGTTCCCGGATCAAGTAATAAATCGATACGTTCGCGCGCCGTGAGTTTTCCGGCTTCGTGAAGCTTTTCAATGCGTTTTTTTCCTCCGCCAAGGTATATTTTTTCCAAGGTTTGTTCAAGGTTGCGAATTCTCAACCGCATGCGATCTTCGTTAAAATTGAACTCCAATTCGCTGTTAGAAATACCCATGGTTGTTTTTTGAACAAAGATACATATTGGGAATCAAAGTTGGAATTTCCTACCTTTACCCCATGTGGAATTTAATTAAGCGATGGGCTACGCTGAGAACTTATTTGTTGGTTTTTGGGTTGTTACTCTCCGGTTTTGCCCTTCAGGGATATTGGGATGATGCGCCTTTTGGGCTTATTGAAAGCTTCAGATTTGTTGCATTGTTCTTGCTTTTTTTGATCGCCTTTGTGCGCCGAAAAATGTCCTTGTGGATTTTTAGTGCAATGGTTTTAGGTATAGAGGTCGGAATGGATTTTCCAGAATTTTCCCTTGAATTAGAACGTTTTGCCAAGATTTTCCTTCGGCTTATCAAAACCTTGGTTGCTCCTCTAATTTTTGCGACGTTAGTGGTGGGAATTGCCGGTCATAGCAATTTGAAACAAGTAGGTCGCATGGGATTGAAAAGCCTTCTCTATTTTGAAATCGTTACAACCATAGCTTTGTTTATTGGATTGTTGGCGATCAATACAACGCAGGCAGGAAAAGGAGTTCAAGTAACGGCAAGTTCTAAGGATAAAGCGAAATCCGAGGAATTGCTGGCGCAAAAGGCCGAACAGAAAGACCATTTTGTGGAGATATTTCCGGAAAATATTGCTAAATCGGTTTTTGAAAATTCTGTCCTACAAATTGTTGTATTTTCTGTGATTTTTGCGATTGGATTGGGCATGGTTAAGAACGAACAACATAAGTTAACCATGCTTCGCATGAACGAGAGTTTGGCGGAGGTCATGTTCAAGTTTACGGATATTGTAATGTATTTGGCTCCGCTCGCCGTTTTTGGAGCCTTGGCATCGACGGTAGCTAAATCCGGTGTCGATGTTTTAATGTCCCTGATGAAATTGGTTGGTACGCTTTACTTGGCCTTGTTGGTTTTTATTCTTGCCGTTTTGTTGCCTATTGCGCTCTTCGCCAAGATTCCAATTCGAAAGTTTTTATCGGCCGTATCTGAACCCGTTACCTTGGCTTTTGCCACAGCGAGCAGTGAAGCAGCCTTACCCAAAGCCATGGAAAACATGGAACGGTTCGGTATTCCAAAGCATATCGTTGGATTTGTGATTCCAACAGGCTACAGTTTCAACCTGGACGGAACAACGCTTTACTTATCTTTAGCTTCGGTTTTTATTGCCCAGATGTCGGGCATAGATTTGAGCATAGGTGAGCAGATTTCCATTTGCTTGGTATTGATGTTAACCAGTAAGGGGGTCGCTGGGGTACGTGGTGCATCGTTCGTGATTCTTGCGGGAACCGTGGCTTCGATGGGCTTAGACCCCGAAAAAGCAAGCGTTATTTTAGGGATTGATGCCGTAATGGACATGGCACGAACCTCCGTTAACGTTCTGGGTAATTGCCTTGCCACCGCGGTGATTGCCCGTTCAGAAGGAGAATTAGAACACGTTAAAGCATGAGAAAATTAAGCATTCTTATATTATTAGGACTATACCCTTGGACTGTTTTAGCCCAGCCTTGTGTGGACCCCTCTTTGATTGATTCGATGGCCATTTGTCCGATGGTGTATAACCCCGTTTGCGGCTGCGATGGTGTGACCTACGACAATTCGTGCATAGCGACCTACCTAGGTGGGGTGACCTCATGGGCTCCTGGTCCGTGCAATCCGCTGTTATGCATAAACCCTGCTCAAGTGGACTTATCGGTTATTTGTCCAGCCATTTATGAACCCGTTTGCGGTTGTGATAGTGTTACTTACAGTAATTCATGTGAAGCATTCAATTATGGAGGAGTGAGCTCATGGACTCCTGGGGCTTGCGTTCAAAACAATTGTATAAATCCAGCGCAAATCGATGTTTCCGTTCTGTGTCCAGACGTAGTGGATCCTGTTTGCGGTTGCGATAGCGTTACGTACAACAACGATTGCGAGGCATTTTATTACGGCGGTGTTACCTCATGGACCCCCGGACCTTGTCAGCCTTTGGAATTGGATACCTGCCTAGCGGTTCCTGATACTGTTAATTTTGGCGCATGTGCTATGCCTTTAGGAATTATTCGACAAAACGATTCGTGTTTCACCGTTTCAGGATGCAGTACCATCGGAAGCAATGGCATAGATTACAGCGGATACTTTTACAATTCCCTTTACGCCTGCAACAACCTGTGCGCAAATGACACCCTCATTTCCTTGAATTGCATTGATACAAACCTCATTAATTTAAACGTGCTTTGTCCCGAAATTTTTGAGCCGGTTTGTGGTTGTGATTCCGTAACGTACCAAAACGCGTGCATTGCACAGAACTATTTTGGTGTGAGCAATTATCAACCTGGAGCATGTCAAAATGCAGCACTGGACTGGAGAGCCTTCTCTGAATTGAAGTTGTATCCTAATCCCGGTAAAGATTGGATGTATCTTGCTGGAATTTCGAATTATTCCGATGTAACGTATACCATGTTTTCCATCGATGGACGTGTTCTTCAGCATGGAATCTACACCAACGGCATGGATATTTCCGGGTTAATTCCAGGTCATTATACGGTAAAGATTTCTTTTTCAAGAGCACAAAGCAGGAACCTTCAATTCATCAAAGAATAGCAAAGTTGTCGTTGTTATAAATTACTCTGTGTAAGCTTTAGAAAAGACATGCCGAATGTTTAAAGAAAAAAAAAGGGAACCCAAAGGTTCCCTTTCGTTTGAAGTAATCTTTTCTTAGTTTACTTTACCGTTTAATTCAGCACCTGCTTTGAAACGGATTGATTTTTTAGCAGCAATTTTGATAACAGCTCCTGTTTTAGGGTTTCTTCCGTTTCTTGCTTTACGGTCAGAAACAGAGAAAGAACCAAAACCAACTAAAGAGATACGATCTCCAGATTTCAACGCTCCGGTTGAAACTTCAACAAACGCATCAAGCGCTTTTTTTGCATCAGCTTTTGACAAGTTTGCGTTCGCTGCAATTGCGTCAACTAATTCCGCTTTGTTCATAATGAATTTTTTTAAAAGGTTAATAAAAACGTTTAACGGGACAAATATATCCTAATATCTTACCCACAAACCTGAAAGCCTTGAAAAATCTACAAAAATGTTGAAAAAAGCCTAATTTTGTTGAAAAACAAGGGTTTTAGGTGAACTTTTTCGCTTCATTACCTTTTATAAAGTCAATGAATCCAACGGTTAAAGTTATTGGAAGTGGGGTAGGTGGACTTGCCACAGCCATTCGTTTGGCAAGCATGGGCATGCACGTGACCGTTTATGAGAAAAACAGTTTTGTAGGGGGTAAAGTGCATTCTCGTACCTTCAATGGATATCGCTTTGACATGGGACCATCGGTTTTTACGGAGCCGCATCTTATCGATGAACTGCTGGAATTGGGCAAATCTCGTAATACCTTAACCTATTCAGCTCTTCCAGAATCGGGCAGGTATTTCTTTGAAGATGGCACACGATTGAATGTCGCATCGGGAACAGAGGGAACGATAAAGTGTTTGGTGGAAGAGCTTGGGGAGTCTTACGCTGGATCGAAGAAATATCTTAAACGCATTCAAAAAAATTACCGAGCATTATATCCTGTTTTCATAGAAACATCATTGCACCGTTGGAAGCATTTGTTCACATCAAAAATTCTAAGAGCGCTGTGGTACCTTCCGAACTATGGTCTCTTAACCACAATGAATGGATTTTCAAAGCGTTACTTCCAACATGAAAAAACGGTACAGTTATTAAATCGCTTCGCTACCTACAACGGAAGTGATCCTTATCAAACTCCAGGACTGCTAAGTATTATTGGACATTTGGAGTTAAATGTTGGCTCATTTTTTCCTGTGGGGGGGATGGTATCTATTTCAAGAAATCTAGAAGAAACAGCTCGTTCATTGGGGGTAGAATTTGTTGTTGATTCCGAAGTTCAGTCCATCGAGACCGAAAATGGACGTGTGAAAGGTGTTCAAGTTAACGGAGTATTTGAACGTGCTGATATTGTGGTTTCGAATGCGGATGTTCACCAGACGTATGAGCGATTGTTGCCCCATATTGAAAGGCCAAAAAAAATACTGGGTCAGGAAATGTCTTCCTCTGCCGTTGTGTTTTATTGGGGTATTGAACGAGAATTTTCGGAACTTGGGGTTCACAACGTGTTCTTTTCCAAGGATTATAAAGCAGAATTCCAAGCAATTTTTAAGGATAAAACTTTGTTCGATGATCCAACCGTGTACATTCACATAAGTTGTAAAGTTGAACCTTCGGATGCTCCATCAGGATGCGAAAATTGGTTTGTCATGGTTAACGCTCCTGTGGATATAGGACAGGATTGGTCGAACTTGGTTCAAGAACTACGAAAAAAAGTCCTTCGCAAGCTGTCACAAATGCTACATCAAGATATTGAGGCATTGATAAGAACCGAACATATCAATGACCCCATTACATTGCAACAAACCTATAATGGTAAGGGAGGGTCTATTTATGGGAACAGTTCCAATTCCTCTATGGCAGCCTTTTACCGACATCCCAATTTTGCCACTAAGGTAAAGGGACTTTATTTCGCTGGTGTAACGGTGCATCCGGGAGGTGGAATTCCTTTGGCTTTGAATGGGGCTAAAATTGTGGGACGCCTGATCAAGGAGGACTACCAACAGGCAGTTCCTTAAAGGTTTTAAATCCTTTGATAATCAATGGGTCACACGGTTTATTCAAATCGAAGTACAGCGTTTTTTCCTGCGTTTTACCTTTAAAAGGGTAGGTGATTTTTACTACCGTAAGCGCATGACGGTTTTTAATTTCAAACGGCACAAATTTGCCTTCTGGTGAACGGAGCAAACGTAAATAACGCTCGACATTTTCTTGCGATCCAATAGCGATAGGGCGATTTTCCTTTGTTCCGTAGGATTTTCGCTTACTGATTTTGGATAGTTTTAATAGCGGATTCTTAAGTAATCCCGTAAAGTTGGTATCTTGGCATGCGAGCAATTTTTCCGAAGGAACTTTATAGCCTTTTCCCGCCGCATTTTGGTAGTCGGTGCAAGCAAATTCATACAATCCTTTTAATTCATAAAGATAAGCTCTGTAATAGTTTGCTTCAGGGTAATTTCGTTGAATCTGCAAGGCTTGATTTAGGTCAAAAAGGGCTCCGTCGTATTGGCCGACATGCATTTTAGTAAGACCACGATTGTACCATACCTTCTCATAAGATCGGCTGAGTCCAATGCAGGTGGTAAAGTCATCAATGGCCGTTTCATATTCGCCAATCATATTTTTAGCCATGGCTCGATTGTACCATGCATAAGCATCCAATGGTTGTACTTCAATCGCTTTGGTAAAGGCCATAATTGCTTCTTCGTATTTTCCTGCCTTCGCTAAATCCAAACCTTTTTGGTAATTCTCTTCTTTGAGGGGTTGGCTATTTCCATAGAACGCACAAGAAAGCAAAGCAAATAATAAAGTCAGTTGTTTCATTCGTTGAGTTTTATCCCTATGTAAACCGGTGATCGTTGTATAAAATTTTTCTTAAAAAGTTTCATGCCTATGCGGTCAACACCTGAACCCAGGTCGAGCGAATTATTGAAAGCAGTAAAGTCTAACTTAAATTCATCGGTGTTGAATTCGTATTGCAAGGCAACTCCAGCATCGAATAGCGTCGCATCCCTTACGCCGAGTAATTGCGCGATCTGTGAAATTTCTTTTACACTTAATACACCGCCATTACCCGATGCAACGATTACGATGTTTCCTTCTTTGGTTTCTCCAATTAAATTTCGGTAAGTACGGACATTCCATGAGGGCTTATGATGCGTTTGATTCAGAATATATTCGAAGATAATGCCGTCCTTCATGGTGGAAGGATGAGCCTGACAAGAATAGTTTACCAATCCTTTTAAATCGTTGAAAACAGATTTTGGTCCAGCATGCGGGACTCCATCAATTACCTTAAAATAACCCGTAGAGGTACTCGCATTCTGATATTTTTTACCTTGATAAATGACTTCCCCTACCGCATGATTTTTAGGGTCGTAGAAACTGGCATTAATTAAAAAATTGCTGGATCGAATGCGTTGAGCTTCATTAATATTCAACGATTTCATTCGGTGTTCGACATCGGCGACAAGGTAGAAGTCGTGGTCTGGTGCGAAGGTAAATACGTTAACGCGTTGTGATTTAAACGTATTAATGAATCCCCCGATCAATCCTGTCTGTCGGCGTTTGATGTTCAAGGTTTGGACACTTGCTTTTTTACCTTGGTACAAAAATTCTGTTTCTACGGATGAAGCCTTATCCAGCTCGACCCATGTTCCTTGCTCCAGCACCATTAGGGGGGTGCTTCTATTCATTAAATACACGTAATTGGTTTCACTTCGCAGGATCGTAAAAAAAAATCCAGTCCCCAAGAAAAAAAGAAACAAAGCCAAGTTTTTTAGCAAGTGAAAACGCAACAGAGGTTGATGGGTGAAATATCGAATGAGCCATTTTCCTCCAAAAAAAAGAGCCGTTATGAAAACGATGGGGAAAATGCCATTGTTGAAGAGGAGTAAGATAAAACTCAGCATAAAAAGCAAGGTGACCGCAATTCTGTGAATCCAAATTATGGGAACCTTTGACATAAGGTAAATGTACGATTATTCTCAAAAATGGTATTCTGAATAACCCATCGATGTTGAAAAAATAACAACGAAAAGGTGTTGGTAAACTGTTTAAAATAGGGTAGCTGTTGCAAAACCAAAGGCATATCTGAATTGCTGGTTTTTAGCCTTCCATTCGAGCAATTTTAATTGAGATTGAATATAACTCAATTCACGCATATTGATAAGAAATAAAGAGCTTTCACCGTTTTCGAACATGTTCTTTTCCGCTTCTAACAGCTGTTTTGAATCGTCCATCGTTTGTTGATAAATTTGCCATTGCACAACGCTATTATTGAGGTCAATTATTGCGTTTTTAATTTTCATCGACAATTGTGCTTGTAGGTTGAGAATTCCTGCTTCCGTTTCTTGAATTTTTAGTCCTGCAAGTGCAAGGTCCCCACGTTCTTTTCTGAGAAAAAGTGGCATGGCAATCGAAACGCCCCATTTATAATCGTTGATGTCCAAGTCAGAAAACGGATTGTAATTAACAGGTTCGTTCAATAGGTTGTAGTTTAGTTCAACAAAAGGTTTTAAGCGGTCGCTTTTCAGTTTACGGTCGACATTCAGCATATCCAATTTAAAGGCATTAATTTTTAAATACGGATGATTTATAACCAGGGTATCGTTCCAGGCTATCAAGGAATTGGAGGGGGTGATATTTGCGGAGGGTTCAGGACTTGCTTCCAAACTAAGGGAACCAACGACAAGGTTGTCATCCCATAGATAGGTTTTAAGAACATTAGTTCGTTCCTGTAGGTTAGCTTCCGCATCGCGGAGTAAGCTGAGCCTGTTTTGAACCTGTAATCCTGCTTCGACGGTATCAATGAATGCCCGATCACCGAGATTGGCGGTCGTTTTTACTGCCACGAAGCGTTGAACCGCTACGTCATATGCTTCTGTTAGGATGGTGACAGAATGCTTAGCTAAAAACCAATCCCAGTAGGCATATCCTGCTTGATATAAAAGTTGATTGATTTGCAACCGTTGTTCTTCCTGGCTCGATTTTACTTGAAGGGTTGCATTGCGCAATTCGGCACGGCGAGCATCAATCAATAGGCCTTGTCCTAAATTGGCGGATATTCCTCCGTAAAATAACCCGCCAGCAGGGGTTTTTGCTTGAGGATCCAAATAGCTTCCACGGTTGCTTTCCATTCCAGTTTTTAGCGTCAGCCCAAGATAGGTTGGGTACTTTATTCCAAAATCACTGTTGGAATAGTATTGTTTGCCGTCGAAATATTTTTGGTTGAGGTTTCCAAAGAATTTGGGATCAAAATTTCCTTTGGCTTTTAATAAAATGGCTTGTCCCACTTGAGGCTGAATTTTACCAATGCTTAGTAATGGGTGATTGCGTTTAACCCCTTCAATAAAGTCGGTTTCACGTATCGTTTGAGCAAAGGATGAAATGCCAACGATCAAGCATATCCCGGCGAGCAATTGTTGCCTCATGATTTAGGTTTATTGCTTTTGGGTTTGGGATTGTCTTTGCCGTAAAAATCAGGAGGGAAGCCATTGATGTTTCGCCAAATCTCATAGCCGATGGGTACGTCATTCAACAATATCATGGCGTTTACACCTCCTCCCACTCGAAGCGAGGATGGCCAAGGATGGTCGTTTTTGTCGGGGCCAATCAACACCCTGAACATACCGTTTTCCGAAGTAAAATTATCAACTGCATATACGACACCACCGAAAGTTCCATAACTGTTATTGGGCCAACCTGAAAAAATGATTGCAGGCCAACCGTCAAATTGCATTCTCACTTTCTGACCTTTTTTCAGCAAAGGATAGTCCATTGGTCGAACATACATGGCCACCGCTAAATCGAAATTAGAAGGCATTATGGTGGCGATTTCCTGACCTTCTTTCACGGTTTCTCCAATCCCGCTGCTCAAAATTTTAGTCAGATATCCGTCTTGAGGTGCGGTGATGGTGTAATTCCCACTGCGTACGGAATACCCTGAAATTTGACTTTGCAATTTGGTGACCTCCACTTCTGTTTCATACATATCGCTCATGGCCGACATTTTTTCCGATTCAGCTTTGGCGATTTCATCTCTAAACTTCGCATTGGTAGAACTTACTTCAACTTGAGCGTCAATTAAATCATTTCTACTTTGAAGTAATTTTTGTTGGGCTGTTACCATGCTTGCTTGTGCACGCTGCATGGCCAACCTCCGTGTTTCAACTTCCGTTTCAGATTTCAAACCTTTTAATAACAACTTTTCAAAGCGATTAACCTGATCTTTCGCAATGTTAAAGTTAAGTTTAGCGGCTTCAAATTCTGTGCTATCCGTGGTGATTTTAAGACGAGCCTGACGGTATTTAATTTGCGCTTGTTGAATTTTTAGTTTCGAATTCTCAATCAATGCATCTACACGTTGATCGAGTGAATTGATTTTTTGTTCATAAGCTACTACACTTTGTTCTTTGTTATCAATTTGATTTTGCGTCCGATCGATGAGTTTTGGGTCAAAATAACCGTCTTTTATTTCTGAAATCACTAAAATCGTATCCCCTTTTTTAATCAAATCTCCTTCTTTAACATACCATTTTACGATTTTACCGCCTATGATGGTGTTGATGGTCTGCGGTTTTTGTTCCGGTCTTAGGGTAATAATTTCTCCTTTTGAACGGATGTTTTGAGTCCATGGCAAAAACATGATCACCAAAAAAATAAGTCCAATGACGTATAATCCTCTTCTTAAACGCCTTGTAGAGCATTCCTGAGCAACCTCTTGATAGGATACATATTGCTTGCCATCAATTGAACTAGGATTATTCGGCGAACTGTTTAACATCTGACTAATAAATTATTGAATATTTTTCCCATGTTCTATAACAACATGCCGTTGCATTCTATCAATAAGCCTTTTATCCTCCGTGTGAATTAAAAACGTAGTTTGCGTCATTGATAAAAATAATTCAATCACCAAATTCATCTCTGATTCATGGATGTCATGCAATGGTTCTTCCAGCATTACCAATTTCGGTTGCCCAACAATTGCACGGGCAATCAATATTTTACGAATGCAGTCTTTCGGTAAAAAATGACCTTCGGGGTTCAACATGGAATCATATCCGTTGGTTAATTGTTGAATTTGATGATCCAGTCCTAATCTTTCGCAAACGCTTTGTACTTCGCTAAAACTAACGTAATCCCTTCCTAAACTGATGTTTTCTAATAGGGTTGCATTTACCAGAAGATCTTGATGAAGCATGTTCCCAACACGGTTCCTTAAAAATTCATGGCTGATGTTTGAAATTGGAATGTTGTTTATATTGATATTACCTGATTGTGCAGTATAAATTTTTCCGATCATGCAAAATAAGATATTGGCTGATACGGAATTACCGGAAGCGATAGTTATTTTTTCACCGGCATTAACGTACAAATCAAAGTGGTTCAACACCAACTCTTTATTCAGTTCGTTTTGATACGAAACGCGGTCGAAATTAATAGAAAATCCCGTTTCATTCTCAGGGATCTCCATTCCAGACTCTTGTTCCAGTGGGATGTCAGTGACTTGACCAATTTTCTCTACTGCGGTTAATAAATCATACACGGTTTCCAAACTAACTATGATTTTTTCGACAGAACTTAAGATTAATAAAATAATAATTTCTGCGGCTACAAATTGGCCAATATTCATGGTTTGATTGAGAACCAGTAAGCCTCCTATGGTAAGCAAAGCGAAAGCAATGATCGCTTTAAAACCAATGAGGTAAAAATATTGCTGCCTCAAAACTTTAAAATGTTCGTTTCGGCTTTTAAGGTATTCCACTAAATAATTATCCGTTCGATACATGAGATAGGATGGAGTTCCAGCCATTTTAAAGCTAAATCGCGTGTATGCAATCTGTTGAAGCCAATGGACAATTTTATATTTATAGTTGGATTCCCGAATGCTCGATTTGAAACCTCTTTCAGCGGTTATTTTTAGAACTAATCCCAATATCAAAATTAAAGCTATCCCGAAAAAAATAAAAAAACTATGATAAAACGAGAGTAAGATTAGTCCAAATACAATTTGCAAGGAGGCAGAAGCAAAGTCTAAAATCAGTTTTGCAAGCCCCTTCTGAACGGTAATGGTATCAAAAAAGCGGTTGGGCAATTCCGGAGCGTATTTCTTGGTCAGTTCTTCTGTGTCAAGAAGAGGAATTCTATGGGTGAAATCAAATGCAGATCGCACAAAAATTCGCTGTTGCAAATTCTCGGTAATTCTCATTTGAGCAATGTTCAATAACCCAGATACTATGATGGCAGCCATGACAAGAATGACAAGAATGATCCATGAGGTGCTTACCCTTCCCATTTGTATGAAATTGACAATGGATTGGATTCCTAATGGCAGGCCAAGCCCTACTAATCCACTGAATACCGCAAATATGTAAATGTTGCGAATTTCAGTTTTATCCTCCTTGAGCATGGAGAATAATCGGGACAATGGTTTCATGTTTTCGGTACTCATTCAAGACAAAAGTAAGGCTTAACGGGGTTCATGTGTATTTAAAGAATCATAATTTTTATTTATGTTCCACAAAAGGTTTTGTAATGCAAATCGAAATCGCCGTCAGGAGGTTTGAGCATTTTGTCATATTTTTCCGAAGCTTGGTATGGTTCACGAATTGCCTCCAAGAAAAGATGAAATGCTGTTCCAATACCTTCCTGTTTTTCACATTCTTCCAAAAGCTCCTCTACGAATTTATTGCGTGGAACTCGGGCAGGGTTCGCGTTTCGCATGGTCAATTCTGCCGCTTCTTGATTAATTCCTTGACGGGCCAATTCGATTGTCCAAGCATCCATCCAACGTTTCATGGGTGAACTTTGTAGGCAAAAGTCATCGTCGTTAATAGTTCTACATAAATTTGAAAAGCCGAGGGTGAAATCCACCTTTTCCTTTTCGAGCAGTAACAAGAATTGGTCGATCAGGATTTTAGAAGCCTCACTTTTTTGCTGGAATCCAATTTTTCGCACCATAGTGCTGTAATATTCTTCCTGCCAAAGCCCTTGAAATTGCTGTACGATTTCTTGACCTTTTTTTAGGGCTTTTTCCTCGTGTTTATCGATGAGTGGAAGCAAGGTTTCCGTTAGTCGAGTGAGGTTCCATTGCACGATAAGTCCCTGTTGATCGTATGCATAACGACCCTGAAGGTCGATGGAACTGAAACAGGCATTTCTTTTAAATTGATTGATGAAAGCACAGGGGCCATAATCGAAGGTTTCGCCGCTTATTGAGGTATTATCCGTGTTCATTACCCCATGGACAAAACCAACGCTCATCCAATGCGCTACTAATTGAAATTGAGCCTTGGCGACGCTCAATATGAACTCTTCTATTTTGTTGGTTGAATCAACAAGTTGAGGATAGTGTCGCTTCACACTATAGTTTAAAAGTGCGTCAAGGGATTCAATGTCTAAAAAGTAACGTGCATACTCAAACGTCCCAATACGGATGTGACTTTTCATTATTCTGGTAAGTACTGCGCCAGGATGTGTTTTTTCTCTTTGTACGGGCTCACCCGTTAGCAGTATTCCTAACGAACGAGAGGTGGGTATTCCGAGATGATGCATTGCTTCACTCATCATGTATTCCCGAAGCATTGCTGATAAGGTGGCACTCCCATCTCCACGGCGAGAATATGGCGTGGTTCCACTTCCTTTGAGCTGCAGGTCGTAACGCTGCCCTTGATGCAGGAACTCACCCAATACGGCGGTTCTTCCGTCTCCTAACATCGTAAAATTTCCGAATTGATGGCCAGCATAAGCTTGAGCGAAAATATGGCCTTCGCATTCTTTGAGCGTTCCTGAGCAAAGTTCTAAGCGTTCTTTTGGTGATAGTGTTTTAGGAAATAATGCAAACTCGAGTTCTTCGTTGTATAAAACCCATTTCTTTTTTGGCAAAGCATGTGGGTTTATATGGGTGTAAAAAGGTTGAGGAAGTTCGAAGTAAGTATGTTCAAGGTTTAGCATTGACCGTTTTATATGCGTGGGCAACAAGGTCTTGGAGATCGATCATAGTGAGGCAGGCTTCTGATGTGGCTTCTAGTCGAATTAACGGTGCGTACCCCGCATCCATGGCCTCTTTCCATCTCAGAGCGCAAAGGCACCAAAAATCTCCTGGTTTAAGGCCTGGAAAATCATACATGGGAAGGGGTGTGCTTAAATCATTGCCGACATTTCTCGAAAATTGTAAAAATTCCTCGGACATTAACGCACAAACCGTGTGGCTTCCTTTGTCAGAAATATCAGTACGGCAAAAGCCATCCCGAAAATAGCCTGTCATAGGGTCGGTGCAACAAGGGATAAGTGGGTCTCCAAAAACGTTGGTCATAGATTTAAAATTAACTATAAAACAAGTTCATACCTCTAATGTTTAGACCGACCTTTTTACCATTCAGTCTTAACCGAACGTAGTACCCAAATCATTTCTTTTGCACTACCGGTGTAATGGTATATCCCGCATTTCGCAGCAAGGAAATGACGCCTTGTTCTCCGGGTAAATGCCCTGCCCCAACAGCAATGAAGGTAGCGCCGCGCTCTACTTGGGAGCTGATGACAGGAATCCAATTCCGATTTCTTCGGTTGAGGAAATCCTCGATGAAATTCGGAAAGCCCTCCGATTCCGAGACAATATCCTGATACAATCCGTCTAAATCCTCGGCGAGGTAAGCCTGTAACATTCCTTCGTATTGTTGCGGTTGGTTTATTCCGTCCAACAGCATGCTCACTTGATCTTCAAGCGAAACCGCATTGATGGTTTCCATTTGTACTTGTATCGACTCGAGGCCCATGGTACTTTTCTTTCTTTTCTCGGCCATTTTTTGGAATTCGAGTTCGTAGGATTTGGTTTCTTTTAATTGGTCTTGCAACATTGCGCTGGAAAAGAAGAAGGGTTTTATTCTGGAGTAACGCTTGAGTTTTTTCTTACTCATTCCGCAACTGTCCAAACAATACCGTACAATTTTGGTGTATTGTTCTGGAGTGGTAATATCTTTCAAGGTTTTGCCATCAGGCAGAATGGTTTGCTGTGCCATGGCAATCTTGGCGGAAAAATCCATGTTCAAATCAACTTCCATCGCGAGGGTACTGCACGATTCAAAAGCCTCGAGCAAAGAAGAGGAAAGTTGAAATTGCCCCTCAGGCATCATGTGAATGGTGCCGTACAGATATGAAATGGAATTCCCGTTCTTGGGTTGTATAGTGTAAAGTAATTGTCCTCTTACATTCGCAACCGAGGAGATGAAAAGGAACCAAAGCAGGTACTGTTTCATATCGAACGTTTTCTATCGCTAAGTTTGTTTACAAGAGTAAGAAAATGAACTACTGAAATTCAGCAACATTCACCTTTCCGTTCACGAGAATTTCGTCAATTTTTTGCGTAAAGGTCATGGAACCTGCATTCAATACCGATTGGTACGGAAACATGAGGCCTTTGACCGCACGGTAGTCGCTGTACTCTGTAATAGCATTGAGCGATTCCTCTTTATTGACCACCGTTTTGACGGTTTTCCATTTCAAGAAAGTTCCTTTTTCGTAATAATGCAAACTTTCGTTTTTGGGGTCTGTACTTACTCGGATAACATAATATTCTTTTTTGTTTTCTTGTTCAATTCCCATCATACTTACCACCGTTGCATTTTCGGTTTTCATCCAATCCATTTCCGGAATCAGTGCTTTTTCCAACTTGGCGGCTTTCATTTTATTATCGTCAAAAGGGGTTTTACCTGTCTGCATGTTTTTCTCAAAACCGGTCATGCCATCGTAATACTTGCTTTGAGCCACGTTTCCGTTGAATTCAATCCTTTCTGCCCTTACTCCGGCGCTCGTGTACAGGTCGAAAGATTTTAAGGGAAATGGTATTTTATCTGAACTCAAGGAGGCCTTTTGCATTACGTTCTTTACCTTACCAATTTTCTTTTGAGCTTGCACTAAAGTGGTGCTTTGTGTCATCGCTAAAACGTATTTTTCGAGTACCTCGTTCACCCCCATGTCTGAAGGAGTTCGATCGAGTTTAACATCACCGAATTCGTCAAGTTTGGTGACTTTTCCATCGCTGTCGAATGCTTTAATTTTATCTAAAACCGACTCGTTACCTACAACAACGATGTTGTAGTTGTTGGGTTTGATGTAGGTTTTTGCCACGCGGCTCAACTCTGCAGCATCGATACTTTCTAAGCGTTGTAAGTAATTCCGGTAATAGTCTTCTGGGAATTTGTACTTGCTGATGTTATAGGCAAAGCGAGCAATCGTTTGCGGTCTTTCAAGCGAACGGGCGAAACTTCCGTTTTTAACCGCCTTCGTTAATTCAAGTTCTGGGGTCGTAATGGTTTCGTTTAACAAGCGGTTCAATTCGTTAATTATTTCTTGAATCGCTGAGTCGGTAACTGCATTTCGGAAATTTCCGCTGATGGAAATCCAGCCTCCAAGGTCTTGGTTGTTCAATCCCGAATAACATCCATAGGTAAAGGCTTTGTCCTCACGAAGATTTTGCATTAAGCGCGTTCCAAACCCGCTTCCACCAAATACGTCGTTCAAAACAGACATGGCTAATTGATCTTGGTTGCCCATGCGCATTGGTATAGGAAAGGACACTTGAATGACCGATTGAACCGCACCCGGTTTGTTCACAAAATACACTTGATTGCCATTGCTTTTAACTGGGTCTTTGTATTCTGTAATGATTGGTTTTGGACCTTGCCATGTTCCAAAATAGGTATTGATCATCTTTTCGGCTTGAGCTCGGTTGATATCACCCACGATTACCAAGTAAGCGCCTTGTGGGGTAAAGTGCGACTTATAAAATTCTTTCACATCGGCTAGCGTGATGGCGTCCAACGTGGTGAAGGTCATAACCTCGCCGTAGGGATGTTTGGGGAAATTAACTTTCACAGTAGCATTTCCCGCCATGCCAGCAGCTTCCGATTTCAAGGAAACCATACCAGAGCGCAATTGATCTGAGATTCGTTTGAATTCATCTTCCGGAAAGGACGCATTTTTCGTAACATCCGCCATGAGGGATAATCCTTGGTCCAAATGCTTGGTGAGCACCGACAGGTAAACATTGGAGGCACTTGCGCTCAACGAAGCTCCTAAGAAATCAATTTCTTTATCAAGCTGGTCTTT
>JAIXRC010000021.1 GCA_027485415.1 Cryomorphaceae bacterium | reverse complement strand
GATAAACAGCGGCCGGATTCATGGCCAAACTTTCCCAATTCATGCGATCGGAATTTACGAGATCTTCCCAAACCGCTTCTATAAGGTGAATTGCAGCAGGATTTCTCAATAAATTATCCCAGCTAACCTTTGGCGCTTTATCCGGATCTGCCAACGCGGCTTCCAAGATGTGGACCGCAGCAGGATTCTGAGAGAGGGCGATCCAATTAACAAAACCTGCAGTTTTGGGATCCGCTAATGCCGCTTCAATAAGGTGAATCGCAGCTGGATTTCTAGAAACATGCAACCATTCGAGCATATTTCTCGGTGGTCTTTTCTCAATAAGGTCAATTGCTCCCGGATTCGCGCCAATATAATTCATATCAAGATATTCCAAGGGCACCCAATCCAGCAGCTTCATAGGCGGCCGGACGCAATATTCCGCGATAATCAGCAAAATGTCGCGAGGTAAGTTCATCGTTTTTTCTCAATTAGTATTCACTTTTTGCCTCTTTTGCAGATTCGGCAATATTAAAAATTGAATATTTTAATCAAGAAAAATGAATCAGGTGAAGTATTACTACAAATTTACGCATGATTATGACTTTAGCATAGAAATTGAGACCGCAGAAAATGAAAAATTCCATATAATTATCTCAATTTGGATGTTCAAGGGGATTAATGCTATCAAGGAGCAATTGAAATATTTGTTGATCGATTATACGATGGATACCTATGAAAATAAGCGTGTGATGACAATTATCATAGATAAATCCAAGATTATGACGTTGAGTACAATCTTGGCGGACTTTCTTATAGATATTCCTGATATCGAGAGAAAGGTGATCTGCGAAGAATTTAGCGCAACATTTCCTAAGGCTGAGTTATATTTGCCCGCTCCCAAATCCAAGGAATATGAGGATTTGGCAGATGATTCTTTCTATAAAGAAGTTTTATCCCAAAAGAATTTGCACCATGGCTTGGCAGATATAATCATCTCATACACCTCTCAACTTTTGGTGAAGAAAATATTGGAAGCTTTGAAATATCTGATTAAATCTACATTCTTTTTATCCACAGATATGCAAAAATATTTTGGGATGAGCGCCAAACGTACGGACGATATTATATATGCGAATATTGATGGGGAAGAAGTTAAATTGCCGCCGTTGCCGGATTTTAAAATAGGTTCTTATTTGAAAAAAAATCCAGAGGAGCTCAAAAAGATTCTATTATTGTCGCCTGTATGGAAGTTGATCAATAAAGAGGTCTTTCTTGAGAAAGAATTTGTCAAAAGAAGGATAAATTATACTTGGATCCGGCAATTAAAGAAAATACACGATTCATACATATATGATGGTATCTAATTTTTTTACCCAGGGCCGGCCGCCTGGAATTCCCCAGCGGCTGATATGAATGGGTGCCTTTTTTGAGGCAAAAAAGAAATTATAGAAATTCGGCTATTAATGGCAGCAAAGGAACCATAAATGCAGGGGCGCACGCCTGCGCCTCCCTTCTGAATAACTTTTGGAAGAACCAGCTGCATCGCACGCATGCATACTTATCGTCCAAATCCACAATTTTCTCGCGATCAATCAAGGCCGGGCATGCGTAGCAGTGATATGTGTCTTTCTTGGATTTTGGGATATCCTGGTATTCTTCCAGAAAAGTGTTGACGATGTGATGTACTGTATCCCAGATGCTCCAATTGTCTTCCAAAATATAGGTATCCGCATCCTCCGAAAAGCAGTTACTTTCATAATTGATATATGCTTCTCGAGGAGAAACCTCAACATATGCGATTTCTCGCCAAATGTTCGAATGCTTCATGTAATACACCACTCCTTCAATAAGGAGCAATTTCACCGGCAAATCATGAAAATAGTAATCAAAAGCGGCCTCGCACAGAGAGTTGAGCTTAAAGGGCTCTTGGGTGGCGAATTTAGAGAAGATCATTTTTTGTGGCACGAATTTCACTTTTTTTTCAATAGACGCCGCCTCCGGAAAAAAAGTGAATTATCATGAATAATAAATCATGATAACTCCACTTTGTGCCCAAATCTTCGCCGTTCTCTGCAGCGCCGCGGCTACTATTATTGGCCTTATTTATGGCATATTTGCCCTGATTCCCTATACACCTTTCGATGAGACTAATATTGGAGTGGGAGTGACTCTTATTGTCCTATCAGCTACTGGCATCGTAGGCGTGGCCGGAGCCTTGGTCGGAATGGGAATTGGCATGCTATTCTCTCTTCCTGTTATGGCATGTGATAAACCCTAAATAAATTACTTTTTTCTCTTCCTTTTCAAGAAAAAAATGAATTCATGAAACTAATAAAATGTTTCGCGAAAGCTCAGAAAATCGATTCGGCTTCTATTATGGCTGCTTCTATGCGGGAATGGCAATTCTGACAAATATTTACTTCGGCATATGCGCCTTTCTCCCATTTTCTCCCTATAAGGAAAGGGATATCTTCAGCTTTGTAATTTTCATCGCCGTGACGCCAATTCCAATGGGGTATTATCTATTTTGGTTTAACTATGAAATCGGCCGCAATATTGGAATCTTGCTGAAAGTATAATTTTTTTACAATTCCATTTCTCCGTTGCCAATTCCTTCATCTCCAAAGATTCTCACATAAATATCGCGCAGCCTTTCCATATTGAAGTGCTCTCGGCGCGACCCCAAGGTGCGGCCGATATACTGTATCCCTTCTATGCCAGCGCTTCGGATTATCTTTTCAAGTGGCGAATAAGTGAAATAATACAGTATATTGTATCGCGAACCATAGTATTTTTCAATAGTTTTCAAAAGTTTAGGTAAGTCAAACATGATATCAAAGCCAACATCCAAGGGATGATCGCCGTTAATAAATTCGCATCTATAGTCGATTATCTCGTTAAAAACATCTCTATCAACGCTCCCCTGCAGCTCATCCAAAACACTAAAGAATTCAGCCTCCGAGTAATGCATGACGAGAAATGTCGCGATTGGCAGGAATTCTTTCTGAAAGTCTCGCACTTCGTCAGCTCTGAGGGTTTTTAGAGCTTGGAGAAATTCAGAACTAACGTTTTCGGAGTATTCTCCTGGCATATTTGTGATATATTCGCGAACAGTGTCCATTTATCTTTTTTATATTTTATTGTATGCATACATTTCAAAAAAACTACAAGTTCATGACACGTATGAAATAAGAAATCCACTTTTCCAGTATTCTGTCATAATCTTTTTTGGAAACTTCAAAGATTGCCGGATTTTTCATTAATCCGGGCCAGTTAACTTTATCTTGGTTTGCCTCCAAAATATGAATTGCGGCCGGATTCTTGGACAACCGGTTCCAGCTAATATCTTTGTCTAAATTAGCCGCCAGAAGCTCAGCAGCCGCAGGATTACAAGAAAGGTTTGGCCATGATATCTTGCTTGGATTGGCCTTGAGATAGGGGATCGCCGCCGGATTTCGCGAAAAGTATTCCATTTCATTTGGGTTTAACTTAGAAGGATCGATCATATCAATAGCCGCCGGATTGTCGACCAAATACAGATAATTTATCTTTGACAGATCCTGCTTCAAAATATGAACTGCCGCTGGATTTTTACATAAAGTCTCGTAGCAAATTTTGTCACTATACCTCTCCAAAATATGAATTGCGGCCGGATTCTTGGACAGCCGCCTGTAATCAATCCAATCTAGGTAATCTTCCAATATTGCCACTGCTGCCGGATTGGCCGATAATCTTCTGATTTCATCACGGGAAAATATCAATTCTTGCAACTTTTTAATGATATGGCCGGCTCCTGCATTTTGCCGGAGTATCCTTGGATCGACCTTTTCGATAGGAATCCAATCTCGCAACTTTATTGGTTTTTCCACATAGAATTCCCCAATTAATCGTATGAGATCATTTGAAATCCACATATCTTTCAAAAAAAATATATTCAGTTTTTCAATATTAGGTTCATGTATTTGACCCACTTTTTTAATCTCTGGCGGCGTTTTGCATGGTCGATCTCAAAAATGGCCGCATTTGCATAAATCCCTTTCCAGTTAATTTGCTGGATATTTTCTCTAAGAATATCAATCGCGCCCGCATTTTGTGACAACCAGTACCACTCAACCTTATCAAGATTATCTCGCAGAAGCTCAGCCGCGGCCGGATTCCAAGACAGCCACGGCCAGTATATCTTGTGCAGATTCTCAGGTTTTTTCAGCAAATGCATGGCGGCTGGATTTTCAGATAAGCGCGCCCATTTGATCTGTCCGGGATAGGCCTCTAAAAGGTGCATCGCTGCCGGATTGGCGGAAAGACCGTACCAATCGATGTAATTTGGATTGTTTTCCAATATGCGGATGGCTGCGGGATTTTCTGATAAGAGGCGTTTTAGTGGATTCTCAAGGTCCATCAGGTGGATTGCCGCCGGATTGGCATATATTGTCATCGGATGAACTTTGTCGCTATTCTCAGGATCTTCCAAAATGCGAATTGCTGCTGGATTTTTCGATAAGCCGGCCCAACACACATTTTTTTGCTTTTCGGGATTTCGTAGAGTTTCTTTGATATATTGAATTGCCGCCGGATTCTCGCAAAGGTGCGGCCAGTCAATCTTTTCTTCGGGAATCCAATCAAGAAACTTCATCGGGGGTTCTGACGCAAATTCCCCAACAAGCATCAACAGATGATCAGGTAACATGATGATTTACATCTGAAAAATATTCAAATTTTCAAAGAGGGATGGAGAAGGGAAGGAGAAAAAAAAGAGAAGGAAAAGAAAGGAAAGGAAAGGGAAGGAAAGGAAAGGAAAGAAAATATTAAAGCCTCAGCAGAAGCACCTTTTTCATAAGATCCTCACTGCAGAATTTATTGATGAATGAATTTGTATTTTGCTCCACAAAAGCAAACTTGGGAAACATGACCTTCATGGCACTTTCGAGGAGATCCAGATCTAGTTTTTCCTTACTATCCAGAAATTGAAGGAAATTGCGCATTTCATACCAGTTTTCATAGGTGGCCGAAATCCGATACATCCAAGAAGGGAATCTGCAGATTTCTTTGACAGTAAACAAGAAAGAGCTCTTCAGTTCGGTTCGGAAACTCTTATTTCGTGCAATTATATCAATAGTTAGCTTCTGGGAAGACAGCCGAACTTTGGCAATACAAAAATCCTGATTAATAATCGGGAGAATGTCCTGTATGAGTTGGTCCATTTTTATAGATAGAAAAATTCATTTTTCCTGAAAATCTGGTTGATTGCTTTCAAAAAGTTTAATGCAAAATTGCATAAATCGCGGAAATCTCTGCTTATATTTTTCATGATCAACCTGAAAGATGGCCGGATTGCCGGACAATTCAATAAGCGATATCTGCTCATATCCGCACATTATAGCCCTTAATCGCACCATTGGATATTGGACCAATTCCTGCAGCGGAATTAACTCAAATATGTTCGGATTTCGAGATAGATATCCCAAATGCAGAAACTTGCGGCGAACGGCCTCTTTTATGCCACCATACTTCTCAATTTGCTCTGCCAGAAGGTCAATTGCGGCCGGATTTGCCGAAAGCCGGTCCCAATATATCTGGTCCCGGTGTACCCCCAAATAGGGGACGGCCGCCGGATTCTCAGAAAAGGCAGGCCAGTTGACCCACTCGTAGTATTTCAGCAAGACGTCTATCGCGGCCGGATTAATCGATAGATTTTCCCAATTGACGGTCACGAAGAGATTCTTCTCTATAAGGTCCATGGCCGCTGGATTAGCCGAAAGATCCTTCCAGCAGATTCTTTCAGGATTCGCTTTCAAAAAGTCAATTGCTGCCGGATTTCGCGACAAGACCCACGAGTCTAGCGCCAGGCCGCAAATTATATTGATGGCCGCCGGATTATCGCACAATCCCATGAGGCTCACCTTATTGGGTTTATGGATATTACAAATGATATAATCGATGGCCCGAGGATTCCGCGACAATTCAAAAACATCCATCTCTGATAGATCTACTAGAGGCTTGTATGGCATGCGGTAGAATTCTCCTATTAGGAAAATTAGATCCTCACTAAGGCGATTCATGTCCTATATAATTCCCAAAAATTGCTTCCCAGAATTTAACAAACTGCCTCTTTCGCGCCCTCCATTTTGGGAAGTCAATTTCAAAAATCGCAGGATTCGCGCTTAGAGCTCCCAGGTGGAGCTTCTTATCAGAAAACCAAGGAATGTCCCCATTTTTGCCGGCATTATTCTTGAGAAACCACTCGCGAGTAGGATTAATCACTTCGAATATTCGGGGATTTCTTGAGAAGCTGCCCATGTTGACTCTTGAGTCAGGCTTCTGAATTTCCGATTTGATAACTTCTATGGCTTCACTCATCGAAGAAAGAGTATACCAATCCATGACATTTAGCATTTCATCGCTCCAATTAGGAACAAGTGAAGCCCTTGAAGAAATTGCATCAATTTTTATCCTACTCATACGAAAGCTGATTGGATCGATGCGTCCTGGATTAGCCTCCAATAGGCCAGTTGCGGCCGGATTGGAGGACAGCCGGCTCCAGTTAATCTTTTCAGGATTGGCCACTAAAAGGGGGATCGCGGCCGGATTCCCAGAAAGCTCCCACCAGTCGATCTTTTCAGGATTGACCCTTAAGAGGTCGATTGCTGCGGGATTTTCTGAAAGATAGCTCCATATTAGGTCCTCTTCTCGCAAAAAATCGCGCAATTTGCGAGGCGGTTCATGGCAAAACTCACAAATTAGCATAATAATATCGCTATTCATGTGCTGTACCTTATTATGAATTTATTAAAGAATTTGACCTTTTTTATGGGTCTGAGTAAATCAAAAATTGAATTTAATGATTGGAAAAATGAACTTCCTCAAAAAAATAAACGCCGCAGATATTTACTGCGAAAAAAACATTCTGACATTGTACTATGTTAGAGAAAGGGGGAGTCGAGATGATGTGCGTAAACTGCTAAAAATACTGTTGCCGGCTATTAATCGATGGATGGGAGCCGAACGTCTTGAATCTATTGCATATATGGGAGTGAAGCATGATTTGATGGAAGATATGCTGAACTTTATAGAAAAGATTGACAGGGGGGATACATATAAGTTTCGAGATCTGGTCATAAAAAATATATTTATTCTTGATAATTCTCGATTTCTGAACCAATTGATAAAAATTAAACCACATTGGATCAGTCGAATTGATGCCATGGATCTCATCCTTCAAGCTTTCTCTTGTGGAAGTATGAATTCTATGAAAGTGCTGAAAGATTCTCTGGAACTCACAAACGATGAAATTTACGAATGCATCGGAAAATATGTCATCGAAGATGCGATTAGTGAACAAAATCTGCAAGAGTTTAAAGATTCTTTGCCACATGTAGAAATAAGTGATTTGATTATTAAATATATCATCGATGATAAAGTCAATTACCTGCAATTTATTCTGGAAAATGACGATGATGGCAGATTTCTAGAGATATGTTCCAGAAATTTGAAGCAGTCTAAGAGCAAATTCATAGATTATTTGTTAGATACAAAAAGAGTCCCGGCTCAACAAATAATGGTTCTGTTGATTGAAGATAACAGAATTAATGAAATTCGCCGAATCTTTGCAAAAGGCTATAGAATGCCGCCGTCATATTTGTATGCTAAAAGTATGCAGATGATGGAACTATTAATTGAGTATGGAGGAGACCCCAAATTGGCTGATATCTCGTATCATATGGAATTTAAGCAATATGAAATGTGTGAGATTATTAAATATTTGCTTGCAAATGGGGCAGATCCTAACAAGTATTCAGATGGTCGCCGACCTCCGCTCATAAGTGCAATTTGTCGTACTAATGAACGTTTATTTGATTTGCTCATAAGTTATGGCGCTGACGTAAACATTACAATAACCGAAGCAAATAAATTGATTACTCCTCTTAAATGTGCTTTGGATTATGGGGAAGAGAGGATGGCCGAGACATTATTGTGCCTTCATGCTGAGTACAAAAAAGAATACTTTGGGAACGATATTATGGACAAATGGCGAAATAATCGAGAACTGCGCCACTTGCGGGTTAAGGCAGGGCTGCAGGCTCTCCGTCTCCAGGACCTAGAAATTCTTCCAGGAGGAGAAGAATATGAGAGAGCCAGAAAGAATTTCTATAATGCGTCTTGGGAGGTAGTCGATAGCCGGCACACCCATAGGAGGGCGCCAAACGCCCAAAAGGAGGCGGATTCTGGGAGCCGCACTTGAGGACTAATTTTTTTCGTCTGCCGCGGACTCAACAAATTTGATCTGCTGGGAACGGCCGCCTCTAGAATCAGCATCCAATTGCCCGAATGGAGGCCTCCTGTAAGAGCGCCGCCTTTTGAAAATTGAAAAAATAATACAACTAAAAACACATAAGAGGTATGCCACGGAAGCTCTCCTTGTGTGATGCCATTCGCAAAAACCTCCCAAAAGTGATTTACAAAATCATCACTAATGATCCCGTAAGTGTCTATGATGGCAACACTTTTATGACTATCGAAATACTTCATAAGTATGGGAATACTAAAAGTATTAGAGCATATCTGGACGCCTGCATCAGTGTTCTGGATAGTTATGATGAAGAATTCATACTATTATTATGCAAGATTTCTCTTACAATCTCATCTACGAATTATCTTATGAAGATTGTAAATAAGTCTCAGATTAGAGTACCGGAGATCTTTCCAATGATATTTGAGTCCGATCTTGTGTATTACCTAAAGAATCTCATTAGTGATTATCCGCTTGTAAAGATCTACAAGTATGACATGATTATTACAGCTTTTGAGCATGATGCGAAATGGCGCATAGAATTCCTAAAGGATTACTTCAATATCGATCG
>JAIXRC010000124.1 GCA_027485415.1 Cryomorphaceae bacterium | reverse complement strand
CAAAAAAATAAATACCAAAAAAATAAATACCAAAAAAACAAGTACAAGTAAAAATGCAACCACAACAGAACAGAAGTCTCCTGATCTCCCAATTCATTTGACAGAGCACATCATGGGGTATCTGACGGATCCCGGAAACATTGAGCGCGCGCGAGCTGCCAGCAAGGGCATCCGTGAAATCGTTCAAGGAGGGCCGTATCGGGTCGTTGCACAGTTCCTTCAGGCGTTTGCCGATGTAATTGATCGCAATATCGATAAAAAAAGCACCCCTGATTACCTAAGTGGCCTAGATCTAGATGATCCTGATGATCCTGTCATGATGATCCAAGAAGATAACACAAAAGAAGAAATTACCTACGACTATGATGCCCACATCAACATCCAATCCATCATGTCGCAAACGCCCGAATTTAAGCCATCCCTCATGGACAGCAAAGGGAAAGAGAATAAGCTGATGGAAGGCTTTGTAGATTACTTTTTCGAAACAAGGCAGTTGTTTATTACCTTGAAGACCAAAGGGGACAAGGCATTCAAAGCAACTCTGCCCATTAGCTCCGGAAGGGAACTCCTGGACTTGCTCAAACCTACGGCTGATAACATCACTTTATCCCTCGTGAACCCTGGGCCAAGAATGGTCGGCCTGACAATGTCCATCCCCGCTCAGGAGCTGTTTACGCTGCTGCTATTCCCTTCCCTTTTCAAAGACAAGAGGGGAAAGTCCAGGATGAGTAAAAGGATCATAGTAGCGGTGTATAACAACTCGGATGTAAGCCTCTTCATACCAATGGCATTTTACAAGACCTTCAACGGGTTGTATAATTCACAAGCTGCGTTTTCTGATAGGGTGCAAAAGATCCTTATTGCAGGCGGCGAGGTTACCCTCGAAAAAGAAGCCGACATGGATGTATACTTTACGAGAAACTACATAGATCTATTGGTCTTTACCCTTCTAGGATAATTTTTTTTATTCTCCTTTTATTCTACTTAGCCTAATAATAGAACAAGATTTGGGACCTATTAATAGGGCCTCCAGTTCATGTTTTCTGGCTCGTTTGACGCCGGGGCAGAATTATTATTCGATGGATTTGGTTTATGATTGATCATTTTCGTCGGCGTCCAGTTCATGTTTTCTGGCTCGTTTGACGCTGGGCCAGAGTTATTATTCGATGCATTTGGTTTATGATTGATCATTTTCATGGGAGCTCCCTCTGTCATTTTCTGCAAGGCCGAGTGGTAGTCTCGGCGTTTTATGGATATTTCACGGTCCCTAGCGTTCGCGATTGCATTGTAGTCCTTTTTTATCGTATCCTCGCGCACCAGGACCGGCTTCATACCTTCTAATTTCTTTCTGTCGAGATCTTTTGCAGAGATAGGGAATGGTTGCATTGCAGCGCGGCAGGAAAAGACAACGATGTTGTACACCTTGTTCGGGTTCGTACATTCCGCCTTGATGAAATCAGACAACAGGAACCTGGCGTTCGTGTACCGCCCGTTGAGGCGCTTGTTACCATAAGCGCGGACGGCTTGCTTGGAAAAGTTGAGGCGCCAGAACAGGTACTCTGATACGGACATTGCTTTATTTTTCTGAAACCGGTAGTGCAGATAATTAGACGCATCCTGGATCGCGGGTCCTGTACCTAAACCCATTCGTGGAGGAATGACTACTTCGTGGGGGTTCATCTCCGCCCACTTGCACAACGGTCTCTGTTCCTCGAGATCCTGGCGGAATGCGTGTGTAAGTTCCGTCATGCACGCGACATGTCGAATATCTCCCGTTTTGAATCGTTTGCACACGGCTGTCGCGCAAGGGTGACCTTTCAGCTCGGACCGGGGGATGAAATTCATCATGGTCCTGGGGCTACCCGCGTCTCTTGTAAGAAAGTGATTCACAGGTAGCTCGATTGCATCGACATACCGAGCCCGGGGTACTGGCAGCCAGTCGCTGTTCCTATTATACAGGATGTCCTTGCATGGTGTCTTGGGATTCAACAGAGCATCCCAGGTAGAGCTGGACAGCACCATATCCGGACATTCGTCCTTGTACACGTTGATCCTGATGTAGGAGGCCAGGTGGTCGCCGTACATGAGGCCCAGGGCCAGGGCCTCTCTCGCGTCATCGCCTTCTTTGGAATGCTCGAAAAGAGTAGCGATATATTCGGTAGACCCTTCCTTGAACATCTTGATAAACCATGTGTCATGGGCTGACACGGAAGATTGCGGAGCGGCCACCGTCAACACCTTGACGTTCGGAGGGAGCAGGTGTCTGATACGGTAATACTTTGGCTTCTCGCCTGGGTTTGCTTGTGTGCTAACGTTCAGCTCAGCTCCGTGACAAGCAATTCCAATGTACTTGTCACGGGCTCGCCCGTTGTGCCCTTTATTCTTATTAGTATTGTTCATGTTATTGGTATCATCCATGCCGTTGCTGACATTCTTGTCATAATTCCCCCTTGTCACCTTGGCGGCCCTCGAGTTCCTCTTTGCAACATTGATCACATTATACTGCTCCCTTTCTCGTCTCGTTTCTTCTCTGGCCGTTTTGGAAGAAGCATTGAGATCAGTGAGCCTGGCTTTATTTAACAAACGCTTTCTAGTACTGACGTCTACTAACGCTTTGACGCCCTCCATGACAAAGGGAATTTATCTATTATCATATGATCAGGTATTTTTTTGTTTTCAATATTTGGGGGATGTCTCCATTATATGGAAACATCAATGTTCCGTTCATCGTCAACAAACATGAATGCATGATCTTGCAGTAGGTGCTTGCTCTTCAAGAATGGTTCTAGTTCGTCCAACTTAATGGTATAGTGCATCGTGTGCCCGCTTCCTTCTTTTCCTTTGTAGAATCCTGGATATTCCTTGAGTCGTCTGCCTATTTCAGTTCGTTTACTTTCAATAGCATAACCATAAACAAATAAAACAATAAACCAACGTTTTTTTGGTGATTTTATTGATGTCTTATGTGTTTTATTGTCTCCTTTTTTTGTGTTTTTGTTTTT
>JAIXRC010000006.1 GCA_027485415.1 Cryomorphaceae bacterium | reverse complement strand
CTCAGCGCAAAAACACCCAACGATTTTCCTGCGATAAATCCTGCACGAAACGGTAATTATCCAAGTCAAATCCTTGTATATCGGTTAGTTGCTCAAGGTTGTTTTCCAACACGAAACGCGCCATTTTTCCACGGGCATTTTTTGCGTACATCATCACCACCTTCGGTTTACCTTCATTCTCCTCCATGAAAACCGGCGTGATGACCTTGGTCTTATCCCAATGTGACAATACCGCTTTGCTGTACTCGTCCGAAGCAAGGTTAACTAAATAATCAGCTTCCTGACTCAACTGTTTCGCCAGCTTGTTCCCCCAAAATTGGTAAAGATTCTCCGCCTTCTTCACGGGAAGTTTCGTCTTCATTTCCAAGCGATAAGGTGCGATTAAATCGTCTGGATGCAGTACTCCATAGAGCCCGGATAAAATCCGCAGTTGGTCCTTCATGCGTTCTTGAGCACCTTCCGATAAGGTATCCACCGACAACCCGCGGTACACTTCACCGTCGAACATTTCCACCGCACGGTAGAGAAATCGGTGATCCCACATTTTAATCATGTCCAAGGACTCCCTTGCCAAGGTTGCCGATACGCCCATGAGGTCAACAATGTGTTGAAATTTTAACTTTGCCAAAGAACGGTGTATGAGCTTTGACTCCGCCATAAACCTAGGGGTCAGTAACCTTTCCGGTTCAATGGCCGCTTGTTTCTTTAAATTTTTAGCCGGAGATATTAGCATTACATATTTCATACATCAAACTTTCATTCACACTGAGTAACAAGTTATCCACTTGTTAAAATCTTGTACAAAAATAACCTAACTTTATCGACATTAAATTGATGAAATGAAGAAACTTATACTTGCTTTATTTGCCTGCTCTCCCCTTTACTTAAGTGCCCAAAATTCTGAGTTTTATGGTTTTTTCGAACCGAGTATTAGCCATCTCGTTCCCATTCCATTGAAAGACGCACAGCCAGCGAACACCGTGCTAAAACCAAATTTTAAAGGAAGAGAAGACGTACAGGTTGACCAATCTCAAACCCATAACCCTGATTGGGTATGGCAACAGCATGAGTCTACCGAGAAAACGACTGCCGCCACTATTTTGTGGCAAGGCAACGGCTTAGGACAAAACATGTCGCCCCCCGATCCAACCGTAGATGCCGACAGCGCAGTGGCCATCGCCTCGACGAACTCCGGAGGAGGTGCCGTTTACCGGATTTTCAATAAAGTAACAGGAGCCACAATTTCGAGCTCTTTAACCATGCAAACCTTGGGTGGACCAACCGGCCTTGGAGATCCAATCGTGCTGTATTACAAACCCTTGAGAAGGTGGTTTTTGATGGAATTTTCCAACACGGGCAACAAGCTACTGCTTCATGTTTCCCAAACCAACAATCCGCAGGGAGCCTATTATACGTACCAGTTCAATTGTCCGTCCTTTCCAGACTATCCAAAATGGGGCTTTTGCCCTTCTTCAGATGCCTTCTTGGTTTCTACCAATGAAGGTGGTCCTCCACGCATTTATGCCATGCGTTTGAGCAATTTGCTCGCAGGAACAGCCTCTCCTTTCATTGGTATTCCCATCGGATATTCCCTGAACGGCTTCGGTTTTCAATCCATCACGCCTGTTGATCTCGAAGGAGACCTTGCTGCTCCTGCCGGTATGAAACCGCTTTTCATTCGCCACCGAGACGACGAATCACACACCAATGGAAGTCCGGACAGCCCGACCAACGACTGGATAGAACTTTGGGAAATGACCATCAACTGGGCCAACACCACGGCAACCGTCGCTAAAATACAGGACATCGCTATTGCGGAAATTGATTCCAAATTGTGCGGACTCACGAGTTTTACCTGCGTACCTCAACCCGGTGTCAACACGAAATTGGATCCCCTCAGGGAAACGGTCATGTTCAAAGCACCCATGCGCGTTTTTTCAACCCATCAAACCTTAATGGCGTGTTTAGTGACGGATGTTAATGGAAACGACCGATCAGGAGTTCGCTGGTGCGAACTGCGTCGTCCTAGCGGAAGTACTTCGGCGAATTGGTCCCTCTATCAAGAAGGAACGTACGCACCAGGGACCACCAACCGTTGGATGCCAGCCATCAATATCGATAAGCACGGTAACATCATCATGGCTTATTCTACTTCAAGTACCACCGCCGGCGATTTTCCTTCGATTAAAATGACCGGAAGAAAACCTTGCGATCCGCTCGGGCAAATGACCATGACCGAAACCACTATCATCGCAGGAGCCTCCTCAAAAACAGGCGATACCCGTTGGGGCGATTACCACCACATGGCGATCGATGATTTTGACGGAGAAACGTTTTACTACACCGGGGTTTACCGCGACGCGAATTCAACCCGTACGCGAGTTGCTGCCATCAAAATGAACCCGGATGCCAACGATGCCGGTGTGGTCGGTGCTTATGTCGTTAATCCCGCCACCCTTTGCGGAGCAACGACACAACTTGGCGTAATCGTTCAAAACTTTGGTTCAACGGCGGTGACCAGCGGCAACCTTACTTGGCAGATTGGTGCAGGTGCAGCGACCACGGTCAATTTCAATTCCAACCAACTCAACGCCATTGGAAGTACGGATACCGTTTTTGTAACCATCAACGGTTTAGCGGCAGGAAACAACGCGGTTGTGCTTTCTACCACCGGTGCTAACGGCGTTTCCCCGGACGAAAACACTTGTAACGACGCTTTTAACTTCACCGTTACGGTAGGTGGCAACTTGCTGAACGTAACTTATACGGTTAACGCCCAGCCCAGTTGTACCGGCAGCAACGGGCAAATCACACTAAACGTCAACGGCGGGTCCGCTCCCTACACCTACCAGATCAATGGTGGAGCTGCGCAGGGTAGCGGCGTTTTTTCGAACCTTCCCGCAGGAACCATCAATTACACGGTTACCGATGCCAACGCATGCCAAGGACAAGGAACCTTTAACTTGAATCCACCGGTGAGCATAACTACCACCGCGACAACATCACAGATCACCTGCAACGGACAAAACAACGGTAGCGTTCAATTATCAGCAACAGGAGGGCAAGCGGCTTACACGTATTCGCAGAACGGTGTTAACTTCCAAGGATCCAACAGCTTTAACGGATTGAGCGCAGGGACCTACACGTTTTACGCGAAAGATGCCAACGGCTGTGTGGGTACCGTCAGCACGACCATTACCGAACCTAATGCGCTAACGATCAATGCCATTCCATCCGCAATAACCTGTTTCGGAGAGTCCAACGGAAGCATCGTTGCCAGCGGTAACGGCGGAACCAGTCCGTATTCCTACAATTTAAACGGTGGCGCCTACGGAAACACCGCAACATTTAACAATTTGTCGGCTGCAACGTATGTGGTAGGAATTCAAGATGCCAACGGTTGCACACAAACCTTTCCAACAACGGTGGTTGAGCCAACGCAAGTTACGATTACAGGAATTTCTACGGCCTCGACCGGTAATAACGGGACCATTACCGTAACCGGCAGCGGAGGTAACATGCCTTATACGTACAGCATCAATGGAACTAATTACTATTCAGGAACCCTCTTTACGAACTTGGCTCCGGGGACGTACACCCTCTACATCAAAGACGTTAACGGATGCATCGGAACGGTACAAATAACCGTGGAAGAAACCCAAGGACTGGAAAATGCATCGCACGGGCTGTCCGTCGTATTGCTCTACCCTAATCCCAACAACGGAACCTTTAACGTAGAGGTAGATGGCGTGGTAGGAGAGGTTGTGGAAGGAAAACTGTTCTCTACCGACGGAAAATTAGTCTCCGAATTTCGATTGGGTGCAAGTAACGGAACCGCCAAAAACACGCTTGAAATGTCGCATAAATTAGCGGCGGGAACCTATTATCTTGGCTTGTACAATGAAGAACGAGCAGCCATTGTACGCTTTGTGAAGGAATAAAATAAAGGCTTAGAACTCGACATTGGCTTCAAATACGTACCTTTGAAACCATGGTCCAAGCGAAGAAAATTACCATTGCCATTGATGGCTATGCGTCCAGCGGAAAAAGCACCTTGGGAAAGGACTTGGCCAAAGCCTTGGGTTATATTTTCATAGATTCTGGTGCGATGTACCGAGGTGTTGCCCTTTTTGCCTTAGAACAGGGCTTACTCGATTCGGGAAATTTAAACGTGTCAGAATTGGTTGCGAAACTCCCGGAAATTTCCCTTTACTTTACCATGGATGCGACCCAGGTCTTAATGCTTAACGGACGCGATGTGAGCCTTGAGATTCGTTCCTCGAAGGTATCAGAGGTGGTCTCCGCTGTGGCCGCGGTAAGGGAGGTTCGCGAAAAATTAGTGGACCTGCAAAGGGCAATGGGCAGCGAAGGCGGAGTTGTGATGGATGGAAGAGACATTGGAACGGTGGTTTTTCCCAAGGCGGAATTAAAATTATTCGTAACCGCAGACCTCGATACCCGAAGCCAACGAAGGTTCGAGGAAATGCAAAAAAATCAACCTTCATCAACCTTTCAAGAAGTTAAAAACAATTTATCCCAAAGGGATTCTTACGATACACAGCGCAGCATTAGTCCTTTGTCAAAAGCTGAGGACGCCATATTAATTGATACGGGAAGCATCAGCCGAGAAGAGCAATTAAAAGTTGCTTTGGAGTTGGTGGAAACGGTTTTAGGACATGAAGTTTAGGATCATTTTTGCCATTGGATTTTTTGCCATGGGTTGCCAATCAGAGGATAAACCCTCTGAGAATCCTGCTCGGACAGCTATGGAAACAAAAAGCACCGAAGATGATTTGAACAGCCGAGCAAAAAGGCACGTGGAAGCGCAATTGCAGATTCCCGTAACGGAGCAATACGGACTTAAAATCTTCAAAGCACACCTCGATTCGGACGGAAAAGAGGATGCCATCATCGCCGTCAATCGATTGGAGCATGCTTTGGAAGGTGCGGCGAAAAATCCCAATTCCGCAAAGATGGCCGAAATCGGTTTTGTGGGAAATCACAACCTTCTCTTTTACTACGACGGAGGACTCGACCAAATTTCACCCGCGATTGCGGTACCCTCTTCGCCGTATGTTCCATTGGAGATTCAATTCGCCCCCATAACTGCCCCCAATTACCAGGACATCATGGTCACCTACCGCATCCGCAACTCCGGATACCGCGCATTTTTCACGGTCCTCAACCACACCCCAACGCGGTTTTTTGAATGGCCCGAATTCGATGAAATCGGAACCCCAAGAGCTGAGGGCTTTGCCTTTCAATTCACGGAAAGCAGCCTGCAACTTCGGAAAAACATTCAAATTTATGCAGCGAAGATTGAACTGGCAGATACGGTCAAGAACTTCTTTGTTGCCCGTCCGAAGCTCCTGAAAACGTCCAATTTATTGCACGAATTTTTCTACCTTCCCGCTAAACAAACCTACGTAACGAAAAAATAAGATGGAAACCGAACACGTTAGCGCCTTTTACGACAGCTATGTTCGGGAACAAGCTGCAACGGGGATCAACGACCGCATTTACGGGGTATACGAACGCCTTTTGAAGCTTGGATTGAACGAAACATCCACAATACTTGAACTGGGTTGCGGCATAGGAATGATGACTTCCCTCCTGAAACGAACCATCAGCCAAGGAAAAATTCACGCCATAGACCTTAGCGAAGCCTCGATTGCCTATGGGAGAGAACATATAGCCACCCCAAACATCACCTTCAGCACGCAAGACATTACCGCATTTGAAACCACCTTAAAGCGCCCTGATTTCATTACCTTGATTGATGTGCTTGAGCATATTCCATTGGAAAAGCACGCCGCTTTATTCGAACGAATCACGGGGATAATGGGCCTCAATTCACGCTTCGTTATTAACCTACCAAACCCCGACTACATCGAATACGACATCGCCAAAGAAGCCGATTCTTTGCAGGTCATTGATCAACCGGTTCCCTTTGCTTCCTTGATTCAACAACTGGATGCTGCGGGCTTAGAACTCATGCAGTATGAGAAGTATGGACTTTGGCATCACGATGAATACCAATGGTTTGTACTGCGCAGTAAACGTCCATTCAAAGAAGAATCCATTGATTCTAGCTTATCTTTTTATCAAAAAATCCAACGAAAAATCAAGCGATTTAGGATTAAGCGATTAAATAAATAACTGGGTGCGCCCTTCGATCCGCCTCGGCGGACTCAGGGACCTTGCACCCGGTTAATGCGCACAGTTGTTGCAATGATTAGTTATATTCAAAAAACGAGGGTCTCCCCTCGTCTTTTCCAACGATACTTTTTAATTAAAAATTACCGCGCAGCGTTACAATGAAATTACGTCCGGGCGCAGAAATGTTCGAAGCGAAATTTCGAAAATTCTGATCGAGGATATTTTCACAAGCTACTTGCAAAGCTAACTGTCGTGTGATGTTATAATTCACCCGAGCATTTACCGTAGCCCAAGAAGGCATACCGTAAGGCGTGGCGTAGGCAAAATTATCTTCACCGATGAAATTATAATCCGCTAAGCGCTTCCATCCCGAATAGTTCATGAACAATTCCGCGCGTAGCTTACCAACGGTGTACACCATCGACAATTTTCCGAATACTGGAGGTATGTGATCTAAGGGAATACTATCGGTTACATTTCTTCCTTTGGTATAATTCACCGTGGCCATGATGCTCAGGTGGTCGTTTAATTTTCCGGAAATCATCGCCTCTACACCATAAACATAGGCTTTTCCTGCATTCGCAGTCGTCAATACCCGGCTCAACTGCCCGTCATACATGGCAGAATCCGATCCGTTAAGCGTTCCCTGTCCTACCGTTAGCGCATTTCTCAGGAGGGTTCCGTAGGCAGTCGCTTGAATCACCAAGCCCTCCGATAATACTCGGCTGATGCCAAAATCCGCATTGTAGGCAAATTCAGGTTTTAAATTAGGGTTGGGAACGAGCACGGTTCCTTGAACACTTTCAAATACCTTAGACAAATCGTCAACGTTTGGAGCACGGAACGCAGTTGAACCATTCAAGGACATTCTCCAAAGCTTATTAGGCATATAAATCAATCCAAGATTGCCGTTTAGCGCGATGTTTTTCTGAGCAATATCATTAAAAGGGAAAGGGAAAAACGTTTTATCCGTGAAGGCAGAATTCAAACTTACGTATGAAGCCCTTAGTCCATCATTCAGAATTAATTTATCGTTGATCTCCCAAGTATGTGTTGCATACGCTGCGGCAGACATCATGGTGGATCCTCCGTCCGGATAGCGTGTATCCAAGGAAGCGGTGGTATCGGCGACGATATCCTTTTGAAATGCTGATGAATTGACTTGATTGTACCATGCATCTACTCCATAGCGAAGTTCATGGGATCCTTTTTTCTTCGAAAAATCAGCATTTAAGGTCACTATATCCAGATTCTCTATGCGGTGATTCAAGAAATTCTTCTTGTACCTGCGGTCCATTCGACTTTCTTCGATGGCTTGGTACGCTACGGTAACTCGTGCGGCATCGTACAAGGACCTTGAATTGCTCAACTCTAGGGTATAAGCGGCCATCAATCGAAATTGAGGTCCGTAATACCATTCCGCAAATCTTGGCAAGCCATTGCTGGTTTGGGTCAAGCGGTCGTAACGGTCGATGTTGCTCGAATTCGAAAGCTGCAGGTTTACTTTGTGCAAGACTCCTTTTTGGGGTTGGTAGCTGAATTTTTGCAGGATATCGTATTGGGTATATCCAGATCCTACTTGTAGGTTGGTATCGGCATTTACGATCATCGAATCCACTCCATTGATGCGCTCTACATACCATGGACGCGCACCAAAACTACCAACGAAATCATTTCTTCGTGCCCCTTGGCGTAAATCCCCGAAGTTGGAATACGTGAACGAGGTCAAGGAACCAAAGCGTCTCGTACCCACCGAAACATCCGCATGGGCGGCAAATCCGTTTACAGCGCTCATATATCGGGAAAAGGAACTGGCTTTGATTAAGGTTTTTTCGGTAGCGCTCAACGTTGGATTCTTTGTCGTAAAATGCATAACCCCACCTATGGCATCGGAACCATAAACCACAGAGCCGGGACCAAAGACCACTTCTACCCGATCCATGACCCCATTGTCCATGGTAATGACGTTCTGAAGGTGACCTCCTCGGTAGATGGCATTATTCAAACGAACGCCATCGATGACCAAAAGGACTTTATTGGTTTCAAATCCACGAATAATCGGACTTCCTCCACCCAATTGGCTTTTTTGAACAAACACATTCCCGGAATTCGCCAAAACATCGGCAGAAGAAGATTGGTTCATTAAAGCGAGTTCTTGTTTGGAAATCACCTGAACCTTTTGCGCGAGGTCCTTACGTTTTTCGGTAAACTTACTGGCTGAAACCACCACTTCTTCCACGGAATGTTGGTTGGGAAACATGGGAATTCTTCCCGAATTGGCTTTTATTTCATCGGCACTTATCGAGCGCGTCAGATATCCCTCGGCTTCCAACAAATAGCAAGGCGCCATTTGAATCAAGGTAACATAGCCCTCAGCGCCCGTTTGGTTTAACCTAGTTTGACCATCGCAACTCTTTACCACTGCCTCTTGCAGGGGAAGGTTGGTATTTTGGTCGTAGACATACAATTTTTGGGCATATAACGCCCCATTTAGGGCCATAGCCCAAGCCCCTAACATAAGGGCAAAATATAATTTTTTCATGATGTATTTCTTTAAATTAAAACTAATACTGATTAAGTTGATTAGCGGTAATTAGCAGAAATTTGGGGGTGGTGATAAGGTGGTTATCGTTGTTTCTTGAACGGAAAACTCGTAGTTAAAAAGGTGTTTTTCGTGAATTTGCGAAACGAGAATTACGGTATTATGCATTGGTTCTTGAGGTTCCATCACAATTTTCAACCAACTCAATTTAAGGAGTTGCTGAAAGGGATTCTGCTTACCTTTTCCTGACTGTATGTATCGGTTAACAAGTTCTAACTCCGCTGTATCTTTAACGCATTTAATCACCGTACCTCCACGAACGGTTTTAATGTTGATTACGTCGTAATACTCCCCTTGATGCACAAACTCCTTCTTACCCTCATGCCATGAAAGCCTGGAAAATGCTGCATCGGTAAAGAACATTTCTTGCGCATCGATGGACTCCGGGTGCTTTTTAATTTCCTTCATCATATGTCGTTTCCAACGCTTTTGCTGTAATAGAAACATGGGTCCAAGAAGAATTACTTGAAGAAAAACCAACACCATGAATGAAGCGAACACCTTTTTCAATGCGCATAAAATTAATGATTACTTTCGAACCATGGAAAAGCACTACACGGCGCAAAAAACCTACCGCTATGAAATTCAGGAGCAAGCGCATGAGCACCTATTGATTGCCTTGCACGGATACGGGCAACTCGCCAAGTTTTTCCTTCGAAAGTTTCAAGGGCTCCAGTCCAAAGGTCGAGTGGTTGCCCCCGAAGGTCCTCACCGCTTTTACTTACAGGGATATAGCGGAAGGGTGGGCGCCAGTTGGATGACCAAGGAAGCCCGAGAACTGGACATTCAAGATAACCTTGTAGGGTTGAATGCCTTGTTGAGCGAACTTCAAAAGAGCTATTCACCAAAGAAAATAACGTTGTTGGGATTTTCGCAAGGAGCAGCAACTGCGGCTCGGTGGTATCAACAAAATCCAAGCGCTTTCGACCAGCTCATATTGTGGGCAGCCGTTTTCCCACCCGATATCGATGCAGGCAGCTTTCCCACTAAAAAACCCTTGCATTTTGTGTTAGGAACGCAGGATGAATATTACCAAGGTGAAGCAGCGCAACAACTCCTACGGCACTATCAATCCATGGGATTTAAGGTCCATACCTATGCAGGAAAACATGACATAGACGGGGAAGTTTTAAAACGATTGTTAGATTAAAAAGCAAACGCTATTTTTGGCTAAATTGACTGTAAATTTGCGATGCCCATGTATGTATATTCCGATACGTTTTTTTAATAGACCCACTACTTGAGCGAAATAAAAGTAAAGGTTCCTTATTATCTCGCGAATTATCATAAACATACAAACGATCAACTTTTTTACCCAAAAAAGCACAATTAGCAATAGACTTACTATACCGAGAAATAATTTTAGGAATCGGCACATCATGGCCACCCTGAATTACCCTTCGAGCAATTCGCGAAGCATTAATTGTTGGTGAATCCGTGCAAACAAAAAAAACACGAATGAAATAACCTTTGGCTTTAGCTAATAGTATAAATTCTATTTTTTCAGGGCTCGACAATACCGTTTCAAAAATGATGCTCTTGTTATCTTGAAGCAGTTTGTACCTTAAGTCTTTAGCATAATTAGCTGCATCTATGATGGCTTCTGGAGCATTCCAGTCCCCAAAAATATCTTTTGCAATATCATCGGGATTGATGTAGGTACAATTATCAATCCACTCATGCCTCAATATTTTTCGAGTAATAGATGTTTTACCTGAACCATTTGGACCACAAACTACAATTAGCGTCGGTTTTTTCACTTTTTCGAACGAAACTCCTTTTGCATTTTTGCGAGCTGATCCTTGATTGATTTTTCAAGGTTCATAATTATTTGTTGATGTTCAATTTTAGCATCGATAGCCACCTCTAACATGAGTTGATGCAAATTCTTTAAAGATGGTTCTCTCGTACTATCCGCAAGATTAACTTTCATCGAAATTTTATTTTAAACGAATTTACGATTTTTTCCTATTTCACGGACTTCTTTGACTTTAATCGTATTTTCTAATAATTTTCTATCTAGGTGGCTTTTTGTTTACGTATGATTTTCCGAAAGATGCTCGGAACGAAACGTTTTAGGTAAACCGCCAGTATTTCCTTGTTCCCAATCAACACTTCCGGTTTGTTGTTTCGTGCCGCCCGTATAATTTGGCGAGCGCATTCTTCCGCCGGCATTCCGGTTTCTTGGTTGTGGTCCATGGCGTTGTGTTGCTGGCCCTGCGCATTGAGCGCACTCATGGAAATTGGGGTATTGATTTTCCCTGGACAAACCATGGTCACGGTTATGCCATACGTTTCTTCCTCCAGGGCTAAACTTTCGAAGAAGCCATGCAGGGCATGTTTAGAAGCGGCATAGGCGGAACGCAAGAAGAAACCGAATTTCCCCGAAATGCTGCTAATGACAACGATTTGACCTTTTGAGGTCCGAAGCGCTGGAAGCAAGGCCTTGGTTAAGCCCACAGCCCCAAAGAAATTAACCTCCATGATTTTTCGGTCCACCTCGATTGGGGTTTCGCCCACCAAGGAACGTTGGCTTATGCCGCCATTGTTCACGAGTACGTCTACCCTACCCAACTGATTTATAACTGAAGAAACTACGTCATCCACCTTGGACAAATCCGTTAAATCCAAGGAAACAACGGCATGCAAAGCAGGATTAGGTAAGGAATCCTTTAATAGCTGTAATTTCTCCACATTGCGAGCAGCAAGCACCAAAATTGCGCCTTGGTTCGCAAATTCCCGAGCCATTGCCGCTCCAATTCCAGAGGAGGCTCCGGTAATCCAAACGACTTTGTTGTGATAAGAACGCATGCTCAAAGGTAAGGAAAGTTGGATATTAAGACAGAAAGCCGTTTGGAAAATGCGGTCCCTGAGTAGTCCGAAGGACGTATCGAAGGGCCGCTTTCCGGTCACTTGTAACCCAACGTCCTAAAATCATATAGTCCTAACATACTCAAATCCAAACATCCCAAAATCCTAATATTTCTTACTTTTGAAAAAAACTTCATGTCAACGTCCTCAATTGCCAAGCATTTCCAAGAAGCCGAATCCGTATTGAAGCAATTTCAAACGGAAGAAAATTACGCAAAAATCGAGCAGGCCATTGAGTGGATGGCCCAAGCTATTCAAGGCGGTGGTAAGATTATTTCGTGTGGAAACGGAGGCTCCATGTGCGACGCCATGCATTTCGCGGAAGAACTCAGTGGACGTTACCGAAACAACCGTAAAGCGCTCGCCGCGATTTCCATCTCAGACCCTTCCCATTTGAGCTGTGTGGCCAACGATTATGGCTACGACTTCGTGTTTTCCCGCTTCATCGAAGGCTTAGGTAACTCGGGTGATGTGCTGCTCGGGATTTCCACTTCGGGAAACTCAAAAAACGTAATCCATGCCGTAACTGCAGCTAAAGAAAAAGGTATGAAGACCGTTATTCTTACTGGAAAAGATGGCGGTCAATTGGCCTCCTTGGCGGATCTTGAGATTCGTGCGCCGCACAGTGCATACGCGGACCGCGCACAAGAAATTCACATCAAAGTGATTCATGCCTTCATCGACGGCATTGAACGGAAATTAGGATTGTAAAACACGGCCTTTTAACCGTGGATCAAAAAGACATTCTCCCCCAAATTTCTTGCGCCGTTTTGCCACGAAATCGTACAATGCATCGCGCAGCATTTTAGGTACGAACCATCCCACATATAAAAATCCCCAATACCATTTTAAAGTCGGGATTAATCGCAGAACTGCACTTGAACGAGCATATAGATTTTTTCCGTTGTAATAATAAACCGTGTCTTCGTTCATTGCATATTCAGGATGTCGCGCTAACCAGTCCAAGGTAGCATGATGCTGCTGCGCTGAAAAATGAAGGAATGGTGCGCGCTCTTGGTCCAGAATAAAACGCACCACGCGGTTGCACAAAGGACAATTGCCGTCGTAAAATAGCACCGGCATATCAGAGGATGTTTCGTACGCCATACCATGAATATTCTTCGCCGGAAACCAAAGCGATTTCAGCCTCGGGAAAGATCCTTTGAAAATAAGCAAAATCAGCCTCCTTGAACGGATAAGGTTCGGTGCTCAACAAAACCACTTCCGGCTGGCAGTTTTCCAAAGCATCTAGCATGGGATACCGCGATTCATGAACGCAATTTTGATACCCTACCGCCTCCATGTAGGCATCAATGTAGGTTTCTTTTCCCACCACCATGACGGGGTCTTTCCATATCACATACAGCGCTTTTTTGCCAGCTCCTTGGTTGCTGTACTCCTTGAAATATCCTTTCCATTGTTCGATAATTTCAGCTCCTTTATCTCGACAGCCTACGATATCGGCAACACTCGCTAAAAATTCGTACATATCCTCGATGGAATTCACATCGCTCATCCAAACGGGGGCTATTTCTCGTAAGCGTTCGATATCCTCCACCCTGTTTTCTTCTTTATTTCCAATAATTAAATCAGGAACTAAATTTTGGATTTTCTCAAAATCAGGAGTTTTGGTGCCCCCTACCCTCGGTTTCGACTTAAACCACGCTTCCGGATAGATGCAAAACTTCGTAATACCAACGACACGTTCCTCTAGACCGAGCGCGAAAAGGTATTCGGTAATCGACGGCACGAGGGAAACGATGCGTTGGGGTAAGCTCGTTACCGAAACTTCACGTCCCATTTGATCCCTGAACGTTTTCATCAGGCCATGGCCGAAATGATGTCGTAACGCGTTACAATGTGCGATTTTCCTCCTTCGAGTTCCACCAAAACTGCCGGAGTGTCTTTGTTAATCAACTTGCAAAGATCCTCCAAAGAAGTTTGGGCTTGCACTACCGGGAAGGGAACCCCCATCACCGATGAAATGGAAGCATCGCGCAACGCAGGTTGATCCACCAACAATTGATACACGTGGCTATCGTTCACCGAACCAACGATTTTACCGTCTTTCATTACGGGTATCTGCGAAATTCCATAGGTACGCATTTTAGCAATGGCATGTGAAACCAATTCCTCCGCATAGACCGTAACCAAAGGCTTATCCTTGTGCTTGGCGACCAATTCACCTGCAGTCAACACTTTTTCCTCCAAAAAGCCCCTCTCGCGCATCCACTCGTCGTTGAAAATCTTCCCCACATAGCGGCTGCCGTGGTCGTGAAAAAGTACAACCACCACGTCGTCTTTGGTGAGTTGTCCGCTCAATTGAAGAACCCCTTTAATCGCAGCTCCTGCAGAATTCCCAACGAAAATACCTTCTTCGCGTGCCAATTTACGGGTGTAAACGGCTGCATCTTTGTCGGTGACTTTTTCAAACAAATCGATCACGTCAAAATCGACATTGGCCGGCAAAATATCTTCCCCGATTCCTTCGGTGATGTACGGATAGATTTCGTTCTCGTCAAATATTCCCGTTTCTTTATACTTCTTGAACACCGAACCGTAGGTGTCAATTCCCCAAATCTTGATGTTGGGATTCTTTTCTTTCAAGTATTTTCCAACCCCCGAAATCGTACCCCCCGTTCCCACTCCTACCACAAAATGTGTGATTTTTCCTTCGGTTTGTTCCCAAATTTCTGGTCCGGTTTGTTCGTAATGTGCCGTACGATTCGATAAATTATCGTACTGGTTAACATACCAAGAATTAGGAATCTCGGTGGCGAGCCTTCGAGAAACGGAATAGTATGAACGTGGATCGGTCGGTTCGACGGCCGTTGGGCAAACCACGACCTCGGCGCCAACTGCACGTAGGATGTCCATTTTTTCCTTCGATTGCTTATCGTTCAAAACACAAATGAGTTTATATCCTTTGATGATGCATGCGAGGGCTAATCCCATTCCGGTGTTACCAGATGTACCTTCAATGACCGTTCCTCCGGGTTTGATCAATCCTGCTTTTTCCGCATCTTCGACCATTTTAACGGCCATTCGATCCTTGACCGAATTTCCAGGATTGGTGGTTTCCACTTTTGCCAAGACCAATGCGGGAACGTCTTTAGCTAATTGGTTGATTTTAATCAGCGGTGTGTTGCCAATGGTCTCGAGCACATTATTAAAAACTCTCATGGGTGTATTTTTCACAAAATTAGCAATAAAAGGAACGCGCAGCCTTTCGTAAAATCAAGGATTTTAGCGTATTTTTGCACATGCAATTTCAACGAAAAGTAGCGGTTTACACCCTCGGGTGCAAATTGAATTTTTCTGAATCTTCCACCTTAGCTAGAAGCTTTGAAGAGGCCGGTTACGCTCGCGTGGACTTCGAAGATGCACCCGACGTATTTGTTATTAACACCTGCTCCGTTACCGAAAATGCCGATAAAAAATGCAAGCAACTCGTCCGAAAAGCCAAGGAAATTAATCCCAGCGGATACGTGGCCATCGTGGGGTGTTATGCCCAACTAAAACCTGAAGAGATTGCCAAAATCCCAGGCGTCAACATGGTATTAGGGGCGAATGAAAAGTTCAAACTTGTGGAGGAAGTCGAGGCCAATTTCGGCCTGGAGCAACAAGTCGTAAAAAACGAAAGCATCAAACACGCTTTGACCTTCCACCCGTCGTTCAGCGCTGGTGACCGCACCCGAAGTTTTTTAAAAATTCAAGACGGATGCGATTATTTTTGCACCTTCTGCACCATTCCTTTGGCGCGTGGCAAGAGCCGAAACGCTTCTATTGCGGAAACCCTACAAGAAGCCAAGAAATTGGTGGACAGCCCGGTTCGAGAAGTGGTCCTTACCGGGGTAAACATCGGAGATTTTGGTCAAGGAGGTAATGAAACTTTTTTTCAATTGATTCAAGCATTGGATACCCTTGAAGGGATTGATCGGTTTCGCATTTCCTCCATCGAACCCAACTTGCTTTCCAATGAAATCATTGATTTTTGCCTGAATAAAAGTAAGCGCTTCATGCCACATTTTCACATTCCGCTGCAATCGGGAAGTGACCGTATACTAAAGCTGATGCGCCGAAAATACGACCGAACCCTGTTTCAAAACCGCGTAGAACATATCAAAGGTATCAATCCGGACTGTTGCATTGGCGTTGACGTAATCGTAGGTTTCCCTGGGGAAAGCGATGAGGACTTCCAAGAAACGATGGATTTCTTGCATTCGCTCGACATATCCTATCTGCACGTCTTTACCTACTCGGAACGCGCCAATACCACCGCGGTTAAATTGGGCGATCCTGTTCCAATGCATGTTAGGAAAGACCGCAGCAAGCAATTGCATTGGCTCAGCGACCGTAAAAAACAACAATTTTACCATTCGCAGTTGGGAAAAAGTAAGAACGTGCTTTTTGAGCAGGAAGAAGACGAGGGTAAAATGTACGGTTTTACCGAAAACTACCTTAAGGTGGAGAGGCCTTTTGACGCAAGCTTGGTCAATCAACTTGTCCCGGTTCGTGTCGATCAAATGACCCTGGACCAAACCGTAAAAGCAACCATAGAACAATAATTGAATACGATGAATAGAGTGTATATTACACGAAGAGAAACCTTCAATGCCGCGCACAAATTATGGCAACCCAATTGGAGCGACGAAAAAAACCAAGAAGTGTTTGGCGCCTGTTCGAATAAAAACTGGCACGGTCACAACTTCACCTTGTTCGTTACCGTAAGCGGCGTACCGGACGAAGCAACAGGATTTGTCATGAATCTGAAAGACCTAAGCACGCTGATACGAAGGGAAGTAATCGACCATCTCGACCACAAAAACCTGAATTTGGACGTTCCTTTTTTAACCGGCATAATGGCTTCTACTGAAAACTTAGCCATCGCTATTTGGAATATCCTCTCCCCAAAAATCGCGGGTTTCGGGGCAGAATTGGAAAAAATCAAGTTGGTGGAAACGGAAAATAATTTCGTGGAATACTACGGCGAAAAAAAACCTTTTTAACGTAATCACGTTCGAACCTCAAAACTATACTTTTGGACGCTAAAGATCTCACCCAGCATTACAAAGCACTCATTGACGGAATTGGAGAAGACTCCAACCGAGAAGGATTGCTTAAAACGCCCGAGCGTGCTGCGAAAGCATTGCAATTCTTAACGCAAGGCTACGAATCCATACCTGATGAGCTTATAGAACAGGCCATTTTTCAAGAGGAATATTCGGAAATGGTCATTGTTAAAGACATCGAAGTGTATTCGTTGTGCGAGCATCATTTACTGCCGTTTTTCGGAAAAGCGCATGTTGCCTACATCCCGAGCGGGAAGATCGTTGGCCTAAGTAAAATCCCTCGCGTGGTGGATGCCTATGCCCGCAGGTTGCAGGTGCAAGAGCGGCTTACCATCGAAATACGGGATTGCATCCAGCGCACCTTGAATCCCAAAGGTGTGGCAGTAGTTTTGGAATGCAACCACATGTGCATGCAAATGCGCGGGGTACAGAAACAAAATTCGAGCACAACCACCAGTGCCTTCACCGGAATTTTTTTAAGCAACGAAGCAACAAGAAAAGAATTTATTAACTTAGCAACGAAATAAAAAAAGCCTTATGCAAGAATATTCTAACAACTCGTATCAAGCCAGTGTAGCGAGTAATTTCATTCGCTCGGTTTACACCTATATGTTTCTCGCCTTGGCAATTTCTGGAGTCATTGCCTATGCCATCGGAAGCAATCCAGCAACCTTTATGAGTTTATTTATGACCTCCACTGGTGGTGTTTCTATTCTCTTTTGGGTAGTCATGTTGGCACCTATTGGTATTTCCATTTTAATTAGCCGAGGTTTAGAGCGTTTTTCTCAAGAAATGTTGTTGTTTTTATTTGTAGTGTACTCTGCGTTAATGGGATGTACTTTGAGTTCCATTTTCGTCGTGTATGAGATGCATTCTATCGCCTTCACCTTCTTCGTGGCTTCAGGAGCTTTTGCTGGAATGGCCATTTTGGGATATACTACCAAAACCGACCTTACCAAATTTGGAAGCCTCCTCTACATGGTATTGATTGGAATGATCATCGGTGGAATTGTCAATTATTTCATTGGCAATGGAATGTTTGACTTCATTTTAACCATTGTAGGCGTATTCGTTTTTACAGGTTTAATTGCTTACCAAATGCAACAACTGAAGAACGTTGCTTTTTCCCCTGAGTTCAATGACCAAACAAGAAATAAACTGGCGCTGGTTGGAGGACTTCAATTGTACATCCTATTCGTGAATCTATTCTTAACCCTGCTCCGATTATTGGGAGGAAGAGACTAATTTTTAAAAACCATCACTATGTCCGATAATTTCCTTTCTAAAAAGATTTTTGATAAAGCTACCGCCCCTTTAGCCATTATATATGTCGTTGTTTTACTTTCGATTATTTTTGGCATCATTTGTTTTGGCTAATCTTTAACAAGAAACCAACCCATGTTGGTTGACACGCTTTTCTCGACCTACATCAAATACCGTCTTAAAAGGATCGAGGTTTATCGTGATTTTCCTAGAGTTTGCCAGGAAAAAGTTTTTCAATATATAATTCGATCGGGCCAAAGAACCAATTTTGGTAAGGTTCATGGTTTCGGGCAAGTAACAGACTACACAAAATTTAAGGAAAATGTTCCACTTCAGGATTACGATTCCTTGGAGCCGTACATCTTACAAGCCATACATGGCGCCAAAGATGTCTTATGGCCGGGATACACCAAATGGTTTGCTAAAAGTTCCGGAACCACTGGCGGGCGTATTAAAACACTACCCGTTACCTCAGATAGCCTTGAGAATAATCATTATTCCGGTGGAAAAGATTTATTGGCTTGTTATCATGACCATCAACCCCATCGAAAACTCTATTCTAAAAAACACCTCATCTTAGGTGGAAGTAACTCGATCCAAAACATTGACCAAGGAGCCATTGTTGCGGATTTATCGGCGATTATCATCGACAACCTTCCCTTCTGGACAGAATTCCGGAGGGTGCCTGAAAAGGAAATTGTATTACACTCTAATTGGGAGGAAAAACTGGTCCGAATGGCCGAAGCCAGCATCAAGGAGGATGTAGCGATCCTAGCAGGAGTACCAAGTTGGATCAGTACTTTCGCTAAAATTGTGCTTGAAAAGTCACAAAAACAATCGCTTATTGAAGTATGGCCGCATCTAGAACTGTACATACATGGAGGAATGAATTTTGAGCCCTACCGACAAAAATTAAACGAATTAATCGGATATTCGGAAATGAACTTTTTGGAATCTTACAATGCCTCTGAAGGTTATTTTGGCTTGCAAGACCAAGCGAATTCTAATGAGCTTTTACTTTTGACCGACGCTCAAATTTTTTATGAATTCATTCCCATGGAACACTTCCAAGGACTGAATTCTAAAGTAGTACATGATCTGAATGACATAGTCCTGCAAAAAGAATATGCGGTTGTAATATCCACCAGTGCAGGCTTGTGGCGCTATATTATTGGTGATACGATTACTTTTACCTCCATCGAACCTTACCGTTTTATCATTAGTGGCAGAACGGCACAATATGTGAATGCATTTGGGGAGAAAGCAGTCGTTATGCACTTTGAAAAAGCCATCGCTCAATGGATTAATGCTTATGAACTCAAAGTGAATAATTACACCGTTGCGCCCTACTTTGAATTCTCATCGGGAATTGGCGGACATGAATGGATCATTGAATTCGACCGAGAACAAAAGTTGGACGCCGAAATGGTTCAAGAGTTGGACAAAATCATGTGCAGCATCAACTCAGATTATGAAACGAAACGCGCGAATAATCTCAACATGTTGCCCCTTAAGATAACGATGGTTGAACCTGGAACCTTTGATCGATGGATGAAAATGAACGGTAAATTTGGTGGCCAACATAAGATTCCGAGAATACAAAACCACCGCAATTTAGCCGAAGAAATACTAGCCTTAACCCATGCATAATTTGAAGTTCCTAATCCTCCTTTTATTGCCTTGTTTTATTTCGGCACAAACTAACGAGCCTAAGGCATTGCAATTGAAATATCATCACCTCATCAAGGTTCCAACGGGTACCGAAAAATGCTTTATTGATTACAACCAATCCCTGTATTTCGTGGATAAGGAAAAAATCACCAAAGCTACCTCAGTATCCGGATTACCAAATCAACAAAGCATAAAAGCACTTCAACGCATCGATAAAATCGATGCAATAAACGCGATGAAGATCGTTCTTTTTTCTTCCAGCCAACAACAAATTTGTTTCACAGACAACACCTTAACTCTCAACGGAGAGTGCTTAAAATTCGAGTCCATGGAACTCTTCAATGTTGTGGAAATAGCCGTAAGCAAACGACCCGACATGTTATGGTTGTTCGACGAACTCAACAGCGAATTGCGCTTAATTAATTACGTAAATAAATCTACGATACAACAGGTAGGAAACCTGAACGGCTTATTGGATATTTCTGGAACATTGCAATTGAAAGAAAATGAAACAGGTCTATGGTTATTTACGGATAGGAACTATGTGGTTTTGTTCGATGACTACCTCAACGTTGTAAACACCTACCATTTTAACTTCGAAAAGGCGGTGCCGTACAAAAATGGCATCTTGTATACCCAGGAAAAAATGCTCTGGTACTATTCTCCGCTTCAAGGGCATGTTATCGTGCAGGATATATCCACATTAAATCCTGTTGAAAATATGTATATTTCTGGTAATCAATTGTTTATAAAAACACAAACGGGTATAGAAGTGTTTATAATTCAGGAAAAATAGCGCGGTAAAATGAGCTTATTATTTGTATCTTAGTTGCCTAATTATTGAATCAATGCATATTGCAATTGCTGGCAACATAGGCGCCGGAAAAACAACACTGACGAACATGCTATCAAGGCATTATGGATGGGATACACACTTCGAAGATGTAGAACAAAATCCTTATTTGAACGACTTTTACGAGGACATGCAGCGTTGGTCCTTCAATTTACAAGTATATTTTCTCAACAGTCGATTCTCTCAAATTCAGGAAATTCACGCTCAAGAGAAAACGGTTATTCAAGACCGAACCATTTACGAAGACGCCTACATTTTTGCCCCCAACTTGCATTCCATGGGCTTAATGACCACGCGCGACTTTGAAAATTACTTCTCGCTCTTTAATTTGATGGATTCTTTTGTGAAGGCACCCGACCTATTAATTTACCTTAGAGCAAGTATTCCTACCCTTGTTAACCATATTCAAAAAAGGGGGCGGGATTACGAAGAAAGCATCCGGTTGGATTACCTCAAACGATTGAACGAACGTTACGAAGCATGGGTATCTACGTACGATAAAGGGAAATTATTAATTATCGATATCGACAACAACAACTTTACCGACAATCCCGAAGATTTGGGTAAAATTATCCAATCGATAGACGCAGAAATTCACGGTCTATTTTAATGAAAAAAATAGTGGTAACTGGAGCTGCTGGATTCATTGGCTCTTGTTTGGTGCATCATTTTCAAAAGTCACAAGGCTTTCAAGTCATTGAAGTAGACGATTTTCATCAAGTCCATAAATTCCGAAACTACACCGATTATCCCGTCTTTTTAAGAATTGAACGAACGCAGTTTTTAGATTGGTTCTCCATAAACGGTGAAGGAATTGACGCTGTATTGCATATCGGCGCTCGTACTAATACGACAGAACAGGATCTTACCATTCTTAACGACCTCAACGTTCATTTTTCCCAACAAATTTGGTCGCTGTGTACGAAATTCAAAATTCCGCTTATTTATGCATCTTCCGCTGCCACCTATGGAAATGGGGAATTTGGTTACAGCGATGATCATTCATTGCTATCAAAATTACAACCTTTAAATCCATACGGACATTCAAAACACACCTTCGATCTTTGGGCATTATCCCGAACAAATTGCCCCCCATTTTGGGCGGGATTGAAGTTTTTCAATGTATATGGACCCAATGAATACCACAAGGGAAGAATGGCATCGGTTGTATTTCATGCATTTCATCAAATACAAGCAACGGGTTCTATGAGACTCTTTCGTTCCCACCGAGAAGATATTGAAGACGGTTATCAATCGCGGGATTTTATTTATGTAAAAGACCTGATAAAGGTGATTGAGTTTTTAATGAAAGGTCAAGCTAATTCAGCCATTTATAATCTAGGATCAGGGATGGCAAATCCTTTTTATCGTTTAGCCACGGCAACTTTTGATGCTTTATCCATGCCCATTAACATATCGTTCATTGACACGCCTGAAGATATTCGTGGAAATTATCAGTATTACACCTGTGCAGACATGTCAAAACTACGAGAAAACGGCTATAGTGAACCTTTCTATTCCCTCGAAGATGGCATACACGACTACGTTACCCGTTATTTAATCGAAACCAAGTACTATTAGTGCAGCTCGAAGCATTTCCTGCCATTGGATAATCGAACCGAAACCATAGCGCCAGCATAAACGTACCAGTCCTTGGTCGTTGGGTTACCTCGATAACCACTTGGATTTCCATCGAGGCTTCTATTGGAAAGTTGAGCTGCTATTTCGCCGTTGCTCTCTGCAAGAACCGCCACCTCTGCATACGTTGAAGACTTAATATCATCCAAATAATCCGTGAAGGTTTTTCGAATCGCTAAATCCACATTAAACGTAACAAACTTTCCGAGCTGCGCCTTAACCCCAACTCCAAGCGGGAGGCAAAGTTGAAAATTACTGTAGGTCCCTTTTTTATTCAGGCTGGTTCCTTGACCTTCAGTTCCTAAGGGGCGAAGCTCTACTTCTTCACCGTTCAAGGTAGTTTTGGGATTCATGTAAAAAAGTCCTAATTGAGCCAACAAATAACCCGTGCCTTGAATTTTTTTACGACTATTGGGTCGTCCAAAATAAAACGTAGAATAATAAAACTCTACGCCTCCTGCAAGTTCTTTAATATCCGATTGAAAATTCAAGTTGCGGTTTTGAAGCAAAGGATTTTTTGAATCTTGATCGTTGGCTTGAACGGAACCTTGCGTATAGTTTGCCCTTAGCGCCATCCTTGAATGCAAATTATATCGATAGGTTAAAGCACCTGCCCATTGACTTCGTTTAAATGGAATGAAAGGGTTGATGTCGCCTATATAATACATTTGGCCCAGCGAGACTCCTATTTCGGATTGGGAGAAAAAATTAGCTTGTTGGGCCTTAATTAACCCAAAACTTAGGCAATATAAAAGAAAGAGCAACAATTTATTCATCCCTTGTCCAAAAGATCAGTTGGCCGTCATCGGAAACACTAACGAAGGAATGTGCATTTTGTTGCGCTAGAGCATTTACCGATTGCCGATGCACAACCATTTTTTGAACTGGATGGAAGTTGTTTCTATCCCATACTTTTATGGACTTATCACGGCTAGCACTTACCAACCATTCATCCATCAAAAGTAAATCATAAATAACGCCCCGATGTGCTGGAAAGGAATTGACCATGGATAGGCTTTCGTCCCAAACACGAATGAAACCGTCTTTTCCTCCGGTAATTAACGTTCCCGTATCGGACATTACCATGGAACTTACGCCGCCCTCATGGGCCAGCAGAATTTTCGAAGATTGTTGAGAATCCTTGTCTAAAAGATGAATCCACCCATCTCTGGAGGCCATTAAAAGTCGCTGCTTTTCAGAAATATAGATCAACTTGCGAATTTTATCGGATGCCGTTGCCTTAAGGTAGTTTATCTTGAAATTTGAGGTCAATACTTCGGCACAATTTCCGGAGGCTAAACCGATAAAAAATCGTTGATTCGAAATATCTTCAGTAATGGAAAAAACGCCACCTTCACCAAATGGGAAAAACAAAACCTCCACATTTACCTCGACATCAATAAGGTGGAAATCACCGTTTAAAAGTCCAATAGCTAACCATTTAGTTCCCATCGTTGCGATGCTAATACAAGCACTTTCTGTTGTAATAGTGAATGAATCTAGGGTCTGATCAACAATAGAAGTTCTTCGAATCTTAAAATCAGAGGATCCGGTATAAACATAATTTTCACTTACTGCTACGGCATAAACAGGAGCCTCGTGCCCACGAATAATGGTATTGGGAACCAACAAAACTATCCCTCTGCAAATTCTAACGAATCGTCGTCATTGACGTGTTTAAGCCGATCAGCATAATCATCCGGAAGAAATTCAAAGAAGGTATCTCCTCGTAATCCAAGCCTCAAGCATTCCAAAGGAATCATGTCGTGCGGACCAATATTTCCTAGGTTAACATTCGCTCCGAAGAGTTTAATGAACCAAACCTGTTGATTTTTTTGAGGTGCCTCCCAAAGTATTTTATCGGGGTCGACCCGCGCCATGATGTGGTTGATTAACAAGGTATGAGCTGAACCATTCGGACGAAATACCCCGACATTACCTGCCTCTCTACCTTCGGCTATGACCATCCAAGAGCCGGCATTGAGTTCTGCTTTCATCCAGCTTACCCATTTAAACGGAGAAATAATAATCCCTGAATCCTTGGAGCCAACCTCAGATAGGACCGTTCTATTTTTGGATAATTTTTTAATGATTTTACATTTCTCCTTGTGAGGAATTATGATCGAGCCATCGGATACTTCTACCAAGTCTAAGTCAAGTTTATCTAACAAACGTTGGTAATCGTCGAAACAATTTCGTGCATAGAACGCTTCAAAAAGCGTCCCTCCCAAATAAGGACGAACCCCTGCCTCCTTGTAAAGTTTAATTTTTTCAGTTAATTGAGGAGTAACGGCGGAGGTACCAAATCCAAACTTTACCAAATCAGTAAGGTGACCTGACCCTTCGATGAAATGCTCGGTTTCTTTTAAACTGAGCCCTTTATCCATCATCATCGTTACACCTTTCGTTCTAGGCTTGGTTCCTCGTTCAGGTATGAACGGTAATTCGAAGTTAATCATTCAGTAAATTTATAAAATCTTTATGAAACTTGAGTTTAGGATTCCATTCCAATAATAATTGAGCTATTTGCTTGTCCGACTCAACCAATCCTGCAAAAAGCAAAAGAGCGTCTTCGTTTCTTCCTAAATGCACTAGTACATGCGTCAGTAAGGCAAAATAATAATCGTTAAACTCAACATCCTGTTGGTTTTCTTGGAGATAATTCAAGGCAACAAGCGGCGAATCTTCCAAAAGAAAAAAGGTATAGTCCTGCAATGCTTCGGGATCGTCAAAATCCAACGAAAGGGAGCGTAAATAATAGAATTCCGCCTCCTCACGTTGTTCCAATTTATGGTAAGCGTTGGCCAAGACAAGATTAACCGAGGCGTTATCTGGACTAATCGACTGAGCTTTTCTCAATAATGTTATGGCTTCACGGGTATCGCCTTGCAGGTCCTTAATGATGCCTAAACCCAACCATGCTTCATGGATATCGGGCTGAATCTCTAAACACAAGCGATAATAATTAATGGCAATTTCAAATTCCTTCAATTGTTCATGCGCTTCGCCCAGGTAACAAAGCGCCATAGGATCATCTCCCTCTAATTCTAAGACTCTATTGAAACAATCGATGGCTTGGTGTACTTTCCCGGAGGTTAAATAAGCATTTCCCAAATTAAAGTGAGCTGGGGAAAATTCATCAAAAATCAACAAGCAATAATCGTAAGCCCAAATCGCTTTATCGTAATCCTCATTTTTGGAAAAGCTGTTACCCAAGTTATACCATGCCATGGAGGCATACGGATTTTCATCGATGTAGGATAGATAACAACGCACTGCATCGGTGTGACGGTCCAACCGGTCATACATGAATCCGAGTTCGTATAACAGCGATTCCACCTCAGGAAATTGCTCTAATGCCTTTTCAAGCAGCGCAATGCACGCATCAAAATCATTGATTTGTTGATATGCAAGTGAGATGTCATGATAAATTTCAACTTTTTCTTCATCATCCGCCTCCTCCAGTGCTTTAAACCAAAAGGCAATGGCTTTTTTTGTATTCCCCATTTGATGGTAAAGGGATGCATAGGTTACGTTGACTTCAAAACTCGGCAATTGATCTTTGTTCAAAAGTTGCATTTGCGTCAACGCGTCTTTGAAATTCTTTTCTCCGCAAAGGCATTGTATGATTCTTAATTTGAAAAGGTGCTGAAAAGGAAAATTCGTATAGGCTAATTCAGAAGCTCGTTTTGCTTTGGAAAATTCACCTTTACTAAAATAATGATCGATGATTCCTTCCATTCGATCGCTGTCAATAAAACCTAATTGGTTGCCAAATAGATGAGCCTCAAAACGCTCAACGTCTGCATTTAATTGCTGCTCGTTCGATAAATCTTCCTCCTCGTCAAACATAGCACATAGGTTTAAACGAAAGTAGGATATTCGAAATACGTAACCTAATTCGAACCGCTTTTATTATCAACAAAATTATGTTCGCTGTGGAAAACCCTACAAGAGCTGTAAAATGAGGTCATCCATGGAATATCCATCGGCTTCGGCCTTGTAATTACGCACTAAGCGGTGACGGAGAATCGGAACAGCAACCGCTTTAACATCCTCGATATCGGGCGAGAATTTTCCATTCAATGCCGCATGGCATTTTGCTCCTAAAATCAGATACTGCGAAGCTCGAGGACCGGCGCCCCAGGTTATATACTTTTTGGTTAACTCTGCAGCGTACGGAGATTTGGCGCGGGTTTTAGCGACCAAACCAACCGCATACTCCAACACATTATCGACAACGGGAATTCGTTTAATGAGCGACTGAAATTCAAGAATTTCCTCTCCTGTTACAATTTTACTTACTTGCGGTGTAATACCTGAGGTGGTTGACTTAACAATGACTAGCTCTTCCTCCATGGAAGGATAATCCACCCAAATATTGAACATAAATCGGTCCAATTGGGCCTCGGGTAAAGGATATGTTCCTTCTTGCTCAATCGGGTTTTGCGTCGCAAGAACAAAAAATGGATGGTTAAGGTCGTAGGTTTTTCCAGCGGTGGTAACCCTTCTTTCCTGCATGGCCTCCAATAGAGCGGATTGGGTTTTGGGCGGAGTACGGTTAATTTCATCCGCCAAAACTATGTTGGTGAACAATGGACCTGGAATGAACTTAAAATTCCTGCTTTCATCTAAGATTTCAGAGCCAATGATATCGGATGGCATCAAATCTGGGGTAAATTGTATACGGTTAAAATCAACGCCTAAAGCAGAGGCTATTGTGTTCACCAAAAGTGTTTTTGCTAGACCAGGAACCCCTACAAGCAGGCAATGCCCACCGGAGAACATGGCAATCAGTACCTGATCTACCACCTCGTCTTGCCCAATGATCACTTTGTGAATTTCGGATTTTAAGTTTCGGTATTTCTCACTTAAAACAAGTAGTTTATCGGTATCGTTCATTGTTATTGATTTAACCAGGGATATTGAAGTGGACAAGAAGCAAACTCAGGAACCAAACGAATGTAGGCATTCCCAATTTTACTTTTCACCCATTCGGACAGTATTCGTGCTTTTTTATCGTTTTCTGCAGCCTGCTTGATTAACGCGTAATCTGCATCAAGATTGGCCTTGTGGGCGGGTATACGCTGCATGAGCCTTACAATGCGGATGCCTTGCTGACGGGACATAAAATCCATGTAGAGACTAGGTTGTGTTATATCTCCTGGTTCCATCGCATCGGTCAACAAATAGATTTGCTGGTCAATTTCGTTCAGGTCTTCCATATCCCACAATTGAGAAGCATTTCGAGGATTGGAAATAATGCCTTTGTTTTGACGAGTAGATGCATCATTGGAATACCTTGCCACCGCTTGTTCCCATGTGAGCTCATTCAATTTCAACATCCTATAGCAAGAATCCATGCGTTGTGATGCCTTATTCATGGTTTGAACACTGAATTCCGGGCGTATAAGGATGTGTAAGCAAATGAAATCATCCCCTGATCTTGAGATCAGTTTAATAATGTGGTAACCGAATTCCGTTTCGATGGGCTCCGAAATCTCATCAGGCCTTAACTTAAACACGGTAGCTTCGAATTGAGGAACCATCATTCCTTTGGTAGCGGCAATTTTACCACCCATAGGCGCACTTCCTGGATCCATAGAATACAACCTGGCCAAAGACTCGAAGGTTTTGCCCTGCACGACAATTTGATCCCTTAACTCACGAATGCGATCAAGGGCAATCTTTTTGTCCTCTTTGGTGATTTCTGGATAAATAACAATTTGTTGAAAACCAAGTTGCATGTTGATAAAAGGCACGCTATCATTCGGGAGTTTTTGGAAAAAATCCTTGACCTCTTTGGGTGTTACCCCCAAACCTGCAGTGATGGTGTTTCGCATCTCATCCGCCAACATATTCGTCCGAATAATCTCCCTGAACTTATCCTTAATTTCGCTGTAGGTCATTTGATAAAACTCTTCCAATTTTTGACGTCCTCCCATTTGATTTTGAATGAGCCTCAATCGATTTTCCATATCGGAATCCACTTGCTCATCGCTCACCACAACGCTGTCGAGCTTCGCTTGATTCACCAAGATTTGAGTGACCATGATTTGTTCTAAAACACGGCAATCAAACAAACTATCAATGGCAATTTTCGCCTCTTCTGCTTGCAATCTTTGCTCTCGGATATCGGATAAAAGTATGATATTATCCCCCACTTGGGCTACAATTTTATCCAATGTACCCGGCTGAGCAAAAGCGACCAGAGAAAAGAAAACCGATAGGAGGAGCAATGGAATCCTCATTATTTTCCTAGATTATAAAGTACTTTTTTATTAATCTTTACCTTATACTTCTTTTGAAGGCTTTCTATCCAATTCTTTTCTAAGAAATTTTGGTAATCAGAAGTTGCATTTCCCTTCGCTTCATTGAATTCTTTTCGCATAACCGGCAATTCTGCGTTGACCTTTACCACGTAATATTTACCCTCAAAGAGATAAGGTTTACTAACCCCTGAGGTTAGATTCTGACCTTTGAGTGAGGGGGTAACTTCAGGATCAAATTTGTTCATTTTTACTTTTAAATTCAACTCTGAATCTTTGTTAATTTTCTCAATAACGTGTTTCGAATTGATGGTATCATTCGCCAACATGCTTTTTACTTCCATGGCAATTGACTCAGTCAAACACTCGTAAATAGTCGCATCAATGCGCTTTGGCCATTTATAATTTTCTCGGTTGGCATTGAAATAAGCCCGTAATCCAGCAGTATCCTTGACCGCCTTGTTCCACACCTTATCTTGCATGACTTCGTAAAGCAAAATACCATCGTGGTATTCATTCACCAACGCTTTGTACTCTGGGTATTTTGAAGGCAACAACGATTCCTCATATTCCAAAATGGCTGCTTTCTCCCAAGCCGCATATTGGTTTGCAACTAGCAATTTGGGTTCTTCCTTACGCAAACCACGATAACCCTTCTCCAAAAACCGAGCGAATTGCTGTTGACCAAAAGAAACACCGTTCAACGTGAAAAGTGTTTTATTCGTTTTTAAATTTTTAGCACTCCACTTTCCTAAGAAATACGTTGAGTCCAAGTTGGTCTCGAACCATGCCAAATTTTCTGAAGGACCTGTTGTGTAGCGGTACTTTACCTTTAGTTTTCGAACAAAGGAATCTTGTGTTTTTTTCGAACGTTCGTCCTTGTTGACCTTTGTTTGCAGTTCTTTTTTTACGGTTTCAAAAGGCGCAACGTCTTTGCGTTCCAAGCGTTTGATGATGTGAAAACCAAAATTGGTTTTAACCGGTTCACTGATGTCTCCATCTGCCTGAAGAGCAAAAGCAGCTTCTTCAAACTCAGGCACCATGCGCTGTGTGGTCCCAGAACCAAACACTGGAAGCTCCCCGCCTTTTTTTTGTGTTCCGGGGTCATCAGAATTGAGGGCCACCATCTCTGCCCAAGATGCTCCATTTTTCAACTTTTGATAAATCTCATCGATTTTTTTCTTTGCATTATCCTTCGTCGTTTGATCCGCATCTTTGGCAACGCTGATCATAATATGAGCTGCCTTAATGGATCCTCGCGAAGGCCTAAGAGCCGTAGTTTTCAAAATATGGTAACCAAATTTCGTTCTAAACGGAGCGGAAACAGCACCAATGGGTGTATTGTAAGCCATGTCCTCGAAAGGGTAAACCATTTGAAAGGCGGTGAAAAATCCTAAATCTCCACCATTCGCCGCGGCAGAAGGATCATCAGATCCGTTCTTCATGCGCGCGACTGCAGCAAAATCTTCCCCGCCTTCAATGCGCTTTTTCAACGCCAATAAACGATTATATGCCGCAAGGGTGTCAGTTGGCGTGGCGTTAGGATCTAATTTCACCATGATGTGCGAACATCGAACTTCATTGGCCGTCCGATAATAAGCCTCCTTCACCAAGGATTCATTTTGAGCGGAATCAATCAAATATGGAATGGCCAGCTGTCGTTTGTAGCCCTCAAACTCACGCTTTAGTTTGGGAATGGTATCATAGCCTAAAGCCTCTGCCTCCATGACTTTGAGTTTGAATTTACGAAACAACTCCATGTACTCATCCATGGAAGCTTGATCAAACTTCGGATTAGTATTGTTCTTCAAGTAAATCTGCAAGAATTCACTCTTGGTAACTTTCTCTTTATTCACCGACAATACCACGGGTTCTTTCTGCGAAAAACCGCACATCGAAAGCAATAAGGCAAAAGCAACAACTGATTTTTTCATAAATTGTATAAACGTTAATTTTCTATTTTATGCTGTAATTCGGAGCTTCACGGGTTATGGTAACATCGTGTGGATGGGACTCACGAACCCCTGCATGGGTAATGCGCGTAAAAGTAGCTTTTTGCAAATCTTGAATCGTTTTTGCTCCACAATAACCCATACCAGCGCGTAATCCCCCTGTAATTTGGTACATGACTTCCACCAAGGACCCTTTAAAGGGGACACGTCCGGAAATTCCTTCAGGGACTAATTTTTTCAAATCGTTTTCCCCTTCTTGAAAATACCGATCCTTTGATCCCTTGTTCATCGCTTCAAGTGACCCCATTCCTCGGTAAGCTTTGAATTTCCTACCTTCAAATATGATGGTTTCTCCCGGAGATTCCTCCACACCGGCAAACATTCCTCCTAACATGACGCTATCTGCACCTGCAGCAATGGCTTTTACGATGTCTCCTGTATATCGAATTCCACCGTCGGCAATTACGGGAACCCCGCTGCCTTCGATGGCACGTGCCACATCATTTACTGCGGTGAGCTGTGGAACTCCTACTCCCGCAATGATGCGAGTAGTACAAATAGAACCCGGTCCAATTCCTACTTTTACTGCATCGGCTCCGGCAGCCACTAAAAATTTAGCCGCTTCGGCCGTAGCAATGTTTCCAACCACCACTTCGAGGTTGGGATATTTTTCTTTTATTTTTTTCAATTGCTCTGCAACTCCTAGGGTGTGAGCATGTGCTGTATCAACGACTACTGCATCTACGCCAGCTTCTACCAGGGCCTTGACACGGTCCATGGTGTCTTTCGTAACCCCCACTGCCGCAGCAACGCGTAAGCGACCAAGAGAATCTTTACAAGAAAAGGGATGCTCTTTAACTTTAATTATATCGCGAAACGTTATCAAACCAATCAGTCGTTGTTTAGCATCCAATACTGGAAGCTTCTCGATGCGATTTTCCTGTAAAATCATTTCAGCGGTAGCCAAATCCGTACCATCCACCGTGGTGATTAAATTTTGAGACGTCATAACGTCCACGATAGGTTTCTGCAAATCACGTTCAAAACGCAAATCCCGGTTGGTTACAATTCCCTTCAGAATCTTCTGCGCATCCACCACAGGAATTCCTCCAATGCTGTGTTCTTGCATGATCGCTAGTGCGTCAGCCACCACAGCTGTTTCAGGAAGGGTAATCGGATCGATGATCATACCACTTTCCGAGCGCTTAACTTTTCGAACTTCGATGGCTTGTTCGAGGATACTTAGGTTCTTGTGAATAACTCCAATACCACCCTGCTGAGCGATTGCAATGGCCAAACGGTGTTCTGTAACAGTATCCATGGCCGAGGATACAACCGGTGCGTTTACTGCGATGTTCCTGGAAAATTTAGACTTTAAAACAACCGAATTTGGCAGTACTTCAGAATATGCCGGAACTAGAAGCACATCATCGAATGTCAATCCCTGAGGACTTTCTGAAAGGTTTTTTAGCGCCATGCTTGAATCTAGCTTAGTAAATTCTTGCAAATTTAAGAAAATTAAGCCAAAAAAAACGAAGCGTTAGCGGCAAGGATGTTAATAATTTCAAAAAGATTTTATTTTGGTGATTTTATGCTTAATCTTGCAAGCATGAAGGCGTTTTTAATTCTTTTAGCCACCGGATATTTTGGCATAATTTACGCCCAAAAATCTCCCATTGACTCGTCGAAAGTGCTTCAAATTTCAGGAGTTATTATTGGAGATGATGATCTCGAACCGCTTCCCTACGCTACGGTCTGGAATCGAACCCTGCACAAGGGAGTTATTTCCGATTATGCTGGATTTTTCACCCTCGTGTCATTTCCTGGCGACACCCTGGTATTTAACTTTATTGGCTATAAAACCTCAACGTACATCATTCCTGATAGCCTCAATGACAACCGATACAGTATGGTTCACATGCTTGAAAAGGATACGTTGAATATGCCTGAAGTGGTCGTTTATCCGTGGCCATCGCGAGAGGAATTTGCGCGCTATTTCGTCAACATGAAGCCCTACGATGACGCCATGCGAAGAGCGCAACGTGAGCTTTCCAACGAATCTTTGGCGTTTACCGCAGCGCGTTTGAACAACGATGCATCGTTGGCCTACGGCTATGCACAAAACCAACGGTTAACAAAACTGTATACCAACGGTCAATTGCCTGCCAATAATCTTTTTAATCCGTATGCTTGGTCCAAGCTTATCCAAGATTGGAAAGCAGGTAAATTAAGCCGTCAATGATACGATGGATAACAAAGGAAATATTTTTCCACCGGTTTAGCCAAAGCGGAAATATTCAAGTTGTCGGACGCTTCAGAAAGATCTAGCAATATCCCTGACTTAGCGAGCAATAAAATATTCTGTTTTCCGCTAGTGTAAGCTTTATTTACCAACAAATCATGGTACACCAAAAAATCCACCTCCTCTTCGGAAAAACCCGTTTGTGCTTTCACAAACTCTTTTTCCAAGGCGATTCGATCAGGAGAAAACGCATTGGTGGAAATTTCAATCTTGAATAGGCGGCGTTGAATAATGCTGGTGCACAAAAAGGCTAAAATAGGATCTTCGTGATTTTGCCAAACTTTAATCGCGCCCCAAATATCGTGATCGTCCAATTGAGCGAAGGCATCCAAGTATTTTTCCTCTTGCTGAAATAACTCTTTGGTAACATCGGTGCGAAGAAATAAATCCAGTGCCGGTGAGGCAAACAAATCAACGTTCGATTTGGCCAAATGCTTTGCGCGCCTCAGAGCGTGTATCAACATGTACTCTGCTGCAACAACGGTTTTATGCAAGTACACTTGCCAGTACATTAATCGGCGGGCAACTATGAATTTTTCCACCGAATAAATGGCTTTTTCTTCCAAAACCAATTGACCTTCATGTACTGCAAGCATTTCTATTAAGCGGTCTGTTCCGATAATTCCTTCGCTCACGCCGCTGTAAAAGCTATCCCGATTCAGGTAATCCATCCGGTCCATGTCCAATTGACTGGAAACCAGCTGATGTAAAAAAGGTTTTGAATACTGATTGCTAAAAATTAGCTGGGCTCGACGTAAATCTTCCCCAAAAATGGCGGCAAGCCGATCAATGAACAGGCTGCTGATTTCTTCATGGCTGATCCCGTTGACAATATCGTATTCCAAGGCATGGCTGAAAGGGCCATGACCGATGTCGTGCAATAGAATGGCCAATTGCGCAGCGCGCTCTTCTTCCGGTGAAATGTCTTGCCCTTTTCTTCGCAAAACACCTATTGCCAAGGTCATAAGATGCATTGCCCCAAGAACATGTGTGTATCGAGTGTGTTGGGCTCCTGGATACACCAAATTCGACAAACCCAATTGCATGATTCTTCTTAGACGCTGCAAATAAGGGTGATTCATTACGTCAAAAATCAATTCATCCGGAACGGAAATGAACCCGTAGATTGGATCGTTGATGATTTTCTTTTTGTTCAGGGGTGCACTAAGAGGAAGCAATTGCTTAATTTTACAAGTAGGATACAAACTTAAACAAATTAACGCAATGGGTAAAATTCTTTGGGCCGACGACGAAATTGAATTATTAAAACCGCACATCCTATTTCTGGAATCGAAAGGCTATAAAGTGGACAGCGTAACCAACGGTATCGATGCCGTGGAAAAAGCAGATGAGCAACGTTACGATGTTATTTTTCTCGACGAAAACATGCCAGGAATTAGCGGACTCGAAGCATTGTCGAAAATTAAGGAAGCAAATCCTTTGGTCCCTGTGGTTATGATCACCAAAAGCGAAGAGGAATTCATTATGGAAGAGGCTATTGGGAGTAAAATTGCGGATTATTTAATCAAACCGGTCAATCCAAGCCAAATCCTTCTAAGCCTGAAAAAAATCCTCAACCAGGCACAATTGGTCTCTCAAAAAACGAATGTAAATTATCAGCAAGAATTTCGTCAATTGGGAATGCAGTTGAACAACCGGCTAGATGCCAACGAATGGACTGAAATGTATAAAAAACTGGTTTATTGGGAGTTGGAATTGGAACAAGCCGAGGACAAAGCGATGAAAGAAATTTTCGAGATGCAGAAGAAGGAAGCCAACCAGCTCTTTTGTGATTTCATCGAAGATCATTATTTGGACTGGTTGAACGGAGCAGAAGAAATGCCATACATGCTCCACAACATGATTCGCACCCGGGTTTTACCGAAAATTGGAAAAGAAAAACTGGCCGTATTGGTCATTGACAATTTGCGTTACGACCAGTGGAAAGTGCTCGAACCGTTTATCAACAAATCCTATCAAAAGGAGGAAGAATATGTAATCTATTCCATTTTACCAACGGCAACTCATTATGCGCGGAACGCCTTTTTTGCGGGACTTCTACCTTCGGAAATCGAAAAGAAATTCCCCCAATATTGGCGTTATGAGGAAGACGAGGGTAGTAAAAATCAGTTCGAAAAAGAATTGTTAGAGCAGCAATTAAAGCGGCTAAGCAAGCAATGCAAATGGAGTTATCACAAAATAACCCATCTCGAAGCAGGTAAAAAATTAAATGAACAGTTCAATCAGATAAAAGACAATGACGTGAACTTCGTTGTATACAATTTCGTAGATATGCTCTCACACGCTCGTACCGATATGGAAGTCATCCGCGAATTAGCCAATGATGAAGCAGCGTATCGATCCCTCACCAAATCATGGTTTGAGCATTCTCCCCTCCACGATTTAATCCAAAAATTCCGAGAGGCCGGAGTTCGACTTATCATAACCACCGACCATGGCACGGTAAAGGTTACCAAACCCGTTAAAATTGTCGGTGAACGAAATACCAACACTAATCTAAGGTACAAAGTGGGGCGTGGACTCAGCTATGATAAGAAAGACGTATTTGTTGTCAACAAACCTACGGAGGCCTTTCTTCCCCAAATCAAACTATCGAACGAGTACGTGTTTGCTCGTGAGGCGGACTTCTTTGTCTACCCCAACAATTACAACCATTTTGTCAACCATTACGGCGATACCTTTCAGCACGGAGGTATTTCGATGGAAGAAATGCTCATTCCCTTCATCGAATTGCAACCTAAATAACTTTTGCTAATTTAGATTCCGTCGAAATAAGCGATTGTTGTACCTTTGTACCATGGTTCCTTTCGATGTTCTTCGCGTGCGGCAAGATTTCCCAATACTCCAGGAGACTGTGCACGGTAAACCCTTAATTTACTTCGATAACGGAGCCTCGTCGCAAAAGCCTCAGCAGGTGATCGATCGCATCAATCATTACTACGCGAAAGAGCATTCCAACGTGCATCGCGGGGTACATCACCTAAGCGCTAAAGCGACCGAAGTCTATGAAGCTGCCCGCAAGACGGTGGCCGATTTTGTTGGGGCAACTCATGAAGAAATCGTTTTCACGAAAGGCACAACCGATGCGATTAATACCATTGCCTTTAGTTTTGGTGAAACCCTTAAGCCGGGCGATGAAATTCTTATCACCGGAATGGAACACCACTCCAACATTGTTCCATGGCAAATGCTTTGTGAACGCAAAAGGTGCAACCTGAAGGTGCTTCCTGTTCTAGAGAACGGGACCCTGGACTTATCCGAAATCGACCGATTCCTCACCGAAAAAACGAAATTGTTCAGTTTTGTCCATGTATCAAACACCTTAGGAACGGTAAATCCTGCCAAGGAACTGATTTCGAAAGCCCATGCCATGGGAGCTAAGGTGCTGTTAGACGCTGCGCAAAGCATTCAACACATGCCCATCAACGTACAAGAGCTAGACTGCGACTTTTTAGCTTTTTCGGGTCACAAGGTTTTTGCACCGACCGGTATCGGTGTTTTATACGGTAAAAAAGATTTGATGGAATCCCTACCGCCCTATCAAGGAGGCGGTGATATGATTGAATACGTCACCTTCGAAAAAACCACCTATAACTCCATGCCCTTGAAATTTGAAGCCGGAACGCCGAACATTTCTGGGGTTATTGCCTTGGGAGAGGCTCTGAACTATTTGAATTCCTTGGATCTACAAGGTGCCTTTCAACACGAGGAAGCCCTTGGTAAATATTTGCGTTCACATATGCGTGAAATTCCTAAAGTTCGTTTCATCGGTGAAGCCCCTGAAACCTGCAGCACCCTGTCCTTTCTCGTGGACGACTTACATCCCTTCGACCTGGGTACCCTCCTCGATCAACAAGGCGTCGCGGTACGGACCGGACACCACTGCACCCAGCCTCTCATGCAGCAATTCAATATTCCAGGTACCGTTCGAGCTTCTTTGGCTTTTTATAATACCCACGAAGAAATTGACCGTTTCATTACCGCTCTAAACCGTTCCATTCAATTACTATCATGAGTAAAAGCATCAACGAACTGCAAGACGAGGTCATTGAAGAATTTGCACTCTTCGACGATTGGATGGAGAAATACGAGTACATCATTGACCTTGGCAAGGACTTACCCTTAATCGAAGAGGCTAAAAAAACAGAAGACCGTTTAATTCACGGCTGCCAATCCCGTGTGTGGGTGGAGGCTGAGGTGTTGGACGACCGCATGTGCTTTACAGCGGATTCCGAAGCGATCATCACCAAGGGAATCATCAGCCTTTTAATTCGGGTATTATCGAACCAAACCCCGGAGAACATTGTTAAAAGCGAACTGTACTTCATTGGGGAGATTGGATTACAAGAACATTTATCGCCTACCCGTGCCAACGGATTGGTAGGGATGATCAACCGATTAAAAAGCGAAGCGTTAAAGCAACTGGCAAAATGATTGAATTAGAAAACGACATCGTTAAAACCCTCAAAACCATCTACGATCCGGAAATACCCGTCGATATTTTTGAGCTGGGATTAATTTACGAAATCCGGATCAACGACGACCGATTCGTGGACATCGACATGACCTTAACCTCTCCCAATTGCCCGGTAGCGGAAACCCTCCCTAAAGAGGTGGAAGACAAGGTAAAAGCAATGGATGAAATATCCGATTGCAAAGTGCACATCGTTTTCGATCCACCATGGGACAAAGACATGATGTCTGAGGAAGCGAAACTGGAGTTGGGTTTTCTGTAAGCTATTGCTTTTCAAATACGTACCTCAAACGCTGGTTCGATATTGCATCAAAATACTCCACCTCCAAATTGTCTTTGGTGATTACAAAAATGCGGTTGCTCAAGGTGTCATTGTTCTGAATCCAATTCAATTGGCTTTGCCTCATATCCAAGGAAAATGTTCCGTTCAATCCTAATGAATCGACCTCGTTTCCTTGAAAGGTCGTAAAATCCGAAACCACCAAGCCTTGCACTGAGGTCCCTGAAAACGTAAGATTTCCAACCGGAGCATGGTCAAAAAAGGTGAACCCGTCCACGTTTTGCAAACGCACCATGGAACACTTCCAGGTACCTTGAAGGTAACGACTGAAGCGCTTTTCTTTGTTGCATGCGACACTTATTCCAAGAACAACCAAAAGAAAAACCAACAACTTTTTCATTCGACCTCCACCAACTTTTCAAGGTTCGACTTTGACAGCTTAATGCTGCCGATGCGGTTATAGCTTCCCATGATCCGCACCCTGACCAACATCAACAATTCTCCATAAGGCGTAAAGGCCATGTCGCAAGCTTCAATAGGAACGTTTTTACTCAAATAGGTGCTTTTAATTTTTTTACCTGTTTCATCGTACAGTTTCAACACCAACTGATTGCTCCGGCTCGAAGCTAAAAACGCGAGGTATTTTTTCCCGGAAATGCTTATTTCTTTGATCAATGCCGGAGTTTGATGGTTTAATTCGGCATCGCCTTCTGCCTCAATATTGGTCGCCATGGCAATAGCCGTGGGATTTAACGCTGCTTTGGGGTTAAAAAAAACGTTTTCCCCCGAAGTTCGAGCTAAGGCAAAATTATTCGACCCCAAAGGAAAAATAGCGTTTATTCCACCGTCCATGGCTGCTCCGTTATATACACCGCTGAACTGTAGATCGCTGTCGAAGAAAACGGTCGAAAACGAGTAATTGTAGAATGCATTCACTGCAAAATAGTCGTTCTCGGGAGTGGATTGAATGAAAAACGGATATTGTTTTCCCGTGTGCATGACGTGCTTCAATAACAAATCATCCACGTTGGTGGAGATGCTCAAGGCCCCAACCTTTACCACGGTATCCAAGGTATGACTCACCTGGTGAATGACCGTCATTTGGGAAGATAAGGGAGAACTCATGAGGTACAAATCCGTACCGTTGTAATAGGCATGTACGGGATAGCTCACCTCTTCCAAGCAGGAAATTTGCTGAACCTGCCGGTTTGTTTCATCGATGCGTAAAATACGCGTATCCAAGGCGATGGGATCCATGCATACCAAATACAGCTGCTGGTTAATGTTCAACAACGATGGCACGGCATTCACATACTGCTCGGGCAATTCCAAATTCCATTCGAAATTACCGTCCTTGTCCATTTTCATCAAATGGATGCGCCATCCGTCGTAGGCACTGAGCACCATATACCCGTTATCAACCGTTGCTTTGGTCATGGAAAGCGGCGAAAACGAACGGTTTCCGTTTTGATCGTCGTAAATTTTCACAAAGGGCAGCGAACTTTTATCCGGTTTTTCGCACGAAAACAGGCCTAAAACAAGTCCTAATAACAAGAATAATATGCTGCGTTTCATTACCATTTTTTATGTAAAGGAACCATGACCGTTGCCAAGATGTTCAAACTCAATAAATTGAATTTATCTTGAACATCCAAATACTCGGTGGCCATTCCCGTGTAATCTGCATAGCGGTTGAATTCGTTAATGCTGGTGCGCAAGTTATAGCTTAACGTACCCGACAAACTGAAGGCAAGGTGTTCGCGGTAATAGGAAATCCCACCTCCTCCAAGCACGGCCACATTGAAGCGGTTCAGGTGCGGGGTGAATTCAGCCACCGAAGAGGAGGTTGCGGTTTTACGATCCACGTCCTTGTCGATGTAATTGTCCGAAAACACTTGTTTGCTGGCAAAATAGGCAATATCCGCGGAGATTCCGGTCTGCAAAAATGGAGAAAAGCGCAAACGGGAAAAATCAAAGCGCAGCAATACGGGTATTCTTACACTTGAAATCTTTTGGCGGTGTAAAAATTCTTTATAAACCTCCCCTCCCATGATGGTATCCGACCAATGGTAACTGTTCATGTAGCTGTAGCGCTGCGTTTGGAAACAAGGTTGGGTAATCACGGAAAATTGCGGTGTAAAAGCAAACGATGCATGCAAACCGTAAACACCTCCCCCGTTTTGGAACAAGTTGCCGTATTGCTTATCGTAATCTTCTTTGGCCGATTGCGGAGTAGGTTCCAACAAACTAAAGCGTTCGTCCACTACCGGCTGGGTAAATCCGGTTCCGATGTTAATACCAAAGAAATAGCGGTCTTTCCGGTATTGATGCTTTCGGCTTTGCGCATGAACGCCCTGCATCACGAATATCGCCGCTAAAAGTCCCCAAAAAGTCCTCATTTGGATAAAATTACTTTTCGGGTGATTACGGCATCGTTCGCGAACAGTCGCACCAAATAGGTTCCGCTGATGACTTGCCCAAAGTCGAACATGACGCTGTGCGAACCGGGACCTGAAGGCGGATTATCGATTTCTCCTAACGAACGTCCTGTCAAATCGTACAAAGCGATGCGAATTTCAGCAGCTTCTTTTAAGGTATAATCGATGTAAATCTCTTGGTTGGTAGGGTTCGGGTAGCAATTCATCGCGAAGCGGTCTTGAAAGAGTTCGCTGGTACTGAGCGGCTTGCAGCGCACGTAATCGATGCGTGAATCCACAAAATTCTCAAAATGAACCTCTTGCAGGGCTTGATCCGGCGCATCAAACCAATCTTTAACCACCGAAGTAAAGACCTGGCGGTAATCGAATTCCAGTGGTATGTTGCCGTTGACCAAATTGCTCAAATCGGGATTGACGCCGTACACCCCAGGATTAATGCAGGTACCGAAAACCATCATCGGTGCCGCATTTCCGTGATCGGTACCATAGCTGGCGTTGGAAGCCACTCTTCGACCGAATTCTGAGAAAGTCATGGAGAGTACTCGATCTGCGAGGCCCATGTTCTGTAAATCGGCATAAAAGGCCTTCATGGCGGAAGAAATGTGATACAGCAAGGCAGCATGCCCTCCCATGGTGGGGTTGTTATTCACCACTTGGTTGGCGTGGGTATCAAATCCCCCAATCCGACAAATGAAAATCTTGGTACCGACTCCCCCACTGATGAGGCGCGCGATTACTTTCAATTGAGGTGCCAAAGGGTTGTTTTTCGCTGAGGCGGGTGCAATGAAGGGGTACAATTGAGGATACACCGCATTGGAATTCATCCCCGCTTCGTAGACATCTTTCAGGCGTTCCGCGTAGGCATTGGCCTGCTTTTCAATTTGCAAAATGTACTCAATTTCGTCGCCAGCATGGGTATCAGGAAAGCTCAAGGGGGCATCGACTCCCACACTGTTGATCAAGTTGTAGAACCCTACGGGGTCCGTAATGCTCAAACCTGCCGGGATTCCTTGCTCACGGTGAAAGGCCAGGGAAACACCGTTCCCCATTTCAATGGCCAAGGGATCGGGAATTTGAGGGCTAGGGTAATTATCCGGATATCCCGGATAGGTGTAATCCAAGTAACGTCCCATCCAACCCGAATTGTAGTAATCGTTGTAACCTCCCCCCATCATCCATACGTCTCGGCTACGGAAGTGCGAACCGTTCATGTTTTCGTAGGAAACGTTTTGAATTACCGCAAAATTCCCTTCATCGTACATAGCTTTGGCCGCGGTCATGTCCGGATGCAGGCCCACCTGACGGTTGTCAGGCAGGTTGGTATCCAAGGTAATGAATTTACGCAGGCCATTTTCTGGAATGGCGATGTTTGCCCGGTAGTTATAATACGAAGGATACTGATTGATGGGGACAATGGTGTTAAGTCCATCGTTTCCGCCGTGCATTTCAATCAGTACTAAAATCTTATCGTTGAGGCTGTTTTTAGCAATTTTATGCAGGATACTTCCCTCATCGAAAGCGTACAAAGGGACCCCATTGAATTTTAACAACATTCCCGTACTGAGTAAGGAGGACCATTTAACGAAATCTCTTCTTTTCATACCTGGGAATTAAAAAAGTTGAAATTCAGGGGTTTGCATCATGTACTGAGCGAGCTTTTCAAGCTGGACTTTCACCACCGTATCGTTGTTGGTTTGGAGGTAATTGTTCCATTCATTGGTCCAGTTCAAGGTGCCCGCATTCAACAGCAACTCATCGCGGAAGTAGGTAAATCGGGCGTTATCTAGCGCGATTGGAATCAACCACTCCACAAAATCCTGAACCAAGGCATCGGCATCCGAGGGTTGGTTAGCGTGGGTTAAAACAAAGGGAAGGATGTCCAATTTCATCAAGAGACTACCACCGCTGCTGAAACCATTGATCAACCATTCGGAAAACTTGTACCGGTTGGCGAGGTAGTTGGCTGAAATCCAGTAGCGATGAAACGCAGGAACTTGAAAATACGGGTCGTAGCCTGCAACATCTACCGGTTCGAAAAGCTCAATCCCTTGAAGGCTTAATTCGCCCAGCAACTGGCTATACAGCGCATAATGTTGGTTGAGTTGCGTGGTGGGATTCGGTACGGAAAGTTCGAAGAAGCGCATCGTTGAAATAACCACTTCAATGGGTGATTTGATAATGGCTCCTACGCTGTTGTCGTTGGTTTGCGGCGTATCAACATCGTAGAAATGCTCGCTTTGCAACAAGATTTCCAAAACGCTCATCAAATCGTAATTGTTGGCCATGAGCGTGCTGGCCAAGGGTTCAATGATGTCGGTTTCAATTTCTTGGGTAATATCGAAATACACGAATTGGCGGTAAACTCTTCGGACAATATGTTTCGCCGTGTTCGGTGAGGCAAAAACCATATCGACGGCATCGTGCAATTCCTGAACCACGGAAGAACTGGGACAGGTTCCGTTGACAACGCCCGTGGTTTGAATGGAACTGGAATTAAAGGCGTAGGAAAACTGCTTGGTGCTTACGTCGTGTTGGGTAGCATTGTTATTAATATCTGCCTTTACCTTGCCCGTTGGAATTCCTGTGAGGGCATCTACCGTTTGAAAGCTTGAATCCACGGTCCAACCGGTGAGTACGCGGGTTAATGCCTTGACATCCACTTCGGTAAAATGGGTGTAGTCGCCAAGGCTCACTTCCGGACCTTTTCCAACGGTGAACAACTCTAAAAATTCGCGGCCAAAATTTTCCTGCGGGGCTCCCTTCACGTTCAAGGTGCCGTCCAAATGCACTAACATGGCGTTGTCGATGCAAATAGCTTTGACCAATTCTTTATAATTTCCAAGGGCATGATGGCGCAACAAGCGAAGGTAATCCACGGCAAACTGAGGAGCCCACGAAATGCGGGTCATGATCACGGGAATATGGGTATGGTAAAACCACACCATGCGCTCGGTTAAATTAGGACCCGAGGCCCGTTGCGTTTCCAACCACCAGTAACGCGTGAGGTCCGACCAAATATCGTTGATTTGATTTGGGTCGGGAAAATTAGGGAAAATCCAATCGCTGTTGGTATTGGGATCTTTCGGAAGCGGAGGCGTTGGATCGGCTTGGTTCAAGGCATTGAAAGCACTTTGAGCGTTCATTTGCGCAAAAGTTGCAATATCGGCCAAACGAGGACCCATAGTAGCTCTACGCAACAGGTGTGCTGCTCGTTGATTGCCTAATACACCGCTAATGGGAGCTAAAGATGCCATATGCTTATTTGTTCCACCAAGGTAAGCAATTTACTCGAAACCGGAGGAATTCACGGAAATTTAACCTTGAAATAGCAAGGCTAGCATGGCTTCGATGCCCTTTTGAACGGCATCGGGGTGAATGTCAAATTTTGGATGATGGACGCTGTAATTCTGCGCCTTATTGGGGTCTCCAACGCCCAGGCGGAAAAAACTCACCGGAATTTTATGGCTGTAAAAGGCGAAATCTTCCGCCGTCATTCGGTAATCCAAGGGAACGATGGCCTCCTCACCGAATTGACTCACGAGGCCTTTTTCCACCCAAGAAGTAACTTTCGGATCGTTGTACAAGAAAGGGTAACCCGAATTTCGATGCAAGCGAATTTCGCCAGCATAACGGTGTTCTATTTTCCGTAAAAAATCTTCAAAGAGTTCAAAAAATTCGGCTCTCCAAGCTTCGTTCAAGGTTCGAAAAGTCCCTTTGAGGCTGCATGTGGAAGGAACGACATTCGTCGCACCAAGGGCTTCCATGCGCCCAAAACTCAATACTGTTGGAACGTCCTCGGGTTGGAATTGATCGATCAACCGTTGTGCATGCAGGATTATTTCGGCCGCCATGTTGAGCGGATTAATGCACTGTTGCGGAAGGGCACCGTGGCCACCTTTACCGATGATTTCTAGGTGAATTTCATCGCTGGAAGCCATGTAGAGACCGGACCGAATACCGAAGAAACCTACGGAGAGCTCCGGGTAAACGTGCAGGGCAACCATGAAATCGAGCGGTGGATTTTGCAAGACACCTGCATCGATAATGTAATTCGCTCCGCCGGGGGATTGCTCTTCACCGGGTTGGAAAATCAATTTTACGGAGCAAGGTAATTCGACAGTATGCTGGGCAAGTACCTCAGCGACCCCCAATAAGATGGCCGTGTGTACGTCGTGTCCGCAAGCGTGCATCCACCCAGAAACCGTGGATTGATAGGAGGCTTGTGTTTCTTCTTGAATGGGCAAGGCATCTAATTCGCAACGCAATCCAATCCAGCGTTGGGAGTTTTGAGAATGAAAATACGCGACGACTCCTGTACCGCCAACCTTCGCTTCGTGCTCCACCCCCAGTTGGGTTAACACTTCAACCACGTAGGCCATGGTGGCGTGTTCTTGAAACGAGGGTTCAGGGTTCTTGTGAAGGGTTTCACGGTGATGCAGCGCTCTGGGAGCAACGCGCTGAGCTAGATCTCGCAGAAAATCAGGACTCATGGTTGGAAATTCCTTGATAACCCGACCAGAGCATTTTAAACGCTACGTAGGCCATAATTGCCCCAAAAATCAATTTAATCCACGCTTCGGGAAGGCGAAGTGCGAGCTTAGAACCGACGTAACCACCCACAACGAATGCTGCAGCGACCACTAGGCCGAATTTCCAATGCACATTGCCCGACTTGGCGTAATTCATCAGGGCCAAAGCAACCACGGGCATGGAGAGAATGAACAAACTGGTTCCTTGTGCTTGAAACTGGGAAAAACCGACCATGTAGACCAACGCAGGAACAATGACAATGCCACCACCGACTCCCACAAAGCCGCTGAGAATCCCGGCAACCGAACCAATTCCCAAGAGCAGTGAAATTTCTTGCCACGTCATGATACGAAGGTAGTATAATTTTGGAATTGATGCATGTGATTCAGGTTACAGAAGGGGCGTAATGTTGTTAATTCAAGCCCAAGATTAGCGTTAAAAGCAGTTTTTATTCCATGATTCCTGGATATTAATTAGTAAAAAAACAGGATTATTTTAAGGATTTAAGCAATAAAAAGGACCAAAAACGAGCATAACGACGAAAAAAAATCCCTTCTGTCTGCGTTGTGGTCAGCCATTACAACAATGGCTCCCGAAGAGCCTCTACTGCTGTGCATGCAAAAACCGTTGGCGGATAAATACTGAAGAAACAGACGATTAATTTTGAAATTGCACGGGTAAATACTTTGAAATTGATCGGGTGATGAAATAAAATTATATGCGCAATACCATAGTGCCTTCGCTGTGCGCCTTCGCTGAAGCTTCGGCGCAAGCGAAAGCTTCGGCGCAAGCGAAAGCTTTGGCGCAAGCGATGAGGAGGAAGAAATGACCTTTTAACTAAACGCCTATTGTCTAAATTTCCTAAGGTCTATTGCTATCCATTTCGTTGGGGCTCCGCCCCAAACCCCCACCCTTCGCTCCACCTTCGCAAAGCTTCGGTGGAGAACTCAAGGTGCAAATAGTCAAATCACCCTTCACCTCCATTGCACTTCGCTCCACCTGCACAAAGCTTCGGTGGAGAACTCTGGGTTCCATCAATCCCTAAGGCAACGAACTGAAAACCCTTCTTCCTTAAAGTTGACGAATCTGATAAGGTAGCCATCGTTGTGGGACAAACTACGGTAGTACGCGTAGTCTGAATCGTCCTCTGAAGCACTCCACCAGCAACCGCTGAGACCTTGGAGATTGAATGCCCCATTGTCGTAGCGGAAGCCGCCCGGAAGACCGTTGAAGCCGCTTTCGTTGCTTCCGTTACCGTTTTCAATCCATCCGCTCGTACTTTTCATTTTTTTGCCTGCCACGTCTTCTCCACCTAAATAATCGCTCAGCTGCGTCCATTCTTCATCGGTAGGCACATGGTATCCTTCGGGCGCTAAGCCTCTTGGGTCGTTTACTGCATACCAATTGTACAACTTACCGTAGATTTCCTCATTTTTGGGATCGTTGTCGTAATAACACCAGGCCGGTTGTTGGTTCTCACCTGCTTTTACCCATTCTTCATCAGTTTTCGCTTGGGGTATGGGGTCACCGTTTCTAAAGGTTGCAACATTAAGGTTTTTGGTCATCCAAACTTGCTGGCCTATAGTTACCTCAGGATTCGCTTCTTTTCCTTCTTCCTTCTTAGCATCCACCACATTCGTTTTTCTTGAACCCAGCCAAAATGCTAAGCCCACCAGCAACAAAACCCCCAAGCCTATTCCAATGTAAAGCCCTGCGCCTCGCTTCTTAGGTGGCACTGGAGCAACCTTTGGCGCGGGCTCGGGTTCTCTGATTTCGGGTTGCTTCGAAGTTGGTTCTATAACCGTTTTGTCCGTGTCCGTAATTACGGTCGTTTCAGCATCCGTATGCCGCTGACGCAAGGCCAAAGCCCATGCAGAACAACTGGCATAGCGGTGGTTGCGGTCTTTTTGGCAGGCCTTGTGCACCATGGCCACCAGCCAGCTTGGCCCCTCCAAGGCAGGCAGCGGTTCCTCTACGATTTTCTTGAATATTGCAAATTGCGAACTGGTCGTGCTGTCGTAGGGCGCCTTGCCGCTCAACGCATAAAACAAGGTCACGCCCAAGGAATAAATATCGCTGCGGTGGTCAATGTTTTTTTCAGCATTTACCTGTTCTGGACTCATGTACACAGGCGTTCCCAATTGCGTGCCGGTTTGGGTCATTTCGCCTCCGTTGTCGAACAACTTGGCAATCCCAAAATCCAAAATTTTGACCTGTCCGTTGGGCAATAGAAAAATATTGGAGGGCTTGATGTCGCGGTGTACCACGCCTTTCGAATGCGCGTATTCGAAACCCTGCAACACTTGCTCAAAAATGCGCACAATTTCGGCTTCCGACAGCTTTCCTTGACGCCGAATGCGCGCACTTAAATCCTCTCCTGGCAACAATTCCATGGCAATAGCTAAATGTGAATCGCTTTCCTCGTAGTCCAGTACCCGAGTAATGTTGGGGTGTTCCAGCGAGGCCATCAATCGCGCTTCGTTTTTAAACCTTTCGCGGATTTGCTTATTCGATGAAAGGAGGGGATTCAACACTTTAATAGCAGCTTTGCTGCCCAATGTTTCATGTTCTGCCTCGTACACCGAAGCCATACCGCCTTCTCCGATCAATCGAAGCAGCTTGTATTTTCCAATTTGTGAGGGATTCATGGATTTTTTAAGCTAAGTTAACAACTCCGCACCACGATGCCAAACATATACAAGCAAACTCCATTCCTCAAAAACGGCTAAACGGAAGCGTACCTTACGTCGTCCATCCACCGGAGTTTTTGCATCTCCCCCACTTCGAGGGAAAAATAATCAAAGGCTTCGCTCACCACGCCTCTAAGGCGGTAAATTCCTTTTCCTTGGAAGGGATATTTCCTTCCCGATTCCGGAAAATGAACGGTGTCCAAGGTGTCGCCATGCACATCGAGAAAGGTACCAAAATGCATGTAATCGCCGCGGCTTGTCTTGGAGCGCTTGACCGTGACTAAATATCCATAGGTTTCAAGGTGTAGGCTTCGGCTGTGGGGAATTTGAGCAGCCGGCGTATGTTGGGGTATCGGCTCGGAAAGCAAGTCAAACGGATTGCATAAGGGAAAGCCCAATAAATCCAACTGATCAAATACCTCTTCCATGGGATGTTCCTCAAAATCGGGCAACACAAACTCTTGGACGGGAGCGACAAACAAACCTTGCTGCATTGGCTTAGAAGGCGCCTTGCACAAGCGGTAATGAGCCCGCCACAGCAACTGCTTGCGCGAAACCCCGAACCCACGAAACGCACCTATGCGGATTAAAATCGCCATTTGATCTAAGGGTACGCTGACCCGGTTTAAAAAATCCTCAAAATCCTGGAATGGTCCTTGCTTGCGTTCTTCAAGGATGTGGCGTACCACTTCGGCTTCCAAACCTTCCACTAGAACAAACCCCAAAACCAAACGCTTTCCATACAGGACGCAGGAATGAAATCCTTCCAAAATGCACGGAGCTTCAATTTGCGCACCGTACTTACGGGCTTCGTGCACATAAATCTCCGTACGGTAATACCCCCCGAAATTATTCACGGTAGCCGTCATGTATTCCAAGGGAAAATATGCCTTCAAGTAAAGGCTTTGGTAGCTTTCGACGGCATACGAAGCCGAATGTCCTTTGGCAAAGGCATAGCCCGCAAAACTGGCAATTTGATTCCAAACCGACGCCACGAGTTCGGGAGCATAGCCTCGCTGAGCACAGTTCGCATAAAACCGCTCCTGCACCTTGGTGAATTCTTCCCGCGAACGAAACTTCCCCGACATGCCCCTTCGCAACACATCCGCTTCCGCTAAAGTCAATCCCGCAAAATAATGCGCCACCTTGATGACATCTTCCTGATAAACCATTACGCCGTAGGTTTCCGGCATGATTTCCAAGAGCAAGGGGTTCGAAGCCGTTCTTCGGGCAGGATCTCGGTGCCGTAAAATGTACTCTTTCATCATACCTGACTGGGAAACTCCCGGCCGAATAATGGAACTCGCCGCCACCAGTTCGAGGTAGGTCGCCACTTTCAATTTCACCATCAGCATGCGCATGGCCGGAGATTCCACGTAAAAACACCCCAAAGCTTTGGCGTGCAATAGCATCTCCCTGATTTTCGGATCTTCCTTAAAATGCTGCATGTTATGGATATCTTCCAAATGCGCTGTTGGCTGATTGTAAGCAATAATATCCAAGGCTTCTCGGATTTTACCTAAGCCTCGCTGGCTCAAAATATCGAACTTGTACAAGCCCACATCTTCTGCTTCGAGCATCGAAAATTGGGTAGTAGCAAAGCCTTTGGGTGGCATAAAGGTGGCCGAAAACCACGAAAGAGCTTGCTCGCTAATGACAATTCCTCCCGAGTGCACGCTCAAGTGCGACGGCATGTCCTGCAAATAAGCCGCGTAGCGCAATACCAAAGCCGACATGCTATCCGCCTGCTGCAACGAAACGCTGCGGTTGCTCAGCTTATCAATTTCCGTCTTGGGCAAGCCGAACACCTTACCGAGTTCGCGTACCGTAGCTTTGTACTGAAAGGTATTGTAGGTG
>JAIXRC010000137.1 GCA_027485415.1 Cryomorphaceae bacterium | reverse complement strand
TGGTTGAGTCAGACGAGGAATTCATGGAAGAGCCAGAAATGGTTGAGTCAGACGAGGAATTCATGGAAGAGCCAGAAATTGTTGAGCCAGTCGAGTCAGACGAGGAATTCGTGGAAGAGCCAGCCGAGGAACTCGTGGATGATTCAATCCCCTTCGATACCGTGGCGGCAATCATGAATATGCCAGACTTGCTCGCTGAGCTTGTGGCTGATCCTGATTTTGACGAGTTCTTCATGGAGCCTATGGATGATGAACATGACTTGAATGATTTTGAGTTGGTTGATTGAAAGGTTTTCGGATGAAAAGGTTTTCGAATGAAAAGGTTTTCAGATGCAATTTTTTTTATTAATCAAAAGTCCCGTAATTTGAATAGAATGAAGTATTCAAATTTTTTTGGCGCATTTTTCCAAATGAAACTTGGATCTTACATGGTAGAAAAGTAGATTCATATATTTGCTCAACTAATGAAGGAGCCTTTTTGTCGAAACCCGGAATTTCAACACTTGAAAAATCAAGCTCGGAGCCATTCTTTGGAAGCACGTAGAAGGACAAACTAAGTATAGGGGTTGATAAGGCAAAACTCCGCATGATGATCTCGCGTAGAGCATCCCAATTAACATATTCGCAAAGGGGCTTTTCGCATAGCATTTTTGCCACATCCTCATCGTATTCGCTTTCCTCATCCAGACGCACAGTATAAGGGGTTAATCGAAGCCGACTATCATCAATGGAAAACTCCGCAACTCCCGTTTTTTGGGATACTTCCTTATAGATCAATCCTATTTGCCGGATTATGGCCACTTGCTTGATATCTTCAAGGACTTCCTTGTAGTTTTCATCATCAAAACTCATATATAATTTTATGATTTAACTTTCCAAAAAGTGAACAAAATATAGGTGAAAATGGAGCAATTAATTCGCAAGCAAAAAAATCTCTGCCGCGAGTTGCGCAAAAATGCCCTAGAGAGGGAAATCCGGATAATATATGAGTCCTTAAGCGGATTCAACGACATCGAAGTCATATATAGTTATAATGAGGTGTTCCCCATGAGGTATCCTAAAATGTATCTAGAAGGCCGCCCTCTGGAGGATTGCTTCTCTTCGGAGGAGTTCTGCAATTTTATTCTGCAGCACTGCAGCCGCGACAGCCCAGAGCTAATCAATCTGATTGTTAAAAAAAAGGACTTGAATGTGGACTTTCGGCAATTGTTTATCATCGAATCACGTATGAAAAATTTCGTGAGCTTCAAATCGAGTTCCCCGTGCAAAGTTAGTGTTGCTATCACAAATATATCCTTATAGGTATATGCGTTTTCCGAGCGATATAGACTTTGTGATAGGTAGTTTTCGGCCATATCATGATATACATCTGCAGATCTGCGAAGAGGTTCGGAAGCACGCGTTCTGCAAGACGATTAAGCTTTTTTATGATCAAATTGCCGGGGCGCATATTAAAGAAATATATATGATTTTACGCCATTCTCCCTATTTTTTTGGAGGAGCCTCTACGAAAACCATTTTATTGGAAACGCGCACTACTTGCGGGAAGTACCGCCTAGTCTGTAAATATCATGCCGGCTTCCAATTTCAGGATCAAATTAGCTTCAAGGAATTCTTCGAAGACATTTATCAGGAAATCAACATCCCGACACTTCGCGAGATTGAATTCTATATTCGGGCCGAAAACAAGAATTACCTGGATCAAGAAGTGCAGTTCTCGCCCGATTTCCAAATAGTGTACAGAGGCACCTCCCACATGATTTTCAAGTATGACACAGATATGGATTATAAGTTGTCATTCAGCGTTCATAACAGATAACTACAATTCGAGCCTGCTCAGCTTGATAATTCCAGATTTGACCAATAGGGAAAACACCACCACAAATATCAAAAAGTACAGAAAAGTCCGATACTGCTGCTTCATCTCTACGATTACCTTTCGGGATTCGCGCAGTTCATCGATCATGTCATCCTTATCTTTTTGCTGGCCGGGAGGCGGCCTATTGTAATCGCGCACCTGAGTGCCGCCATAGTAGTAATCCTCCACGTTCTGCACGGCGGATGCCCGATTGATGCGACCAACCACATTTCCAAGAGAATTGTAACCTGAGTAAGTGCCGCGATTTCTGGGGGGCGGCGGGTAGAATCGTGGCGATCCGCTGTTTAGCATGCCCTCTGCATATGGAATTCCACAAAATCCAGTTGGGAGGCCGCAGAATTCTGGAGTGAAGATATCGTCATAGTCATTCATTATATATAAAAGAAATGAAAATATATGTCATTGGTCCCTAAGGTTCTGTTTATAAATGGCGTAAAAAAGGCAGAATTACTGAGTCGCCAGCAAAAAAAACAAGTCTTCTTTGAAGAAATCCACAACAAAATCACATATGCGAACATACCATCCAGAATAATCAGTAAGGCTGACGTCGGGCGCACAGTTTCGGCCCGCTGCTGGTACTGTGACCTTGATTTCACGGGAATTGAGATTTTTTTCCCAAAAGTGATCGAAGAGACCCAATTCCTCGCAGAAGGCAACTTCAATTCTTTCAAGTGCCTGCTCAGCTACATTAACGTATACTACAGCTCTTCTGTGGATGAAATTGAGTCAATCAATAAGGCCATGTATTTATACAACCTATTCAAGCGGCAAGTGCCAAATTTCGATTCGTCCTTCGAGCCGGCTTTAAGTAAGTATATCATGGCGAAATATGGGGGCACCCTTCAGGAAGACGACTACAGGGCTTTAATCGAATCCACCTGCCGCACTCAAGGGATCAGCTTGCCAAAAATAGCGGCCAGTCCGGCAAACAGTACTTCGTAGAGGTCTTCCTCTACACTATCATCCAGCCATGTGATGTTGTAATTTTTGAGCATAAATTGAATAACCTCTTGCTTAACCTCCTCGATCTTGGTGGGCTTCTCATCTTTTTTTTCCTCCAAGAGAGCAATAATCTTGTCCAACTTTTGCTCGACAGTGCTGCTTACTCCTGACATATATCCATAGCGCGAGTTTTTAAATATGCATGCAGGTTCTTAATTTCTCGCAAATCTTCCTCGGATTCCCACGTAACCCGGATGACACTTTCAGCTTGGCCAATCTTTATGCTGGCTCTATAGCTTTTCTCCTCGAGGAGCTTTAAAATTGCCGTAAATATGTATAACTGGGATGTTTTATTAGAAAACCCATCAACTTGCAAGAAATTGGGCACAGAGAAAGACAACCTCGACTTGCCGGCCGCATGCGCCTCATGAATGGCCTCTGCCAGCCTCGAGAGTACCGAATTGGCTATTTTGGAAAGATCCGCGAAGTCGCGGTCATGCCTTTTAAGAGTCTTCGCGTCAGTTATGATATTTTTATTAAGATCCATATCCTTTAATATTTTTTAATCGACAATCCTCTTGAGATTGAAAAGTGGATGATATATAAGGTTGTCCGAAGCTGCGGCCTCGTATTTCGCCCCCGAAACAGTGAAAACAAGGCCATTTGAGGAGGCCCGCGCCCGCATCAACTCTTTTGAGCCGCGCTGGGACCGCACTATGAGCTCCCCTGTCGGGCAAGTATATAGTTGTACTGTAATAGGCTTCCCGGTAGCTAAACTCAGCACCCACATGCCATTATACTTGAGAGCTGCCATCGTATGGAATCGATAGATAACGAGAGCTGCCAAAATGATAAAAAAAGTGATGATTGTAGAGATATGCGCAGTTCGCGGCACAACGATCACTTTTTCCGCAGAAATATTTGAATTATGCGGCAGAGTTCCTTTGATAATGCTGCCATCATCGTACTTTTTGAAAGTATACATATATCAGAGAAAATTTACATTTTATACATTTCTGATGTTCCTTTCTCAAAATCTTCATATAGGTTGTCCTTTTTGATGGTTGAGGCATTTTCATAAGAATGTGTTGCCACAATAGCAAGAAGCTCGACTCCTGTCAGCAGCATCGGATCCCAATCTGAGCAAAACCTTTGCACAACGTCCGCAAGCTGCGGCTTAATGTACTGCAGCTTATAATCTATCCGAGTGGGCAGCCCTCTCAGGTCAATCTTTTTGCCGAAGAACTCATTATTTCCGTCAAATACATGGCTAAGCAGCCGGGCCCCATTAAGGATTAGCTGTTGCCCCAACTCGGTATACCGGATGCGGTTGGTCTTCTGAATTAGCATCTTGTGCACATCGCGGATTTCCCGAATGCTGTGGTTGCGGCTGATTGTGGGCAAATCTGAGATGTCCCCATTTTCTGTTTTCTCAAGAATTTCCGTCATATGCTTTATTTTTTCAAGTAAATGGAGCTTTTCATCTTCCTCGCACTCTTTATTGCATTCGTCATCCTCAAAGTAATGTTTCTGGGGCTGTGCGTATGTGTACTGCGGCTGAGAAGGAGGTGGCCCCCACGACTGGAATCCAGAATGCGATCCCTGGTATGGTCCCTGGTATGGTCCCTGGTATGATCCTTGTTGGGGTCCCTGGTATGATCCCTGGTATGATCCCTGATGTGCGCTTGGGGCTCCCCAGGAATTCTGATTTTGGTAATAGCCTCCCTGCGGCATCCCATATGAACTATTCAGGGGCTCTGAAGGCTCCGCAGGCGGCGTCTTAGTCGTAGGAATTTCCGGCTCGAAGATCTCTGCGGGCGGCCCCCCTAGATTTATCCCTAAATCGCGCGAAAGTGAGGCAATTTCCTGTTCATATTTATCGTAAATTCCGGTGTCAGACTCCACTTTTGGTTCAGGATTATCAGACCCGTATTCGTCCAAAAGGATTGATAAATCGTCTAGGTCATTCTTCATTATATTATTTATACGCCTTAAATAATATATGAATACTCTCGGAGCTATAGTCCTGATAGTCACAATTCTGATTATTATGTCGCATATGTCATGCCTTCCCATAAAAACATCTGACCAAATACTAGCCTTTTACTTCATTTTAATAGGTATTATGGATATTTACTTAAATCACATACATGATAGATTTTTCACACTCTAACGGATAAAAATTGAATTAAATTAATCAGAAAAAGGTATGTCACAGGAATACTCATATGACTTCGATGATTCCTCTGATGAGGAGGATGCCTCCATCCGCGACTGTCTTGATGAGATTGTCGATCAGATTAATCCAGAGGTCCATGAGCTTCATAATTTCCTGCAGAATAACCTCTTTAGCCGCGCGGCAAATCATGGAAATTTTAATATTACCGACCGCACGAAGGGCAGTTTTCTGATTCCTGATAACAAAATCCGCGAATTTATGAGGCGCCTCGCTAAGTGCATCGAAAGCGGCTATTCTTGCATGTATTCGGAGGCTCAGCTTGAGTATTCCGGAATTATGCTCGATTTTGACATTTTGCAAAAGGCGCCGACTTCATCAATCACGACTCGATTTATCGACGATTTGATCGATGGCATATTTAGTGTTATGCTGGAGCTTATCAATTTGGATAATTTCCTAGAAGATGGCGGCGAAGTTCATTTTGTTATCCTGAAGCGGCCTGAAGTGACCTTTAGTAACGAACATCAAGCATATAAAGATGGGATCCATATTTTGATCCCAACAGTCAAGATCAAGCGGCCCCTCAAGAAGTTGCTCATCGAGAAACTGCGCGAAAAGGTCGTCCCAAGACAGTTTTCCAAGGTGCAGCTCGCCGAAGGCAAGCAACCCGAAGACGTACTCGATGCGGCATCTGCGTATGTGCCGGTGTTCTTCTTTCGAAATATTGCCGATAAAAAGAAAAAGCGGCCATATGAGCTTATGTCTGTGATGAAGTATACAAGAACTTATTCATCCAACAAGCTGACTGATGTTTCCGATGAGTTCCGAGAGCCACGGCTCAGCCAGTTCCTGATTTGGGAGTTTTCTATCAATTGGGAAGCACACTACAAAAAAGATGGGCAGCCTCTCATTAAAAAGCAGAACTTCGAAGTTCGAAAGCATTATGAGGCCAGTCTTGAAAAATATTACTCACCAGTAGTGTCAATTAATAACGGAGCGGTTGATTCTGAGATGGCCCTTCTTTGTGCCAACGATCCAGATGCTATGATTATCTCCCAGCTGCTGGAATCGATGTCGATCGAAAGAGCAACCAAATATCCCGACTGGTTTCTCATATTGCGCATACTCGCGAAGACTTCTACTGAGTACAAAGTTCTGGCTCGCCGCTTCTCCGAAAGATGTGCCGAAAAGTACAGTGCGAATGAATTTGAGCACAAGTTCTGGCCGATGGCGCTGCAGCAGCGATTTCAGTGTAATTATGGTATCGCAACAGTATACCATTATGCCAAAATGGACAATCCTGAAGAGTATGCGAAAATCATTAATCAGTCGATATTCCACATCATCAAGGAAAATATCACAAATATCATCCTAGAAGGCAAATTACAGAACTACAATATTGCGAAGATTCTGTCTTATATATTCAACGGCCGCTTCAAATATGCCACTCCTGCCGGACGTATCGCATATTGGTATGAATTCGTACTTCCGGGCGATAAAATGAGGCCGGGTTGTAAAGAAGTGTATAAGTGGCGCAAATGGGATAAGGCGTATGACTGCCCGCCTCTAGAAGAATACATGTCTGGCGCGCTCTTCAAGCTGATTGAGAAGCAGGCCCGGTATTTCTACGATATGCTTAAAAAGATGCGGGAAGATCCGGATGGGCATGAAAAAGAAAAGCTCCACCGATATGAGCTCTTATTCAAAAACATTAAGGAATCCGGCCGCAAGCTTCTCGAGACGCGCTTCAAGTCTGACGTCCTGGGACAGGCCCAACAGTTGTTCATAGATATCGATTTTGCGAATCAGCTTGATCAGGCCGAAGAAACGCACTCTATTTTGGGAGTCGCGAATGGAATTCTCAAGCTCGGCAAAAAGACTGAGTTTATCAGAGACTTCCATCCATATCCAATCAGCCGATACACTCCTATAGATTACATAGAGTACAACCCATATGAAGAGAAAACTAAAGAAGTTTATATCAACTTGCGAAACATGTTTCCAGATAACGAATCCGATTCATTTGAGTATCTGATGTACTATATGGCGGCCTCACTGGATTTTCGCGTGAAGGATGCTCTGTTTATGATGGTTTTGGGAAAGGGAGGAAACGGCAAAACAACTCTAATGAATGTCATGACCGGAATTCTGGGGTTGGTCGAAAATAATGGATATGCTGCGAAATTGCCGGCGCAAGTGTGGCTTACGGCCATGAAGGGAGGCGACTCTCCCATGCCCTCCTTGGCAAATCTACAGTTTGCCCGATTCGCCTTCTCCTCGGAGTTTGAAGAAAATGCCCGCCTAGTGCTGAGTGTTATGAAAGAACTGACTGGCTCGGAGCTGATCCGAGTTCGGCGGCTTCATGAAAACGGCACTACGTTCATGATTAAGTGCCTATTCGTGCTACTTTCAAATTATGACTTCGAAATCGACGGCAACGACGATGGAACATGGCGTAGAATCCGCCGCTTAGTTATGAAGATGAAATTCGTGCCGGAAGACAAATATGACCCCAGCGACCCATTCCAGAGAGTCGCGAACCCGAGCATCCAAAAAGACTGGATCCAGGACGGCACCGTATTGTCAGCCTTACTGTCAATTCTTGTGCACTTCTACGAAAACCTCCATAATAAGTACAATGGAGATCTAAATAAGGTCCCGCATGATCATATCAAGTATGATACGGAGATGTTCCGAAATACTCAAGATAAGATCAATTTCTATATCTCCAATCGTGTAGTGTTTACTCTAGAAGAGCAGGAAATTCCCGCAAACGATATAATTTCTGATTACTGCATCTGGCATACTCGGACATACAACCGGCCGGCCGAAAGGCGCGGCCTTGAAGATAAATTTGTAAATTCGCGTCTCTGCAAGTATTTCAGCAGAAATGCCTCTTTCGCGATCCTCACAAATCACAAGATAGTTGATGAAAACTACACTCTTTTGGATGGTGAAAAAAGATATGACATAGTATCATCATTTAGGAAAAAAAAATACAGGTCTGAGCCACCTGAAAAATATTATGAAAGAAAGTGCCGCGAATATGACGAATTAAAGAAGGTAGACTCTGATGCCGCCCCTCTTTGAGGAATCATCTCGGCGATATATGCGCCCATTATGGGTCTTAATTTCAATTGTTTTTTTTGTAAATTCGATGTTATACGGGAACTTCTCCCGCTTCGCCGGCAGCTTCACATTATTCAGCTTGTAGTAGATGTCTATCATATGCCTATAGATACATTTTTTGAAAGCGCGAAGAGGAAAGTCAAAAAATGTTATCCAAACTGACGATGCCTCCGACATAATATCTGTCAGCAAAAGCGTAGATATCAATCAGATTATCATTAATGAGATCCACGATGACTTCGCGAAGGGATTCGGCATCCATTAGAGTGAGGTAATCGAAGAAGCGGAAGTTGCGGAAAAATCTTAGCATATCTACCATCTCGTCGCTCTCGCGCATGTCCCACAAGGCCTCTTCCACTTCAGCTCCCGAGCACTTCGTATACTCTAATGAGACCTCAAAATTCTCTATTTCAATCTTGAGCCGCGGATCCTCGATCAGCCGCAGCATTTCCTTTACTTTGGTAACCACAAATTTGGAGCTTGGCACGAATCTCAAGATTTGGTTGTCGACATTCTTGAAAGGAATTGACATGTCTAGCATTATATATAATATGTATTCTAACTCAGATGAATGCAAATTGCACGCGGAGATTTTCTATGATCTGAACGAATACAACGAACACTACGGGATTTTGACAACATATGAGGATATTGAGCGCGAAATATATGCAAAATGGCGGCCGCCTGCGTCTAAATCTGGAGAAAGGGAGATGCCGCATCCAAAGGCCCCTTTTTATGCCCAAACTCTTGAGGCACTCCAGAACTCCATCTATTATATGTTTCATAAGTACATTCTGTGCTTCTATATTGGAATTCGAAATAGGAAGCTCAATATCAAGTACATCTATAATGAGAAGTGGAAGAATCCTCTCGCAAAAAACATCAGAGTTCCGTATATCTGGAAAAACACCGATCCACGCGACATCATCGACTTAGCTGCCGTTTTTACAAGGAGCCGCAGGTATGTGGATTCCTACACTATGGACTTCACATACTTCGAACTGAAGGGCATGTTAGAGGAGTTGCTCAGGGAGCGCGAAATTGAGGATTGCGACTTCGTAATCGCAGGCCGCGATCGCCTCAACCTCAAAATGGATCTAACTGAGGCTTCTGAAGAACTTGTGGGCTCAATAAAAGCGCCCCTTCAGAAGGAGTTCCTAAAAGACACATACTGCCCAATTTTCTCATTCTGCTATTGCGACAGATATGCCGATTTGCCTCTCCCAACGCCTCCCGATTGGATCCGCGTTCTCAAGGCCTATCCTACTAATAACTGTACAAATGATTACCTCGGGATTGAGGACCCCGTTCCTTGGGAGTCGCGTATTCCAAAGGCCGTCTTTCGCGGCAGCTACACTGGTCAGTACTGTGATATGCGTAATCCTCGAATAAAGATTACTGTGTGGAATTCGCAGCCGGAATGGCGAAAGCTGATAGATGCGGGCATTTCGGGCTGGAAAGGGCGGTGGCGCGGTCGAAAGAACGTGGAAGATCGGGAAATTCAGTTTATCGATCCTAAGTATCTCAAAATGGAAGTCCCGATGCTAAATCACGCTGAACAGGCGAAGTACAAATATATACTATATATAGAAGGCAACGTAGCGGCTTATCGAGGAGCTTATCTGTTTAGTACGGGCTGTGTGGTGATCTGGGTAAAATCGCTCAAATATAAGCTGTGGTTTGAGCCCCTTCTACAAGATCGCGTCAACTGCGTTCTCGTAGAAAATGATCTGCGGAACTTGCGAAGTACCATAGAATGGCTCCAAAAGAATGATTCCGCGGCAAATGAGATAGCGGCGGCTGGAAGAGCATTCTTTGAGAAGCATCTCACGAAGGAGCCGATTATGGACTATATGCAGCAGATGTTCAACGGATTATAATTTGGTGCAATTATTTTTTTGCAATTAATATATGGAATTAGTTGTCCTGATCGTGATTATTATCATAGTTCTTTTCCTGGTTTTCAGGAAGAAGCGACCCAGTAAATCACCACAACCAGCACTGGCTGCACTCATGGTTCCACAGCTGCCATTGGATAAGGAAACCTCATTAATTGAACTAGAGGCCTCGTGCCGGCCTGCGGCAAGCATCGGCGGTGCCAGCATGCCCGATTTGGTAGGCAATATGTGGAACGTTGAGACTTCTTTCCCTGAGCTTGACGAAAAAGGACGATATCGCACTTCCTGGAACTCTGATTATGAGACACCCACCTGGAACCGCTATAGCCTCTCCCGAGTCTGCGGAGTGGGCAAAATGGCGAAGGCCGTGTTCCCCTCTAAGGATATCCAATTTTCATAATTGCCGAATGGTGGGCTTATAAATAAACTCGGGGATTTCCTCGCAGATCATCTCCCAAATCTTGTCCTGTTCATGTAGTGTATTCGGCAGCTGCAAGTGAATATACGAAAAGAATCTCTTGCGGCGCTCAGCATGAGAAGGGTCCCGCAGTATGTGCTCCAGTATTTTATAGATGAAGTATGGGCAGTATGGGCAGTTCACCTTTGTTTTTTTTGTGTTATAGATGTTGATGATCTTGCCGAAATATTCATAAAAGAGGTCCGTCTCCTGCTCAGTCAGCTGGGGCGGCTCTATTCCAGTAACTAACTTGCGAATCTTTGGAATATGCTGGTTATATTTCGAAGCCTTGAGCGATTTTGATAGATAACTTCGGATGGTCTCGCAGGTAATCTGCGTAGGGTCAATTACGCGGTCCTTCCTCATGCAGTTCTTTACATGTTGTATGACAAACTCGGGGATTTCCTTAGTTTCGAGGCCCTGGATGGAATCCAGCCACATTTTCCCATGGCGGCGCGTCTGGTATTGGTTGCTCTTATAATTCTTGTCAGTAACGTTGGACTGGTCTTCACTGAGCTGCATCCCTTTGGCATCCTTTTGCGCGAAACAGCGGGGGCATTCTAAAATACTCTCTCGCGATATGAAACTCATGGGTTCCTCGCAATAATGGCATACTATGCCGCGCGACTCATGAGCAGTTACCTTGAGCTTAATTTCCTCATATTTGTACAAGAGTTTCTTAAGATCAGCCGATCGAATTTGCATCTTAGTGATGATATTCTTGAGATATCCGAACATGAAGTTCAGCTGCGAAATTATGTTCTCTTGCAGCACAAATCGGGTATATTTCGCATATGCCTGCGCCTTTTTCTTGAGATAGTCCGCACTGTTCTCATCTAGAAAATAATAATCTGATAAAATCTGGAGGCTGCCAAATTCGAAGTTATTAATTGTTTTGTCATAAAAAAATAAGTCGCGCTCGGATAGCTTTACGCCGGACCCGGACATAATAGAAATTATGTCATTTATGATCTTGATTTTGTCACTTATACGGGAACTTATGCCATCAATTGTGCTCATGCCTATATATATTAAAGGCTTAAAATAGATAATGTTCTTTATTGGTTATTGTGATAAACGAAGCGATTTGGCTCTCTTCGAGGCTTATAGCGAGTATGACATTAAGTATCTGCTATACAAATTTGAGATGGGAGATATCAATAAAATTCAATTCTTTGGCCGGCACCTCGCAGTTCAGCTCCGATTGAATGAAAACAAGCCACTCCCAGATACTGATTATGACATCGTGATTGGATCGCGTAATAGGGTTATCTCTCTAACTGGCGCCTCGTTTCCGGGAGACTGGGTATTCAGCTCCTATTCGCGCGATATATTGCGAAAATATGACCTGCCCGAGGTATTCAGCTCTGATAGCGAAGAGGAGGACGCTCTTTCCTATTACTCTGTAGAGGACAACTTATTGGAGCCCGAAAAAGAGACGGAAGAGGAGATTCTGCGCTCCCTGGAAGAGCGGCAGGAAGCGGTCGCTAAGAAGGACGAGGAGGAAGAGCAGCGACTGGAATCCGCCACTAATTTCTATTACAGCATTAAAAAGGTAGGTTATTATACTTAATGAGATATCCAAGCGACATAGACTTCGTGATTGGCAGCTTCCGACCCTATGATGATTTACATAAGAAAGTCTGTTCGGAAATCCCCGAAGCTGTTGTCCGGAGGCATCTCCGGCAGCTACATCAAACCTTGAACATCCGAAGACTGCAGCTAGTATTTTATTTTTTATCACCATATGGATGGGTGAATATTAAGTGCCTAGATTTTTCCGCATTTCCATATGACTATTTCCTTTCTCCTTCAAAAGAATTGGACTTTTTTGAATATGTCATAGTGGCCTACATTCAAGGAGATATTCCGGAACTTAATGAGAAAAGTTGCGATTCGGCTTCCATTGACTGGCTCGGGCCTTTTGTCAAGTGCTATTATTTGGATTATTTGCCTAGAGGCTGCACGTTGGCCCTAAAAAAAAGTGAATAATAATCTGCAGAAAAATGTCAAAAGATATTCACAGCACACTTCGTTCTATTCTCGAAAAGGAAACCTGCGAGTTGGCCTTTGTTGGCAACATCGTAGTTTTAATCGACGAGGACTATACTATGGATTTCTGCAGCTTCAAAATAGTCAACAACCAGATCAATTATCATTTGCTTCCAGGCGGCAATCTGCAAGACTTGATGCAAAGGGTCGACAATCGTGACTTCATGACTGTCCACACTCTGATTCAGCCAAATCTGGAATGTCTCGAGATGTGGATCTATCTGCATCACAGAGGCGTGTTGAAATTAATGGACGACATTTTTGATGCCCTCGAGGAAAAATTGGCAACTTACGAAATCACTTTGAATGTGATCGATACGTCGCATTTCGAGGTGACACTCATATTTGAGATGCCTCGCATGACAAGATTGTTTGTTAATGTGCACTTTCCAAGTCCGGCTCACCACATGGAAACTTCCGCCATTCTTGAAATTATTTATAACAGTCTCGTGAACAAGTATGAACTGTTTATGGGCACTTATTGATTGTTTTTTTTTTGCCGACGCAACAGAAAAAAATGAATATTTATCTTGTAAAAAAATGAGTGAGTTCATTAGAAATACTCTCATATTATTGATTGAATTGAAAAAAGCATATTTGCTATTTGATGGCGAATTTGTATATATTGCCAACTTCACCCATAATTGGAAGTTTTGCAAGTATCGGATAGTTGATAACAAAGTAATTTATGGTTACCTTTCAACGCGTGATGATTTCATCACTACGGTGCGCTCTATAATAGAAGAACAGGATTCCATCAGATTAGAAGTAAAATCAAGAGTTCATCACGATGTATCAACCCTTGAAGTAGACCTCATCTTTACATCCCAAAAAAGATGGGATGCAATCTTGAATGCCGTCGAAAGTATGAATCATATTGTCAAAAATTCCTGTCACTCAATCGATTGCATCAGTGAGAACGAGCTGGTTATTCGGTATTGGGACAGAGAACTGAATGTCAGGTTCATGAATCCATTAATTCTTCTTAGTGATGAGCACATCACAATGGTAGTCCAGACCTGCATCATGAATGGTCATTAGTATTTTTTTCCCCCGAAAAAGTTAAGGATGCTTATCTCGCTGCCGCTGCATGATTAAATTCACAATTTTGAAGTTCTCGATATTCTTCTGAGCGGCCTTTTGATGGCGCTCCAAGGCACTTTTGGATAGGCGGGCCCCCGGAGGGAGCTTGTCATCGAGATTATATTTCAAGGGAAGCTCGCTGTCATAAAAATCGCAAATATTCTCCATCTCCGCGTTTATCTTAGAATCATCAACCAGATCAGTTGCGAAGAACTCATTAATCAATATAGTGACGGGGAGCTGACGCTCGTTCTCGATGCCTTCAAGGACATCCTGGAGCTGATTACTGAGGTAGCTATCTATGAACAGATACATGTCTTCGATGAGCTTGATGATACGGGGCGACGCTCCTTTTGCCTCCTTACTAGTTATAAATTCGAATAGCTTTTGCAGGAAATTATACAGATCTAGCGCCGTGAGCAAATCGAAGCAGTCATCGTAGTGATCATTAATGTAATCGTGCAGCTGGTGCCTCCTTTCAGTAAACACAGGTTTTTGCCCTATTAGGAAGTTCAAAAGTGCCATCACCTGACTCTGCCGGAATTCCTCCTTATCGCCGATGAAAGGGAAAACCATGGGGATTTCAGGGTCCCGCAAAATATCGGCATTATCATATTTAACGATGCTTCGGCTAAAATCTATCAGAGAGGCGTAGTAAAAGTTGAAGGCGAACATGTAGAACTTATCGCCTATAGCATATACGATTTTCCTATTTGAAGAATCGAAGTCCGGCACACTATGGATATATGTCACTAGATTGAGCAAAATATTATTCAAGTGCAGGTCGCCATGGATAACATGTAGTTTATCATGAAGGAGAAACAGATTATAGCAAATTTCAAATAAGTATCGCCGAAAGGTCTCATAATGGGTATCGGCAATCATATTCATCATGTATTTCTGAAAGTGCTTGGATTTCTTAGATAATTCAGTAGAATTATACAGAGTGCGGCCAGTGTATTCGGTTATGAAACAAATAGCCACGTTGCTCATTATTACGGTATTCTTCGTATGGTTGATGCTGCTGCGGATCATATAATACAGCTTCTTGAACTCGGCCGAGAGCCATGAGGTGTTCTCCTTATCGACCTCCTTTTTATCGCTATCAATATGCATATAAGTGTACGTCTGGGCCTGAATCAGTATATCGGTAATCTTTTCGGCAATCTTGCTTCGCTCCAGCCGCGAGATATGCTCTTGATTATCGAAAACATAGCGATCCTCTGTTTTTATGAAGAGCCAGCCGCCAAAAAGGGCAAATCCAGGAGTTAGGCCATTTACTACCAGTTCGGATGCCTTTTTTGCTATAAAGTACTCTTTCCAGACCGCATAGGATATGTTGAATGGATTCTGCGCTTCTAATAAGTTAAGTGGCACGATCTTTTGGCCAAATTTATACTTTTGGGTATAATCCGGCTTCATATTCGGAGGGGTATAATTATTGAAGATCCACAGTATGCGGAAAATTGCCGGGAAGCCGGCCTTATCGACGAGCGACTTAAAAAAACTATAATCCTGCGTTTGGTACTTCAGAAGAAGCGACACATAGGTGTCATTAAGATGGCCCGGTATAGTGGCATAGTGAAAGTTGAAATAGAAGGTGAACCAGCTGATGCAGAAAAACTTGATCTTACTATCCAAGGTGATGGCCTCGAGCTCAAACTGGTGCTCATTCTTGATTTTATCTGTTGGATAGAAATGCTCGATAGTCAAGAAATATTTCCTATCCTTCATATTTTTGACAAGATACTCGTAAATTTTATCATAAATCTCTTGTAACGGCGGGTCGTTCCGCAGTTGTATACAGATAACATCCCAATTGACATATCCGCTGCGGTACTCCCCATCTTTCGAGATGGAGCTTCCCGTAGGAAAGATTCCGCGGAAGAACAGGTCACTGGAGCTATTCAAGAACTCATACTTGGCGTTCTCGAAGTATGCCCGGTACTTCTGCCCATCTGGGTCGACCTCAACATAAGCAATACAATAGATAATTTCCTTAGATTTATCAATCATATCCTTAATCTTGTATGTCACCGTGATGGTCTCCATAGTATCGATATTTAATTCTAGCATATTGGAAATAATGTTATTATAGTTATCTTTGCCATATTTCCAATCTTTCCGCTTTCGTAACAGCATATATATAAAGCTATTTATTTGTATATGGCGCAGAAGAAACCACTAAATAAAAGTGACTTGAAAAAACTCATTATCGAAAATCCCGAAATTGTGAATCAGATCAAGAGCGAGAAGCTCTCTGAGTTCCGAAAAAAGATTAATCCTTTCAACACGTCCATCTGCGAAAAGAGTGGCTATCTGGCGTTTTCATATATTTGCCCTCAGGAGGAATACCTTACAAAGAGAACTATTACCAGTTTTGTTGCATTTTTAAATGCCGCTCTCGATGAATGGCGCGTTCCGAAGGACGTTCCTCCTGTTTCAATTTATGATTACGTCCAGAATCCCAGCATTTTAAGCGAGATGACAGCAGGATGGAAGAAGACTGACGCAGTCCTTGAAAAACTGCGGCAGGCTGAAGAGTTGCTGCAAAAAAAGCTCTTTATTAAGGAATTCCTCGAAGAGATGTTCCAATATGACCCGCACGAGCATGTTAGGTCGGCATATTCTCCTCCGGAGCCCGAAGAAAACCGGCAGATGATCCCAACCCCGGCAGGAGTTCTCGCGGTCACTCAACAGATGTCCAAAGACAGGGTCAAGCTTCTGGAAGACAAGCGGCTGCAGGCACTGCTCAACATGGCCAAGTCAGCCCAAAAGAATCGCTCTTACACTCTTTCAAGGTTCAACTTTCTTACCAACGAGCGCATCAGCGAGGAGCAATTCCGCAGATTTATTGGCACTGATGAAAAGGACATTAATGTGCCGCAAACAGTGTATACGATGATCCCTCCCATTGACATTTTTGCCCGCTTCCGAAATTACTGCTCTGTGAACTTCGAGAAGCTGAATGAAGCAACCTGCTTGCTCTACAACGAGATTTATGATTTTGAGTTTTCCATTCTGCCGGCCTTCTATTCGGAGCGCGAGAAAGACGTGAGGAATTTCATCGAGAAATACAAGGAGGAGCTGACTCTGCCCATTCATATCGCACAAACCGGCAAATGGACCATTTTGGCCGCAGTTAAGCAGAATCGCGAGGTTACCGACTATATTTCCAAAGATTCCCTATTGCTACGCCGTATGATGGAGCAGAGAGTTAACGATGCCAAACTAGGCAAGGAAATGATGCAGAAACAGGCCAAGAAGGATAAAAAGAAGAATGAGCTTGAAAATGGCGTCAGCAACGTATCCTCTAAACATATGGAGGTCTGGAAGGAATACCGGAAGTCGCAGGAAAAGGACGATGGCCTTGATTTATCAGGCTGCGATCTATCCCAATTGGAGCCCGACGAATGTCCGGACGATTGCCAAGAGTTGCCGATTTTCCGAGTGGCTAAGGGTGGCTTAGAGATGCAAAAGAATAAAATTAATATTAAAGCAGATATATGAAATCTCGGAAAACCAATACGGAAAAGGGCCAGTGCGTGTACAAAAAGTTCACCCCTGAAGAGTACAAGAATATCCCAGAAGGGACGTGCATAAAATACAAATGCGACAAGCAGGACAGCCTCCTGGAGGGAGTAGTCTGCAGCTATCAGTATGATCACTCCAACATGCCGCTTCTAAAGGTTCTCGACGAGGCCGGCTCTTCGAAATTCCTAAGCGGGCGACCTGTTTGGGTGCAAAAAAAGAAGAAAAAGCCGGATCCCTCAGAATATACCCTTGAGGCGGTCCAAAGAGAGATATTACAGGAGGAGCTGCGGAAAACACGCGCCGATGTCGCAAAATTAAAAAAAAATGTAGCCGATTTGACTACTGCTATAAAATTAATGAAATCTGCTTATTCGGAGAATAAAAGACTGTAAAACATATCAATATTATTGACGTTACGTATGAACTCGATTCGGCCGTCATTCAGGCGGTCCCCCTCGAGATCGTAGAAGATTAACGTCTTATTTTTTTTGGATCTAATATCAGCTAGAAGCTGCTGGGCCTCCTTTTCAAATTGATCTAATTCGGGGCTATTGTTTTCGAGATGCCTCAATTTTTGAAAGGCAACATCCGACTTGAGCCAAGCATGCAGTTTTATGTATTTGTAGTAATCATACCCGTTATACTCGATATCTTTGTTGATTTTCTTACAATATTTCAATTGCCGTAAATCGTTGAATAACTTGCTATATTTGATATATCGGTTGCGGCTTCCGGGAAATACAATAAGAGTGCCATATTCTGAATACGAGTTCGAGGAGCAAATTTCGTCAACCTGCGGCAGGTGCGGGATTCCCTCAATTTCAGTGTCAAAGTCATTATTCCAGATAGAGTTTCCCGAAGTGCTGTGGTGGATCTTGGTATTGGTAAATCCGATAGAATATGACTTAGATTGATCAAGCCGGCTAAATAGCTTGGAATCGCATTCGAGAAGCAGCGCCATAGTTTCAAAGCCGCGGATCTTGCTAGAACTGATGTTAACTGACTTTGCGGAGGCAATTCGCCACTCTCCTTGGAAAAAGTACAGATACACAGTGGTACCATCCCGAATGGCGTAAAATTGCGCATTCTTTAGGATAGATGGAACATGATAAAACAAGCGATATGTTTCTATAATTGGCGTGAAGCTCGGGTACGCAAAAATCACTCCATTGAGCAACTTATGAGGATTATTATGAGTTACTAATACGGCCGCCTGGTCGCCCTCAACGTGGTAGCTAAATGTGTATTTTCGAACCCGCAGCTTAGAACAAACTTCTTGGAGAGACTCTTTGAGCTCCTCAGAGTGCGTGTTTTTGAATAGTGTTTTGATGTATTCCATTACATTATGGTTATTTTAACACCTTGAAAAGTGAATTTAAATAACAGAAAAGCTATGTTTCTTCAGAGCTGCCTGTGCCCAAATCTCAAGTATATCAGCCTAGACGGGCACACTTGGGATAATGATTCACTGTACCACTTTCAGTTCGGATCTTACTACTTCTCAATAGATTACCAGCTTAATCGAGTTATCACTGATCAAAACATCAGGCATCTGCGCCATGGGGTGCATTTCTACCCTGAAATCTCCACCCACTTTCCTTGCGGCTGCAATAAGGAGCTGCTATTTCAGAAAGCCAAGGTCCGCCCCTGTGAATTTGCGGAAATTTATAAGAGAAAGAATCTGTTGGAGGAGCACCGCACCCGCTGCTTCCAGTTTCGCACTAGAACAGTTGTTTCAATTGTATATCCGGCACTCTGCCGACTGTATGACCATTTTGTAGTGCGGATTATAACTGCGCATCCGAATCACGTTAATATTGCGCTCATTAATAATGAGTTCACATTATACTATTCTGATAGAGTTCCCGTTACTTTTAAAGAAGAGGCTGATGTTCTAGACTTCCATATTATGAAAAATGGAAAGTTTACGCTCCAGCTGCACATGGGCATACTTGATGATAATCGTATCAGATACTTCTATACAGAGAAGCCCCAGCCATTTGATCAAATATCAAATACATCTAGCGCCGCATCCCTCTCCTTGAGCATCTTGTCATAATTATATCGCGATCCTGAACCAACCGCAGGATTCGCTGCTGTTTTTTGCTCTCGGAAGTCAATACCATCAGCCATAGCGGAAACATACATGTCCATCGTGTTGACGTTAGGAAGGGCGCGGACATCCAGAGAGCGCGAAGTGGCCTTGTAATCATCGAAAGTGGTGTTATCAATTTCATCAGTCTTGGAGTAAATCTTTGGTTTGATCTTCTTGAAATTATAAACAGTTTTCTCGGCCTCGCCGTTGATCTTGCGATCCTCAACACCTTCCCAGAAAGATTTCGTGATGAAGTCCGTCCGGCGGGCGCGCGTGCCTTGCATGGTGGATTCCTGATTCAGAATAGTTAACAGGACCTCCCCTCGAAGATCGCCAATAGCCTGCTTCCCTGCGCCGCGCTGGACATTAGTCATGGCTTCTGCCAACTCGTGCGTCAGTTTGGTTTTCTTCTTCGCGGCCCCGGTGCTCCCATACCGAGGGACGTACTGGGACCCCCCGTGAGCGTACGCATCCTCTTCCTGGAGCGGCGTTTTAGGGAGCGTCGCCAGGGTCTGCGCCGAGTTCTTCATGTGATCAGCAATAAATTTCTGCTGGCGCGATGGGCCCGAATCTTTAGAATTGGCAAACTTGTAGTTGCGAAGAGACTGAGTCTCATTATATTTTTTCTGACTCATATCGATCATCGACATGGCGATCGACTTCGGAACTGTATTATCTTTGTAAGAGATGTACAGATCCTGGTCATGGTACGTATTATTCCTGTTTTTTGTCCAATCGTCTTCCGCGAGAGAACGCGTGCTGCGCACCTGGCTGTAGCTTGCAATTTGGAACTCATGGTCTCCAGTAGTTTGGTATCCCATAGGCACTACATTACTCAAATATGGGACTATATTCGATTTGTTATAACAGACACCCTCCTCGACCATGCTGCCGTTTTGTTCTACGGCAACCTGACATAACTTACTCTGCTGCGTGCGAGGAGGGAGTATTCCTGAAGTCCAGCCATCCTGAGAAGTCGAGAAGTTCTTCCAACGCTGGCGGAACTCATCAAGCATCCCGGATCGCCTATCTGACATGCCAAATCCGCCGATGGGCGATTCATGTACCGTATAATCGTCATCAGAGGTAAACTTGACATCATAAGATCGGGTCACTCCCTCCTCAGTGTATTTGTTCCAGTTTGGCTCTGTAGTAAACCCTCTAGGATCCGCGGCCAGGAATTCGTAATCCAGGAATGTCCCATCAGGTAGTTGTGGGGTATATTGCGATCGTGTTCCAAAATATCGCACATTAAGCTGCGTTTCCCCCATATTCTCGCGCCGCGGCATGTCGGACTCTAAATATGGCTTATCAGGACGCCAATCAGTGAGCAGCTCCCTCTGATAATTGTGCATCTGATTGGAGTTTTCGGCAAAATCGCCAGTCTGTTCATATTTCCTAATATAAGTTTCAAAAGGCATGGTTCCCACATTTGCTATGAGACTTTGACGTGGCATATATACATACTTTTTTTCTATTCTGTATTTATAATGAGCAGCGACGCGTTCACGTCTAATCTGAATTACCTTTTGCCGGATCCAGATCTTAACAAACCCTCGGAGATCCAAAAAGCTGTCGTCTTCGCGCTGAATTTCACATATAACCAGCAGCAGGACCCCAAAATACGCGAAATTATTGATAATGCTGTTCATAATGGACTGGCCTCGCCTTTCCTCAATACTATCCGCCAGGGTGTCATCTGGAATCACTCTTTTTATGGCGATCTGGATGTCCGCGGCTGGGGATATGAGTTTCAGCAAAAACAAGAGCTATATAAGGAAATCCGCAAAATAGAGCAGCTTGTGCTGCATGCCCTGCAAGAGCCCCCCGTAGCTAAAAAAAATGATGATCCGCCAAAGCCCGTAGATATACTTCCGCCAGCTCTGCTATTTCTTTTTGCTATAGCAATCCTGTGCATCCTGGCCGCGCCTAGCAAAAAGTCCTATTTGGGAGGCCAAGTGACGATTGATGACGATTTCGCCTTTATGGTGTGAAGTATGGGGGCGGCTCTGGGGTATTCTGATCAATATTTATGCTCTTATTTTTGGCCTGCGCTTCCCGTAACAAATAATCATATGAATATCGCGAATTTAATCCCCCGTATTCAAAAAAGATGTGGAATAAGGCTCCCGCGAAGAATGCAGCAAACCATATATTCGAGATGAAAACTCTGTTGATAACCAGAAGAAGTAACGTTAAAACGGCGCCCACGAAAACTGCCTCCAGGCCGACTGTCTTGAAGGACTTTGGGCTATCATATAACTGCATATACTTGAAAAGTGAATATATATTTTTTTTATAAGTGATGATCGTAAATGGCAAGGACTTTCGCCAGATGGCCGCTGCTAGTCAGTGGATTCTGATAAAGTTCCTTCCATTTGATGATCTTGATGGGGTGGGAATAAATGGATATGTATACAACTATGGTAGAAATATTCCACTCGAGCCCATCAGTGTAAATATGTTCGAAGTATGTACAGAAGGCGGCCTCTACTTCACAAAGATAGAAACGGCCAAATTTCCAATACAGTGGGTGCAGAAGTATGTGTATCTAGTTGATGTTCCTGATGATGCCTATGTAGCCTGCTACGAATGCAATAAGTTCAAGTCTAGTGAACTCATCATTATTTCTCAATTAGATAACCATATATACCAACCTTATTGCGCGAAATACCCGTATTTGCTGCAATATTTGGATGTTCAGCCCCCTGATTTGTGCTTGATGGCGATTCGGAAAGAGCCGACCTTACTTCGCTTCATTAAGCGGCCGACCCCGGAAATATGCATGGAAGCAATCAAAAGGAATCCAAAAACAATACTCTTTATCGAAGAGCCGACCTATGAAATGTATATGTTGGCTATTGAAAAAGACCCATTTCTGGTGGCGCATCTCCGCAATCTTCCAGAGGAGGTCAATATCGCGGCAGTCAAAAAAAATTGGCGCGTGTTGCAACAAATTCCAATTCAGACTCCTAGAGTATGCATAGAGGCTATTCTTCAGAGTCCGCAGGCAATTCGTCATGTGCAGACAAGGATTCGAGCACTGATGCACCCTGTAAAAATTTTGCAATCCGACTAGCTATAACTTCGCCCACGCGGCGAGTCTTAAGCTGTATATCTGCTATATTTTTTTCAGTGGCCGTCCCCTTGAGAATATCTTCAAAAGAATACGATCTTAGTATCTTTTCGGCTGCTGTTTTGGAAAGGCCGCGGATTTGGCTCAGGAGGAGGAGCTCGTTATTCTGCACGGCACTAATGATCGCCTGCGCCCTTTTTACTCCAATCGCCGCACCCGTATCATATTTCAGCTTCGCAATCTCATCCACGCCGATCTGCTCAAGATATATATTTTTGAAGGTTATCTCGTTGGTTACCAAGAGCGCGGCCGTTTTGGTGCTAACTCCCGGAAGGGCGATCCACATTTTGGCCAAATACATGTCATCAGTTTCCGCAATCTTTTCCTTGAGATATTGCCTCTGGCTGGTACCTCCAGTTACAACTGGCCGAAAGGTGCGATAATTGTCCATTAATTCAAAAATCCTTGGAAGGACGCCTTCCAGATTCTTACAGTAAATCACCGAAATCTGATCTCTCAGCTGACAGTGATCCAAATGCGCCATCAGATTTTTGAATTCGATTCCCGCGACCTTCCGTGTAGGTACAAGGAAGGGGCTTCCCTCAATAAGATAAAATAGGGTGCACCCAGTGTTTTCGCGCAGATTGAGCATCTTTTGGAGGTTCCCTTTGCGGCCGTCTTTGAACGATTGCGCTAGGTCTTTCCAGGTTTTGCGCTCTATACAGATAACCACTTGATCATCAACTAGGACGCAATAGTCGCCAGTTTCGACTCTATCAAATGAAATATCATATTTGGTATACTGAGAGGCCAGCTCTCGGATAGTGTGTTCTCGATCGTCAATTATGAGCTCCATTATTAACTATTTCTTTTAAGATCAAAAGGCCGCTAAAAAAAATGAATTCTCTGGAACTTAAAACTATGACTGAGATTAAGGAGTTTTACGCTGAAATTCGAATGGTTTATTGCCATCTTGTTGATTTTGCCGCTGAAAAGGTTACTATGCATGCCACATTTGAGGAAAACTATGATGAGTTCGGTGAAAGGATTATCAGATTGTTCTTCGATGAGAAATATGATGAAGAAAATTTCATATATGAGTTGCTGAAAACTGTTGAGAATTTCAAGGAAAATCAGTATGTTATCTCTGGACTTGGAGGCAAGTGTTATACTCGCCATGGCCGCAAAGCTCTCCAGAATTTCCGCGACAAGATCAAAGGGATGCGGTTTATTCAGAGATTTATTGCTAAAAATTGCATGAGAGTGCCGTATGAGGTATCTTTGGAACTTCTGGCTCAGACATTTCTGGATAAAGTAAATCCAGTGGTTTACAGCCACTTTGCCATGGTGAGAAATGCAGCCACTTATCCATTCTTCGATGCCATTTATAAGAGATTACCCGGCAGCTATGAAAAATATGTCAACACCAAGTATGTTTCTCGCGAACTAGAGCAATTTGAGAAATTGATCTTCAAAAAGACCAATTGGGATGCACTCGTGAAGAATGTTAACGCTGAAAAGATGGCATGGGCGGCGTTTGGGCGAATTGACTTCAAAAATCTGGTCCATCACACCACTTACAGGCTCAGCCGCGGAGAAAAGGTCGATGTAGCTGCATTCGTCGTATTAAGTGCTCGTTATCATTTGCCAATTGTGTATGATGGCTATTTCATATATATCTCTCCTTCTCTGAGAGGACTGTACTCATACTTCGGAAAGATTCCCGAAAGTCTCAGAGATAGGTTTGCCAAGGGGTCGTCAATTTGGAAAGGAAGCCCGTTGCCAATCTTTATTGAAAAAGATATTTGAGAGACTTAAAAAGATAAATCCACATTCAGGTGCCCATCGAGGACCGAAACCATATTTTTTGCCTGAATTTTCAAGCTGCCCTTCATGGTGCTCTGCAGGGAGTAGTCGCTGAGAACTATGTAGTTTGGTTGCGCCATATTGAAGTTTTTTTGCGTATATGGGCTAGTAATGATAACAGGAATGCCCTTTTTATTAATCGTATATGCGGAAATTCCCTCAGTCCACACTGCAAGATTGAGGCGGAAGCCTTCAAAAATGCACCTCTTAATTTTGTGAACATGGTGCATGCCTTCATCAAAATTGCGCTTAAAAATGTCAATCAGCGACTCATCATGAAAGGCATATGGGTTGAGGTCATTATCAATAAAATTATAAATAAGTTCATCGCGGAATTGCGATGCGGCAATTATTGCGTTGTAATCAATAGAATTCTCCTCGCACCACTTACTTAGATCAAAGTTGGGATTCTTGTTAGAATTATATGCTTTTGTCATCTTTCCGAGAAGTACATTAAGTACATACTCAAATGTGCAGAGTTGCAGTATAAAGTCATCAGCTATGAACAAATTATGCATCATTTCGAAATTATCATCGGAAACTGACAAATAGTTGAGGAATTTGGCACGCCGCGTATAGAGGCCACCAGGACTGGTGTATAGGATGGCCGCTATTGTGATTAGCCACTTTACGCTCACCCCATGGGCATATCCCGCGAAAATCATCCTCGATGATTCCAAATTGATAAATCGCAGCTTCTGCGCATAGAATCCGAATAAAGTCGGCCGCATATTCAGATCAATAAATCCCAAGACACATAGCTTTTCGAGAGCATATGTGATCATCTCAGCAGAAGGCATCTCGATTAAATCCATGGCCTTGAGATGGAATTTCTTATTATATGTTAACGTGAAGTAGCCGTGCTCTTGGATGACCCGCTTTTTGTAAGTTTCGTCGGACTCTCTGGGTACTATCATCTCTACGACTTCCTGTTCGGTCGTAATTAAGCTGAGCAGATTCATGGTGATGTCCGCAAAAGTTACCTCCGAGAACTGCTCCTTTTGCATGTGATCCTGGACCTTTTGGGTGTATGCCGGGTACCAGCTTCCAGGGGCTTTCCGCCCAACTCGCCCCATTCTCTGGATCGCCATCCCCAGAGTAACCGGCTTATTAATTATAAGATTGCACCCAAATACCGGATTGAACTCCACAGAGGTATAAAATCCCGAATCCAAGCAGTATTTCAGGGTATCGATAGTGATTCCGGTTTCTGCTATATTTGTAGCTATAAAGACCTTTCGAGAGGGAGTCACATATTTGGCGATTTCTCCATTTTTGTAAATAGGAACCCGCAAAGTGCTGACTTTTGAAAAAATAGTATGATACGTCGAGCCGCCCTCCTGATAGGACGATCTAGTGAGGGAAATCGGGCACAAGTAGTTCTTGGACCCTCCTCCCTTGAAATAAGACTTATCGATGATTTCATTAATGTAATTGGGGTCGACCGTTCCTGCATCAATCATGCTGTTGAATTCGTGGAATTGCTTCACCATATCAGCTATTTCAGTTCCCGAGCTCAGGAAAATGAGGATGTCGCGCATCTTGCTATCGAAATCGGCAGTATTGGTTATATGAATATTGAATGCCTGGAAGGCCAAATAGTTCTGATAATTTGATAGCGAGTACTTGGGCCATATTTTTGTCTTTTCATAAGTGAACCCCTCAACTTCAATATAGTTCTTGCGACTGATCTCAAAATATCGCATAAAGATGCGCTCATCAAAAGTGGCACTTGCGAGTATAATAAACGGGCACTGATCATTTGAATAATACTCAGTTAGGAGCTTCTTGATGCGGTAAAGGCAATTATCTGTGCTCAGGCTGCGCTCATGCACTTCATCGATGACAATAAAGTCATATTTATTCAAAACATAAATATTCCCACGCATCGCAAATTGCTGCACAAGACTGTCGATAGTCATATAGACTATGCCTCTCTCCCGCGGCAGTCTCTTGAATGATCCAGTAGTATATCCAATATTCACATCCAGGCGGAGCTCCGGCTCATAATCCGGCAGTGACATGGCTATATCAACAGCTGTGATGACTCTGGGCTGCGTCACTGCCACGCGCTCTTTTTTCGACGCCTTGAAGTGCTTATAGAGATGCTGAATCAGCACAGTCGATTTGCCGCTTCCTGTCGATGCCTTCAGTATGAGGATCCTATCTTCGATAGATGTGGCCTTTCGACGCATCTTATCGCTAATGCGGTTAATTATAAAGTCAATCGCCGTGAGGGATTCCGCACTTTTTTTCTCAGCTGCCGGCATGTTTTTAGTATTCACGAAACCTGTACGCAATAATGTAGGGAATGGCATATATAAAAGCTAACTTTTTTGTAATAAAACTACTCAGATAATATATGGAAATTGAAGACATTTCAGATAACGAGCTCAAGGAGATATTTAACTCCGAAAAGTATGACAAGGAGATTATCGATTTTATTGAGATTTTTGGAGCCTGCGTGGTATCCCAATTATTTAACCCAATTTATAACCAATCGCTGGTGATTCATACGAAAGATGAGCAGCAGGGAAAGAAAACCTCCCTGTTTTCCATATATGAGACCCAACTGCTGCTGTATGTGGATTTTCTCAAGACGCCGGCCGGAGTGAATAAAGAGCTCAAGAAACTCCACGATTATTACAATCAAAAGACGCGAAAAGTGGATTCATTTGATGCATATTGCCACAAGTTTGCACTAACTTTTGCACCAAAACAGGCTAATCTGAATGCGGCAACCAATATGAGTGTGGCAACAAACGCTGTAAGATCCATTCTCACCAGTTTTATCAGTGAGGTGATTCTTGGGATGATTTCACTGATTATCAGCAAGAGGAAGGACCCGAACAGCCCGCGGCAACTTCAGGATAAGTTCAAAGAGATCTCGCTGTTGCATAAATTTGTTGAGCATAAAAAATGGCTCAAAAAGGGAACGGCTACCAAAAGTGGCATCAATAATGAGGTGATTAATCGTATGGCGGCGATGCTGGAGAAGATGCGGGCGGAGCTCAAACAGCTCGAAACTGAGAACAACAAGCTGAAGAAACTTCTGGTCAAACAGGACTCAATCATGAAAAAGCAGCAAGAAACGATCGCCAGTCTGAGTAATTCCATAAGACAGACTACATTAGTTGCCTCTAAAGACCCTCCGAGGCCGGCGCCCCCACAGGAGCCTCCCAAACCATATATTCCGCCGCAGAGGGAGCCCCCAAAAGAACTCCCAAAAGAGGCGCCCAAACAAGCAATTCCTTTCGAAATACCGCAGCCGCCGGGCCTGGATAAACCCATAGAAGTCGAACCTATGATTGAAGAAGAAGATCCTTTTGATGTTTTGCCCGATGAAAGCCCTTCCTTGGAAGAGCTCCCGATTCCCGAAAATGACGAATTCAAGATAGAATTTCTCTAAAGATATATGCCTATTCAATTTGATTCTTTAATCAACTTCGATGTTCCCCAAAACAGCTCTTTCATATATAAAGCCCTATCAAATTCGATATACACAGCGGTCTCGATCAGCATTATTTTTGTCACATTATTGTGGCTATTTTTTCCGTTAGCCAAAAATAGGGCCAAATCTTACTTCAAGCTATTCATATACTTCGGAATAGTCAATACTTTGATTATCACCCTACATGACGAGATAATTGGCAAGAATGTTGAAAAAAAATACAAACATGAGGACAATCAGCCCGAGCTTGCCGATAAGATTGAAGTCAAGCCAGTTATCGGAGGAGACGATCCTGGTGAGCCAGGTGAGCCCAGTGAAGAAAGCAAAGAAATTGATGAAATAATTGAGAAACTGGAGACAGAAACAGGCGATTCTAACTTAAATTCTGATTAAATTATATGGATATTACTCTGTCTGATAAAAGTAAACTGAAGCACCTAGACCTTTCATCCAAGCTGCTGCTAGATTCGATTGTTTTAATTTATGGTGCCCGAAACAGCGGCAAGACGACTGCTGTGATGGATATTATGTATCACCTCAAGGATGAAGTAAATAAGGTGTTTATTATATCGCAATCGGCAGGAGCCAACAATCAGTTTGAGGGATATGTCCCTTCTAATTGCGTTAAGACCAATCTCAGCCCGGAATGGATCCTTCGCCTTGTGGAAGCTCAAAAAAAGAAAGCTGGCGAATATCGCAGCCATGTCATGAATGATGAAATGTTGGTGAATCTTTTCAATAAATGCGCAAGCGAGAACGAGCGGCTTCTTTTTCAGAATATCATAGGATTGGCCAAAGATAAACTGGAGCTGGCCGAACAGGAACTCGGGCACGATATTGAAAAATTGCAGATCCACCAAGAAAAGATAAAGAGAAATCGCAATAAGTACAAGCGAGAGCTCCTCAAACAGGTCATTTCGAACAACCTCAAGCTGCTGGAGCGAAGAAACGATTTGACTACTGCGGAAAGGACAACAATCAATCTATTTCACGTCAATCCGCACATCATGCTTGTGTTCGATGACTGCGCCAGTGCGATGAAAGAATGGACTAAGAAATATCCGAGCATTCTTGAAACCATTTATAATGGCCGGCATTTCTTTGTAACAGTCATCATAACAGCCCAGTCCGATACTTCTATTGATAACAAGGTCCGGATGAACGCCACGGTGAGCTTTTACACTGACCCGAATACGGCGGCCATGAATATCTCGCGAGAGCATCAGAATGATAAGCAGCGAGGGATTCAGTGTATAAAAGTCATATGGCGAGACATGGGGAAGACGATTACCTATAAAAAACTGGCTTATTTGGCAGCGCCCGATGATCACGATCCTTTTAGGTATATAGTCTTCAGACTCCACGATAAGTTTAGAGTCGGCTCTCCTGCATTCTGGAAAAATTGCCAGCGACTTGACAGTGAAGTGAAAGTTACATAAACTGGGTAGAAAGTTTTTTTTACAGAAAAAATAGAGAATTGTGTGAATTTCTAAAATCACTAAATAATATATATGTCGATTGAATTAATAGTTTTCGAGTCTCCTGAAGAGATTAAACAGACGGTCGAGGAGGCAGAAATTGCCGATCAAGATTTGTATCAATATGGGTTTTCGATAGGGACCATACAAGATCTGCGAGAGATGAGTTTTCAAAAAGAGGAGACCTTTATTGAGAGCGACATCGCGAATATCATTTTTAGTCAAGTTGTAAAGCATACAATTCCATATTTAAAGCCCTTTGAGAGCAAAAAAACTAGCATCTCTCTCAAGAAAAATGGATATAGCATCACGCTGACTCTTCCAGAGCGGCTCACCCTGCTGGTGCGCTCTAAAGATGGCAAAAAGCCGACTATTTGCATGTGTATGAAAAAAGGATCAGAAGTAGAGCTTATCGCAGCCGATGTACAGCTTTCCGTGGCGCGGCCGCTCTCCGGACACTCCCAAATGTTGCCTCAAGTGAAGTATCACATCGAGTTCACGAATGATAAGCAAATTATTGAGTTTTCAAAGAATTTGTGGCAAATAGTGTACTCATATAATGAATTTTGCCGGATGGAAATCCCATATTTTTTTATGACAAACCCAGGCTTGCCGCGCGCTCCAAAAATCGTCATGAAGGCGCTCCAAAACGAGCCTACTCCGATAGAGAAAATCCTGCAGGTCCCAAACCACTTCCATTACCTGAAGCAGTACGAGATTTTCCTGGCCAATCGGAACTTGTACAATATGTATGCCACTATTTGCTATTTCGGTGAGAAATCCGAGCAGGCGGCGGAGATACGAGAAATCATTAAGAGAGAGCATGAGAATGACCTTCTTCAGAGATCCCAAGAGCGGGCGCTCTGGCACAGGCGCGTAATCTCCATGGTTCGCCGCAGAATTTCCAATATGAAGTACAAAAAAGTATACGAACTTCTGAATGACAAGGAGAAGCGCCAGGTAGATGCTTCCATCAAGAGCTTCTTCAAGAACGAAGTTACAGAGGGCGAGCGCCTAGTTGCAGAGATGATGAAAATTATGAACCAAGGCGGCGACATTCGGGAAGTTCTCAAGAAGCTGCTCAAGCTGACCGGCGCCACCAAGAAATCTCTTGAGGATAGCACCAAATTTCTAGTCGACAACATTTGCCCGCACAGCGTGTATATCGGGATCCTGAATACTGAAAAATACAAGAATTATATCGAAAAAATAGAAAATACACATCGCGAGCTGATCCGCGCGTTCGGCCAGGATGAGCTACTCGGAGAGGTCAGCTGCAGGATTTGCGGCGAGATTCTCAAGGATAATAAGGGGCTGGAATACTCAATTGTCAGCCGCATGAAGTCAGTTCAGCCTCACGAATATGACAAGCTCTACAACACTATATGGGAGAGCATGCTGACTATAATATCGCGATACATCATTATTGAAAGATCATACAAGCTGCAGATTACGAAAATAGTCGAGATTTCGTCCGCTATGATTCGTAATGAACTGGGCCCCATCCAAAGCGGCTTCCTCAAGAATCGCGTCATGAATAGCTTTCAGGTGGACAAAATTATGGATATCTATATCTATATCTATATTTTCGCAGTGCTTACGCAGCTGATATTTATGAATGAGGGTGAGATTCGCTTCGCCCCTATTGGCACTACAAGCTATAGTAAGGCCCGCAAGGGAGGCGAAGAAAAAGGGAGCATCACAAAAAGAATCACAAAAAAGATTGAAAAGGGGAAGGGCCGTCTGCAGGAAATTATGAATATAGCCCTGAACTTCCTGCGGATTATCAAGGGGGCTGACATAGAGTCTTCGGAAGTCCTCGACTTGGACCAGTTAAAAGGCCTATATGCCAAGGCATATAAATGGGTCTATTCCCTGAACTACATGTCACTTGATAACAAAGGGCCGAGCCGGAGGTGGGAGGAGTTTGACACCCCATATTTACAGCTCTTCGAGCGATTTGGAGGCCCGCCAGCCCTCGGCCGGCCAAAAGAGCAAATCTTGAAAGAGGCTGAAAAGATTTCCATATATGAGACGCTCAAGCTGCCAAACTGCAAAAATCACATTATTCAGGAATCCCTAAATGTTACTTATTTCTATCTGAACAGCAAATTATGGCGCGAAACAGTCATACCGATCACTCCCCTTCAGAGACAGTATCAGGACATGTGCAAGAAGATGCTCTCGCGGGACCAAGAGATTCGGATCCAGAATTGCATCAAATATTACAAGATTACTGGCCGAATTGACGGGCCGCGGATCTCCCGGAGCCTGAAAATCCCAACAACCTTGGAAGATCGGTGCCGCTGCAAGAAGCGCTCCTATATATTTGAAAAGAATGGCAAGAAGGCTGAATTTACCAACGAACAGGTCGTAGCCATGCTCAAGGATAAAAAAATTCAGGAACTGCGGGAATTCTACTCCATGAAGTATCTCCATGAAAAGTGCCACGGCTGCAAGAACCAAAAACAGCTTGATTCCTCCATAGAGAGCAGCTTCTGGGATTACTTTATGAATGCCTGCCCCGAGGGCGACTTCCACGACTACGATAACAAGGATTTCTGCCAAAAGTGCAAGATTAATGTGACGAAGCTGGAATCGCGCGATAAGGCCTATTATCAGAAGTACAAAAATCTTTACTATAAAAAGCGCGACGACGCACGTAAAGAAGTTTATACGGCTCTCGTAGAAATTAACAAGCCGCCTGTCGTCATTAAGCCTCCAGATGTGAAAATTCAGTTTAATGACAAATATATTCAGCAATTGACCAAGGAATACGGCGTTAACTATAATTTCTATATGAATATCGGACTCATTAATGGAGAGCCCTTCGAAAAGATCCAAAAAGGCCAAATCAACCCATTTTCCGCCGCGACGCCTGGACAAATCCGCAATCGCAACAACAAGATTTATGGTTACATTATTGAGTGTTTTGCCACATACAATCAAATCAAATATAGCGAATTCAGCACCACCTTGCCGGAGCATGTCGAGGAGCTTCTTGAAAAGGTAAATAACAAGGATTTCAGCAAGATCATCCCTAAGTTAGAAATAGGAGCTCTGGCTGACTATCGGCAGATACAAAAAAAATATGAGCCAAAAGAAGTATCTATTTTCTTACTGAATGAACTGGCCGAGTTCATTATTCGAACACAGAAGCTCCCGAAGACCATCGGGCCGGCCCTCATGAAATATTACATTAAGTACATCACTTCCAACGAGAAAACGTATGCGGAATACAAATCGAAAGGCAGGGATAAAGAAGAGGATAACCAAGAAATGGTAACTCAGGGATTGGATGCCGATGAGATGTCGGAAACTGCTTCAGTGGCGGAGCAGGAAGAGGTCATCCTGGATGACGATATAGACTACGATCCCTTATCTCTCGAAAAGGTAGATATGGAGCTTGATGAGGATATAGATATGGATGAAAATCTATTATCACATGCGGCCGAGCTTGATTGAAAAGTTCATATTTTTAATGAACAAATGATCGCCACTGAATTCAAACTTCTGATGCTGCAACTGGCCGCCCTCCATGATAAACCTCTTTCCGCCGACCTCGAAATCGGCATCAGGGGGCTGTAAAAGGCACAGCATCCTGAGTCTATTAAAATCATATATGATTAGCTCATCCCCATCGAGCTCCATGTTGAAATACAGATACCAAAACATCCGGCCCGTATTCTGAAGCTTATTATATGAAATATACTTGTATCCATAAAGAACGCCATGCCAGATTTGCATCTGAAATAGCAGGGATTCTGGCAGAATCAGCAAGCCGCACATTAGTCCCTGGTCTCCCCAATATGCCAATTTTGTGCGAATATAGACATTTATGTATGATAGAACTTTCCACATACAGAACATTTGATTTATGTTATGTACCAGCTTTGGGAGGCGCCCACTAGGGAAATCGCGCTGTTGATGGGAACGGGCACCGTAGTGTTACTCCCATCGATTTTATCGGTTCCATTTGGCGTAATGACCAGCGAAGCTGAAACTGTCGAGGAATTAACAAATATGAGTACTCTCCCGAGACTAGAGCTCAGAGTCGGCAAATTAACAGTTACTGTGCCCGTTGGCGCCGTAAATTCCACCAAGTAATCGGTGGCGGCTACTGTATAACTGGTCGAAACGGTGCTCAGCGTGGCAACCTGCACGCGGCTGGATAGAACTAGTGGCCCGGCTACTGAGGCTCCAGACGATGACGTGGTCAAAAGGCCGCTGGTTATAGTAATTCCACTGTTTGCTGTGATTAGGCCACTTGTATTGAGAGTTGTTCCAGAGATTCCCTGGAAAGTGGAGGAGCCGGTCGAAATCACCAACCCATTATTTCCAGTGATCAGCCCGAATACGTTCAGTGGGGAGGAGGTCCCGGAGGTCCCCACGGAAACTGTACTGCCGTTTGCGAAAGTTGCCGAGTTGGCACTCAGTGCGCCAGTGAGCGAGGTAGTTCCTGTAACTGACAGCGAGGTTAGTGTGGTGGATCCCGCTGAAAGACCCGCCAGAGTGGTAGATCCAGTGACAGTTAAGCTGCTTAATGTAAGAGTTCCCGAAACTGTCAGATTTGTAGTGGTTGTTGTACCAAATACATTCAGGCTGCTGGTCGCCCCGGAAGTTCCCACGTTTAGCGTGTTTCCATTAGATACTGTAAGAGTCCCATTTAGAGTCCCGGCACTTGCCACTAAAGTAGTGATAGTGGCTGTTCCAAAGACATTTAGACTACTAGTGACCCCAGAGGTCCCCACGTTAACTGTTTGGCCGTTACTGGAGGTGACCCCTGCCTGGGCCGTTAAAAGGCCGCTAGTTTGCAAGGTAGTGGCCGTTATGGCCTGCAGCGCCGCTGTTCCCGAAGAAATAGTCAACCCATTATTTCCAGTGATCAGCCCGAATACGTTCAGTGGGGAGGTGGTCCCGGAAGTTCCTAAAGATGTAGTATTTCCATTACTAACTGTAAGCGCGGCCCCTATATTGACAGCTCCTGAGAAAGAACCTGTGGTTGCGGTGAGGGCCGACACAGAGGAACTTACCGTGACGCTGAGGGTTTTACTTAGAAAAGTAGTGGAAAACATATATATTAAAAGTGAATATATATATGAACAGAAACATGAGCTCTAAGAAAGGCAGACGCCAGAAGAGCAGTTCTTCTTCTGTTCGCGAAAAGAAGGCGAAGCCTGAAAAAAGGTATGAGCGCATCGAGAATACCCTTAACGCGCTTCAGAATAATTTAGAAAAGATTGAAATACTCAAAATCTCTGATGAAAATCGTATGACTAGCGATGTTTTGACGAATGCCGAAAAGACCAATCTAATTGCGGTCCGCGCGAAGCAGATCTCTCAAACCGGGATTACTTTTATTAATCCCTCTGATTATGGGCTGATTGATGCTGCGGAGATTGCCGAGAAGGAGCTCGAAATGGGCAAGTGTCCCTTGCTTGTCGTGCGGCGGCTTTCGAATAAAAACATCGTGGAATACTGGGATCCCAATACGATGATTCATTAAAGATAACTCATATTTTTTTTTGATATATATGCCAACTGGACAAAAATATAATATGACTGCCTTTTTGCTATCTACCAACCCTACAAATGGATTCTATCTAAGGTGCGATGCGTCAGGGAATGGGACATGGGCCGTCGTCCCGACACCTCAATTTGCAAATGGCACAGCAGGTGCCCCGAGTATAACTTTTTTGAATGACGCTACGACTGGGCTCTTTTTATCCACAGGACCTTCAGTATTAGGCCTTTCGGTGGCTAGTACGCAAGTTATGAGTTTTAGTTCAACAGCGGCCACTGTAGCAAATGGCCGGACGCTGAATGTGGGAACTTCCGGGACCACCTCCCCACTGAACGTATTCGGGCTGATCACTGGAAATAATGGCTTGACTATTTCTAGTGGGGCTACCTCTCTTCAGGCGACCACAACTAATGGCCTTTTGACGGCCGCAACTGGGTTAACAGTTTCTAACGGCCAAACAACTAATATCGGGACTAGCGGCACGACCTCTCCTCTGAATGTCTTTGGAGTTTCCACTTTGAACGCTCGAATGAGCGTTACTGCAGGAGGGGCCTCGATTACAGGAACTCCCAGTACAACCAACACTTCAGCAGGAACCGTCATCCAAGCTGCAACTTTTACAACATCCAATACGTCGCCAGTTTTTATGACTTATATTTCCGGCACTCCGATTAATACAGCCGGAGGAATTCCAACGGAAGCATATAACGTATACATAGATAATCCTCCCACAGGAGCCACTAATAACTATAATCTATACATTAATGGAGGCCGCAGCTTCATAAATTCAGGAGTTCTTTTCCGCGTCACCTCTGTAGCAGTAAATGCGTATACTGTTCTGAACACCGATTTCTGTGTAATTTTTACAGTAAATGGAGCTAAAACTGCCACTCTCCCCTCGCCTGTGCCAGTCGGAATGTATCTCATTATTGCTAATATTGCCAACAATAATGTATCTCTAGCAAGTGGCACCAACTTGATTAATGGAGCCACTACAGGCACGACTGCCAGAAATGTTGCCACAAATGCCAATATCGCACTTATGGGGATCACTACCACCAGATGGATTATTGTTTAAAAAATGAATGCATTAATATAGAAAATGGATAATTTCTGCAAAGTATGCGCCAATCTGCTGAGTTTTGTACATGAAGAGCACAAGACTGTCAAAACCTGCCGCTATTGCAGCAAGTCTTATGAGACTAATGCTTTAGATAGTTTGCGATATCAAAAAAACAAAGGTAATGACGTCGCCATGCTCGAACTAGAGATGAAGACGGCCCATAAGGATAATGTTAATAAGAAAATCCGCTGCGTCTGCCCGAAGTGCAAGCATGAGTTTGCGCGACTATTTCGTACAAAAGATATGCAAACTTACGTTACTTGCATAAAGTGCCGGAATATTGAGCTTTATTCTGATGATCTGTTTGACTGAAGGGGTCGTAATATATGTACTTGGGATCGGCATAGGAATAGCCCGTTTCGATGTCACCCAGGCGCGACAGCCACCTGATATGATGCTTGCGATTCTCTTCAAAATATTTTTTTGGCAAAATTCCCAAGGCGACGAGGGCCAGGTATACCAACTCGCCGCAGTTTAATCCATGATGAATATTGTCCCCAAAAACCATCTTATCGATGAAGTTTCCGATAACATAAGGGTTGTAGTAACAGTTCTGCACGGCATATTCTATGAGAGTATCGAGTTGCTGCTGCGCAGCAAGCGGCACCTCCATATTGAGCTCTTTGTACAAGATATAGCCGCGATATGTGCGCAGTCGCGTTTCGAGATCACATAGAATTATGCCTCTGCTGTTCGATCCGAGTAGAATTTCCCGATTTGGGTTTGCGGCTTCAAAAAGCAGCAGCTGATCGCCCTTTTTGTAGATTACCCCGATATGCGTGTAGTAGGTGCCGAAAAACAGCGGGTTGATGTTATCGAGCGCATGAAATAGAATGATGTCCCCTGTTTTAAAGTTCATTTTCTGGATAAGCGGCCGCAGAATCTCTCCTTTTGGGTGATCAAAAAATAAGACATATATCCACAATATTAGTAGTACTACAAGTATCATATACTAATAGACCTCTAAATAGCATTTTGAGGGATAAACAGCTCGAGAATCAGGCTGATTTCCTCAAGAGTTGGCCTTTCTTCGCCGCACTTTACAAAAATCGACTCAATCAGCTTTTTGAGCTCCACTGGAAGCTCCTCTCCCTGTTTTTTTGGAATAGTATATTTGAGGGCTTCCACCTTTGAGATAGTCACGGTAAGATTGGCATTTTGGTCATCAAAAGGATAGATCCCGAAGAGGAGCGTGTAGAGCACCACCCCGAGGCACCAAACATCGATGTAGATGAATCGCGTTTTTGAGACTTTCTTTTTGGCCGCCAAATCGCGGCAAATCTCTATATAATCCGGGGAGATGTAGGTGCGCGACCCCACGATAGTCTTTAGCGGAACGTCGTCAAGAATTTCTGAATTCTCGAAATCTATTAAAAAAACCTTTGTATAATCTTGTTTATAGAAGCAAATATTATCTAGCTTCAAATCCAGATGGTGGACCCCTAAATCGTGCATTTGGATGAGTGTCTGGGATAGATCGTATGCTATTTTACAAGATTCTGTGATGCTGAAACACCGACCCAGCCCGTTGTAAAAGTTCAAAAGGTCGCCTCCATCGAAGTAATTCAGCACGACGTTTTCATCTGTTTCCTTCACAAGCCGCATGCAGGAGGGGCAATTTGAAAGGCGCTGTAAGATCTCCACCTCGCGTTTCCAATTGTATAAGTTCTTTTTTTTTATAATAAAGTCCATTTCGCCAAACCGCGCCTTGTACACATGATTGGATATCTTTTTCATTTTGCAAGGTTTCTCCGAGAACGAATTCGTATGATAATCTTTATGAAGAATGCGCCGAATAATCTTGAGCATTATATAATAAATAAATTATTAACGATTTTAACTATTATATGTCCAATATATGGAGGAGGAAGAAGTAGAAATTACCGATAAGGAATTCAATCAGGAATACTATAATAACCTGATTATTCGATTTGGGGTTCACTCGTCCGACATCATAAATGCCATCGACTTAGTTGCCAAATACGTTAAACGCGAGAAGTTAATTCTGGTGGGCGGAATGGCTATTGATCTAGCCCTGAAACACAAGGGTTCGGGGATTTATGGGGAGGATACCATAGCTGATCACGATTTTTATTCAACACGGCACTTTATCGATGCTTATGAAATCGGCCAGTGGCTATATCGCACCAAATATCCGGATGTTACTGTAATTAATGCCACTCATGCGTCGACCATGAGAGTGCGCGTTAGGTTCGAATCGGTGGCTGATGTTACTTATATGCCTCCGAATATCTTCGAGATAGTCCCTACGCTGATCATGCGCGGCTACAGGATAATACACCCAAATTACCAATTAATCAATCAGCACAAGGCTCTTTCGGGGCCTTATGTGAATCAGCCTATGGAAGTCATCCGATCTTCCCGCTGGAAGAAGGATATGGAGCGATATGATTTACTATACCAGCACTATCCGCTGCATGTGCCCAGAGAGCAATTTGGGAAGCAGCCGCCTATGCGGGAAATCAAAACGAAAGTCCTAAAAGGAGCCAATTATTGTTATTCGGGGATGGCGGCCCTTATTTATTGGCTTGCGGAGGCTAAAAAGGAGGGATTCGAGTACTCGCGCGAATTTGGCGAATTCGGAGAAGAGTTCATCCGGCAGCGCAGTCCCGTGGCCATTTTTACCGATGACATCCATGGCTTCTATAACTTAATGAAGTCCGACAAGAAGCAGTTCTTTCATCGCCAAATAGATCATCTGCCGCGGTCCTTCCGAACTGACGAATATGAGATATATGACAACTACGGAGAGCAATTCTCGGCCTCGAACGAGGGCGCCTTCTACGTGGCCAATCTGCAACAAATAATGGTATTCTTCCTCACAAAACTTATCATCAATAAACTAAATATGGAAGACTTTTACCATGGATATTTGGCCTGCCGCGATCTGATCAAATGGGCTGCCTGCAAGTTCTACGAGGGCAAATCCGACAGCGCTATTTTTGCAAAACTTCTCCCTAGCGTCCAGGTTTATGGCAAGGAGACTATCGCCGAACACTATCTGGTGAATAAGGATAAGGATCGCGCGAAGCTGAAGCCCAAGGAGCTGTTTTCTTATAGTTTCCGCAACATGTCTGTGCCGGATGAGTATCGGCTATTCTCGTATGATAATTCCTGGATATTTGATTTTGATGGGCTCGAGTGCGAAGACTTTATAAAAAGTGAATTGAAGTAATAGAAAATGTACAATCCGAAGGAAGACGATTCTCTGGATTTCTCTTGTTTCGAAGAGGAGAAGCCCGCGCAGAGGGACTACCGTTATTGCGAAACTTGTAACGTTCTATGCATCGAGACAGGTTGCGAGCTGGTGTGCCCAGGCTGCGGCGAGGAGCGCCCCTGGCATTATGATTTTGACTTCTATTCCAAGAATGTGGAGCAGAACCATAACACATCCTCCAATCAGTTCATGAACCTGATTATTACGGGGAAAAATGTTCGCGGCATCAGAAACTGCCTCAAGATGTGCGGAACCGATTATTACAGGCAGGGGGAGCTCGCCATCCGTGAGGCTTTGGAGAAAAAGATCGCAGATCAAGAAATGGATATTCCTGTTGAGATCATCGACAAAACCTTGGAAACTTATTCCATGATCAAGCGTACTGATATAGTATTTCGAAGTCAGGGAAAATGGTATATTATTGGCGCATGTATGAACTATGCGTTTCTGGAGGCCGGCATCCCCAAAAACCGCAAGGAAATATGCTCTCTGATAGGAATCAGCGAAAAGAAACTTTCGGCCGGCGAGAATCAGCTTGAGAAGCTGAATGAGATGGAAGTCATACATCTGCCCTTTAAGCCGGCCTCGCAGAGGGAGTTTATCAATAAATATCTTGAAAAATTGGGCATCCCCAATTCTTTCGATAATTTCATCACTGATCTTATTGATTGCGCCGAGAGACAATACTTGCACATTAAGAACGAGAGTCGGCCCTTTTCCAGATGTATCGGCAGCATTTATATGCTCTGCCAGTGCAAGAAAGAGTTCGCAAACATCACTAAGGAGGTGATTTCGGCGAAGTGCCAAATCTCGAAAACAACCTTCATTCGCTACTATAAGTTGCTGGAGGAGAACATCCTCTTGCTGGCCGCTGTGTTTATCGCGCATGATATCCCCATGAAGGAATCTTGGCGGCCGCTAATCTTTGAAAAGAAGTACAAGTTTCAGGTTAATCCCCGACCTCTGACAAAAGTCCTAGGATTTTAAAAAGTGAATTTTTTTACCCGGAAAAAACATGTCTGAAAAGATTATTACCGAATATATCAAGTTTACCATCACCGCAATCCTCGAGGAGAGCAAGTATGAATTGAGTAGCGGATTTCTTTCCAGTAATGAAATTGTGGACTACTATGCGAGCAAAAATTCTAAGACTAAGCAGAAGGTGCCGCAATTTGAAGGCAAGGCGAAAAAAATAGTACGCTCTCCGAAGAAGTGCGCCACGAAGCTTATGACTATTATTTGGGATTTAATTTCCAAGAATGGGGCTAAGTCAAAATGGTCGACTATCTTGAGCAAATTCGCAAAGGTCAAGGTCCCAAGCTCACCCTACTTCTCCAAGCTCAGCGATGAGCTGGCACTGGAATCATCCAACGCGGAGATTCGCAAGAGCTTCATAGGGTTCCTCTATAAGTTCTGCCACTGGGAAGCCCAAGGAGTGGTGTTCCATGTAGCGCCCCTTTCTTTCAACGCTATGCTGCTCCACATCGATGAGGTTACTAAAGACTACCATTCGGATGTCGTCAAGTGTCTCAAAAAGCGTATGGATGCAATTGAGGCAGAAAAGGTTATTGAGAAAACCCGCAAGTTAGAGGCCCAAAAGAAGGCCGCGCTTGATCACTCGATCGAGGATATCGATTCAAATGCCAACGATTCGAAAGCAGAAAAGAAAGAAATTAATGTTGAGCATAATTCAGACGATGATTGGAACAGCGAATCCATTTAAATCATACCTTATATGGAGCATCAGCTCCAGGTTCATGATTCAGTAAGTAAACTGAATTTTTTTTCTGCCAATATAGAAAGATGCTTCTTAATGGGTTATCCTACAATCGGGCGGAGTTTTTTAGCTATCGCGGCGACTTCGATTATGAGCTCGAAGTACCTTATTTAGAGCCTGAGCCAGAGGCCGGGCAGGTTTCGGTTGCGGATTCCAGCGATTACAGCTATTTGGAGGGCGATTTTAATAAGTTCGCATTTAATGACCTGTTAATCGTCCTCGCACCCTTCCGATTCTTCAGCCACGTGCATCTTCTAAGAATTCTCTATGAAAGGCTAGAGATCTCCGTAAACGATGGCAATATTATCATAGTCGCACACGGCGCCAAGAAGGAGGCCCTTCTTTCGACAATCAGGGAGATTATTCAGAAGGCCGGAGACAAGCAAATCTTTGAAAAAAAAATCTTAGAACAATATTTTGACCTCTTTTGTATAAGTTCAGAATCTGATAACACACAAGGTTAAAACTCCTGCAGGAATCACCATAACTGTCACCTTGAAGAATCGCTCTCTGGTCTCTGCGCTTTCCCAATTCATAATAGTTATAATCAGATGCAGCAGGTATGCCAACAGAATCAGACAAAATATAATGATGTAAACTACAAGAATGTCTTCTTCTGATAGCATCTTTTTTGAATAAAAAATTTCATTTTTCATCACGCTGGCTTGCCACGTATAGCACTATAGCGAATACGACAAGCGGCATTAGTATCAGATTCAGGTTAATCAGATTATGGCGCATCTGCTCAATATCGCAATCTAGAAAAGCCACCATCACATGTATAAAGTAAACTAAAAAGATTATAGTACACATAGAAATGTAGAGCGATATTATGATCTCCTTGGGAGTCATTCTTTTTTTTGTTATAAATTTCATTTTTTGAAAAAACTATTATTCGAGCTTGCGCTCATCAGTAATATTCTTCTCCAGTTTGCTGTCGATTACTGGCACCTTGAATGGCTCGGGATAGCGGCGAATTCCAATGTTAATCGCCTCAATCTCTTGGTTAACCAATTTGGCTGACCAAGTAGTGTCAATGGCGCTAATCTTCGCAGAATCCTCGCAGGCGCGGCATCTATAAGTGCCTTGTTTTTGGTTAACTATGGCAGGTCTGCCGCACTTGCAAATATACTCGCGATACCCATCGCTATGGAGGAAAAGCTTCTCATATATGGTCTTCGCGATACCTTGTGCCGAGAAGACATCTCTTTCCATCTCTCCAACACGGATTCCACCATGCGACGCCTTTCCATCCAAGGGTTGGTATGAAAGAGCATCAGTAGGGCACTTTCCTACAGTATTCTCCTGATCAGTGGCCGATTTCTGCAGCCGCAGCATGGGCATCACTCCCTCGTAGATCATCACATCGATGTACTGGCCGGTGAGCCCACAATACATATGGGAGTAGCCACTTTTGTTCATCCCGTGCATTTCGAGGATCTTTCTAGCAACATCCACATCAAATTTACTGAAGATGGTGCCGTCAAATTGCACTCCCTCAAGCGCGGCCGCCTTCCCGAAAATCATCTCATAATACTGCCCCATTGTCATTCTAGTGGGAAACGAGTGCGGGTTAATCAAAAGATCAGGCACTACGCCGTCCTCTGTATAAGGCATGTCGGATTCACGCAGAATTCCCGAAACAACGCCCTTTTGGCCGGATCGCGCAGAGAACTTATCCCCAAGCTCTACCGAGCGCGGCTTTCGGAGGATAACTTTTGCGTTCATCTTATCACTTTCTTGCTTGTAGGCCATCACTTCGTGAACGATAGCCGGCTCCTCTTCTTTATAAATTGTGGACTTATCGATGTACTCGAAGTCCTTTTTGGCCACATCTTCTTGAGACTTCGGAAACTGGTACAATTTGCCAATCAGGGGATCGTCTTTCTGAATGAGCGATCCTCTCCGCGGCAATCCACGGATCTTGCCCTCTCGGAGCTTGTGATAGTTCTCATTCTTGAGGTTCATCGTATTCGAAGGGTCGGGTACATCGAATATTTCTTTGCTTTCGAAATCAGCCTTATAATTGGTAATCTTGAAGCTGCGGAAGAGGCCGCGATCGATGGCTCCCTTGTTGAAGATAATGGAGTCTTCCACGTTGTATCCAGAATACGACATAATCGCAACCACCACATTAACTCCATGCGAGTTCACGTAGCGATTCTGAAAGGTCTTAACAACGGGATCCTCCAAAGTGTATTGGATAGAGACATCCTTGTCATTACTGCGCATGGCCCAGTTGAAGGCGGTCTTTCCCATTGCCTGCACTCCTTGCGAGCACTGATACAACAAGCGGACGGGCTCGTTGTGATTCGCGAAAGGGGAGGTCAGTGCGACTATTCCGAAGAGTGCGATCGGGATTTCGAGGTGAGTGTACTCATACATCTCATCCTCCTGATCTTCCAACAACTTCTGATAATCAGGGCAAATCAGTGTATTAACTTGCTCTGACATGTCGATATACTCAATAATTCCTCGATCACACAAGTCCTTCATAGTAATTTTGTTAGATTTGAGGTCGCTGATGATCTCTGGCGTAACGAGCACCTTCTGGCGCCACTTCGAGCGCTCCTTCGTAGTAAACACTTCGGGATCGCGTTCTGTGTTATACACGATGATTATAGGCCGAATGGGCCGATTCGCATCCGTGTAGAAATTCACAGATTTGAACTGATGCGAATAAACGACGCTGATTTCTCGGGCAAACATCCCCTTGCGCCGCAGCTTGCGATACTTGTTGCAAAATGCGAAAGCATCCTGGCAGAATCCCACGGGATATCCATTGACATTAACGTAAAAGAGGCCCTTCTCATAAATGTCGCGAGGCTCCACGTCGTCGAAAGGAAGTAAGTCCTCCTTATCAGCCAACACAAATTCCCTCATGGCCTGACTCGAGTAAGTCTTGGTAATTGACATGGAGATGGCGCACTGTTTAGTGAGGCCCACCTTATCTCCATTAAGCGGCGACTGGCCCAAACAGGCATACCCGATGAGTGTTGGGTGCTGCTCACGCATTTCGATGGCTCGCTCAGATTGGCGAGTTGTGGCACTGGCTCCGCCGCTTTCCGAGATAGATCTCAGGAAGGCAGTTGTGTTGAGCTCATTCTTATGAGTCAGGGGCTGAGTGCTCATCCGGCTTGGGTGTTTCTTTCCGGGAGTTCGCGTCTTGGACTTAGCGTTGAAGGCCTGGCGGATGATCTTGCTGAAGTCAGTGTTCACAAGAATAGTCTTGAGAAGCTGCGGAAAGTTGATATTATCGAATGGCGTGGAGCTGAACTCGCTCGACACTTTAGTTCGAAGAATCTTTACAACACTCTCATTAAATGCGCTCTTGAAAGTCTTGGCAAGAGTATCCCCGGCGGGCGAGACGCGCTTGGTGTCATACGCATCGCGGTCAGTGGGAGCCATCAGCCCCTTGTAAACCAGGAAGATATTCCTAATTTGGGTCGCGATGAAGCGCAGCTTGATATTATTGTGCTGCTCCTCCTTGCCGAGATGCGTGAGGAAGTTCTCGTTGATTCTCTTCTTCACATACTGGTAGATTTCCGTCCAATTATCCGGATTCTCTTCTACTTTATAATGTCTGTACTTGTCCTTGAATACTCGATAGGAATGCTGGGAGTATATTTCTAGGAGGCGGGTCTTGTCGTGAATCTTGAAGACATCGAACTCGTAGTCCGCTTCAAATGCCGCCCTCAAGAAGTTGAACATTTCTATGCTCAGTGGCGATTCATATTCACCATTCAGAACATGCTCAAAGATCATGGAGTCATTTGGCCAATCCATCATGCGAAACATCATATAGAATGGGATTTTGATCCCAGTAAGAGTATCTCTGTGGATTTCTATGGTGAGAGTATGATCCTTATTCCATCTAAGGAAGAACTGCTCGGAGTTCAGGAAATAATCTCCGGGCTGCGAAATCATCTCACAGCGGACCACCTCTTTTTCATAAGTCGAGAAAAAGATCCTCGGAATATTGTAGGCCGTATTCTCCATGCACTCGATCACCTTCTCGTTGCCATTAATTATGAAGTATCCCCCAAGGTCATCGGGATCCTCGTTAATCTCAAGGAGCTTCATCCTGGATAAGTTTCGCAAGTGGCAGATGGATGATTTCACCATAATTGGCATCTTGAGGAGAAACTGATTCTTGACATAATCCTCGCGGACCACAGAGCTGCCGTCCTTTTTCTGCGCAGTTGCCTTAATCTTGGCATCTACATGAACGGATCCCTCATAGGTCAATTCGCGCTGAATCGCAGTGAGCGGCAGGAGCGGCTCCTCCACGTTAGTCGAAGGATTAATGGTGGTTGGCGAGGAGATGTAAACCTTTGTGAAGGTAATCTCCAGGAGAACATACTCGATGTCCTTGTCTTTTGGGCTAGATCTATTCACATTATGAATTGTTCTATCCAGCTTGAACACGGACGTAATAATCTGTTCAATACCGACTTCCACGAAAGTATCAAAGCTGACCTTATGGTGATTGACCAGGCCCTTTTCCTGGATTTCGGCATCGATGATCAGATAAAAATCGCTGGGTGGTATGTATTCCATAGCCATTTTTGATATACTAATTATTTCATTTTTTAATATATAATAAATCGTAAAAAAATATATGTTTCCGGCACAACCTCTGAGACCGCGCCCCATGCATAATTCGCAAGATGCTATTCTTAAAGAAATGTTTCAGAAAATCAATGAAATTAGCGACAACGTATCAGCAATTAAGGAACATTTAAAATCTTTAGAGCAGCCGCCGCCTTCTCTTCTTCCATCTCAGGAACACTTCTTATCTCCCGAAAAGAGCGGTGACCTAGATGAGCTGGATGAGCTTGATTCAGATGGCAACCCCATGTTTTTCTAATTAAAGGCGAATTCCTATAAAAAAATGATGTGGGCGCGCGGGATTGGAGTACTCTATGCGAGTTCGCGCCACGAGATCCGCGTCCAAATGCCTAAAAAAGTTGTTGAAGTCGTAGTTCGCGGGGACCAGTAGCACAAACAGAGAGTAGCGCTTTTCCCGAGCTAGTTTATTGATAAAATATATGATATTTACATTATTGAGCCCCAGTTGGATATTTTTTTTCTCATGATAATCTAGGCCGCCCCAAGGCGGATCGCACACGATAACATCCTGCTGCAGGCTCGGGTATATCTCCATGAAGTCATTTTCGTAAACCTGCACGTTTCTATGATTCAGCACACTGACGTTATTCTTGATGATATCAGCGTGCACCTTCTCGATCTCCACAGTCTGAACCTTTTTGAAATTGGCCGCCAATGGAATGGTAAATCCGCCTAACCCGCCATGGGTCTCTGTGACGACCAGGTTTTTAATGTTTTTGATCTGCTTTTTGATAAACGCAATTAGCTGGCCTCCCATTTGGGGCTTAGCGATGCTGTAGGTGCCGATATTTGAGAGCAGCAGCTTCGGGTTGGCCATTCCGAAGTAAATCTTCCACTTTTTTGGGTCATAAGGAATGGGCTCTATTCTTTTCTCTGGTTTGTGCTTTTGGACGTATTTCTCGGCCGTCAAAAATGCCCAATCTGGAATCATTATATTAGAATAACGATAATTTATATGAATCATCAAGCTTACGATGCTGTTGGGTGTGCTTTTGCGCAGCCGATTGTTGAATATGCGCAATATATCGGCCAATTAATCGGCTCTCCTGTAAGAACATCAGAAATCCTCCCATATAATGGCCTTCCTTTGGAATATCATGAGGAGAAATATGAGATGCAGCTCACCACGCGGCTCGACCTGCCGACCTTTCCAGATAACTTTTTGGAAGATGCCCGTGAGGCGCTTAAAGACACCATGATGGTTTGCTCTTCGCGGATTGCCAGTTTATTCACGATATTTGTTTCCCAATCCACTTCCAAAGATGATAATCTGCACTATGTCTTCATCGAATATGACATGGATAATCAGCGATTCATCCCACATTTTACCAGCAAGAATCTGCAGATTGACTCCCTCAAGCATGAAAAGAATGTGCTTGAAAAGATGCTTCATGAGAAAAGTGCCGAGATGACGCAAGAGGATATCGAAAAGACCCGCGAATTGATCGAATATTACCAAAATGGTTTGAAAACAGTGAAGTTTAATTCTGATTACGAAATTGAAGCGAATGAGATTAACGAGCTGCTGCAGCGGGCGTCGCCCTACAGATTTGCGATTGTTAAAATTAATACATGAATATGTCCGGAATATACATCCCATATGCAACAATTGAAAAAGGTCAGCCAATTGCCAGTTTTCATTTTTATCCAAATGCGCGATCAGATGAAGCTCCAGTGGAAGAAAACTTTGATGATTTTTTTACTAGCAACAGCGAAACATCACAAGATGCTCAGGATGATATCGTGGATCGCATGATGCAAGCTCAAAGGGAACGGGCCACGGGGGATCCTTCTAAATGCGGCTTTGGACGAGTGATTCCACCGGATAATAAAGATGAGCTCGCAGATGAGCTCCTTGAAGAAGTTTCTGAAGAAGAAATCCCTGTTTCCGAGCTCTCCAATTTGGAGCTGCAGCAAACGGTGGCCAGTTGCGGCGACGAGATCGATAAATTCATTAATAATAATCAAGATCTGGATACTGCTAGATATGACTCAAATGTTCATGAGATCAACATTCATCCAGTTTGGGGAAACATGAACAACCGCGAGAAGGAGGAGCTGCAGGCGCGCGCGTTGGCCGAAGTGATCAGCAAAATGGAGATCCCCGAATCCGACCCCCAGTATAACACTGTCATGTGCGAGCGCGTCAAAGAATGGATCGTTAATTGGAGTAACGCGAAGAAAGTCGAAGTGCAGGAAAACCTAGAGAAACAGAAACAAAGGAAGGCAGTTGACGAGTATGACATTTGAGGCGATTCTTAAAAAGTGAATATATATAAAGAAAAAAATGTCTGTCTATTGTAAGTTCTTGAGAGAGGAAGCTAAAGTGCCATTTAAGGCCACTTCAGGATCTGTCGCTCATGACTTATATTTTGCATCAGCCGGCTCGATTACTCTTGAGCCCGGCCAGTTGCATAAATTCCCCACAGGAATCGCATTTGAGTTCCCTCCTCCGGCTAATGGAAAAGTTATCGGAGGTAGAATCTTTGCACGATCTAGCATGGGAGCCAAGGGAGTCGTCACGCATGCCGGCCTTGTGGATAACGACTTTCGCGGCGAAATCATGGTGATTTTGCAGAACCTCGGCAACAATCCGGTGATCATTAATGGAGGAGATCGCATAGCACAGATTGGGCTGATCGAATTTGTTACCTTCGACATCGAAGTCAAGGACGATCTTACCGAGACTGTCAGAGGAACTGGCGGCTTTGGATCTACTGGTAACTGATTCTTCCGGATTATATTTCCTGGTTATATTTTCAGGTTATATTTTTTTTGCAGGGCAGATATGAATGCCTATGAAAACTTCGTTATCCGAAATATAGAAAAAAATTGGACATGGGGTAGATATGGACTATCGGCAAATTCGGCAATCACATTTGCCTTCACTCAATTTGTAAATAAAAGCTGGGAGTGGGGCAAGCTGGGGTTTTCGCGAAATCCATCTATAACACCCGAAATAATCTGCAAAAGAAGCGACATTCAATGGGATTGGGAGGATCGCGGCATTTCGACTAATCCATCGATTGACGCTGAGTTCATCTTCCAGCATGCCGAAAAGCCATTTATTTGGGATGTCGGCGGGCTTTCTGCCAATCCGGCAATCAACCCGCGAGTTGTTGAATTTTATGATTCGAAGCCATGGTCCTGGGGCATCATGGGATTATCTAGTAACTTGGCCATGACAGAAGAGTTTGTACAGAGAAACAGCAACAAATTCCACTACGGAGAATATGGGCTATCATCAAATCCGGCCATCAGCATTCAGTTTATGTTGGAAAATCCAGGGGAGTGGCACTGGGGAGGGGCCTCGCTAAAGGCGAGTGTTCGTGAAATAGAGAATAATCCGGAGATTGGCTGGGACTGGAAAGCCATTTCCCGCAACCCCCTGATTACGCGAGATTTCATATATGAGCATGCCGAAAAGCTGGACTTTGGAAGAATTGGCCTATCTGGAAACCCTGCGATAAGCACCGATATCGTTGAAGATTTCAGAGATCGCGAGTGGCACAAGGAAACGCTACTCCGGAACCCGTCAACATGCGGTTTTTTGGAGGGCCGCGCTAAATGGGAATTCTTTGAGATTTCCAAGAATGAGGGCATCTCCATAGATTTTATTGAAAAGAACCTGAATATGGACTGGTGCTGGGATTTCCGCGGCCTGTCCCGCAACGTGATGAGCCGCGAGTTATATCTTGAGAAGATCGGCCTTATATGCGACTTTCTTGATGAGAATTATAATTATGAAAAGAAAATCATCAACATTATATCATCTTATGTGGCTATGGAAGAGTTGAAAAAATGAATTTTTATGTCAGTAAAAATGGAGATTGAGGTCACCAGAAGACTGCGAGACGTGATTTATAAGGATCGCGACGACCTCGAGGTT
>JAIXRC010000108.1 GCA_027485415.1 Cryomorphaceae bacterium | reverse complement strand
TCCCGCACGGCTGCTTACGGTTGTTTTAGGAATTCACCCGATTAAAGCTTTTGTGCTTACGAATGTACTTATATGGTCTCTCTTTTTTGCTTGGCTTTTATCGTGGAAGGGAGAAGAAAGGAAAACAGCAATTGTTTTAGGGCTCTTGGTTTTTTTTAGCGCCTCTTTTTATTATACCACATGGACTCATCCCGAAACGCTTACGGTGGTCTTGGTGTTAACTAGCATGTTATGCCTCAGCAGGCAACGGTATCATGCAGCTTTGCTTTTTTGCGGTTTAGCAACCCTTCAAAACCAACCCTTGAATTTTCTATTCCTTTGGATGTGTTTGGTAGTTTGGAACCATTATCGATTCCAATGGCGGCCGATGTTGCTTTACCTTGGTTATGGGGTATTGGTCTTCGTTCCTTCGCTTTATTTTTACGGGTTATTCGGAACCACCAGTTTAATCAAAGACGCAGGGTATTTGTCTTTCGAAAATGTAACAGCCAATAGGATTTTCGGCTTTTTCTTTGATTTAAATCAGGGGATGGTCCTCGGTATAGGGCTTTTTTTATTCATATATTTCTTTCTTGTTTTGTTCAGAGTCGTTGAAATCATTAAATCCCGCAAAACGAATATTTGGGATTTCTTACCCTTGGTTATCCTCGCGATGACTCTTTTGGTTTCTTGTATGAGCAATTGGAACCACGGCATGGCCGTGGTGAACCGATACGCAGTTTGGATGTCGGTTCCTTTAATGTTCCATGGTTACGTTCTACTGAAAGAGCTGCGGCTTTCATGGAGAATTTCCCTCACTTCATTCGGCGCGTTGAGTCAAGTGGGCTTATGGTATATCCACCTCCCTTACAATCAATTTGATTGGTCGAATTTGCAGCATATGCCGTTAGCGAAATGGACCCTTTCCCACTATCCAGCATACTACAATCCTGACCCGCAGATTTTCATTGCACGGACCAACCAAGTGTTCGACTTCTCGAAGAATTCTTCGCCAATACTGTATTTTAATGAGAAGAATCAATTGCAAAAAATAGCGGTGCACGAATCGAATGTTGACACCTTGAAGCATTTTGGTTACACGCCAAGGCCAATGAGTGAATATGACTGCGTACGAAGTGGAAAAGAACGCTGGTATTACATCAATGATTTTAAAGAACGTTCGAGTAAATCAAGCGCAGAAGTTCTTCGAATGATCCAGCGTTCGGAAATGAATAGAATTCTCCTTGAAATGAAGGCAAACCCTCAATGGATGGAGTCTCTCGAAGAAAAAGCCAGTAAAGCCGGAATTTCTATAGAACGTCAAATGGAAAAAGACGCAGAATTCATCTTCAATGAGCGTCACCCGAAGTATTGAAAGGAACCACCCCTCCACTGTTTACAACAAAACCTTTTCCTGCGCTTTGAAGCAGCCCTAAATCATCGAAATTATCCGAGTACGCCTCGCGTATCGTTGATTCCGGAAACCTTGATTTTATGCGCCTCAATTTTTCGTCGCCACGGCAGTTTTCCCCCAACAAATAACGGCCGTTAATAAAGTTCAGTTCGGTTCCAATGACCTCTTCGATCCCCAAGGCTTTACAAGCGGGTAGAATAAACAATATCGGCGAGGCAGAAGCCACTACCGTATAGCAATTTGACTTCTGGCAACTCCGCAAACATTCCACAACTTGAGCGTTGTATACACGCGGGGATTTCCAAAAATTCTCGGCCATGCGTTCAATTTCTTGCTCAGAGTCGTTGCTCAGAAAGACGAGAAACCGATGTTTGAATTCTGAGGTGTTGATACGGCCTAATTTCCAACGAATAAAAGCTAAAAGCTGTAAGAAAATCCGCCAAATACGAAAGGGTTTTTTTTGGTAATAATACCGGCAAAAACCCAAAAGACTATCCCGAGAATAAAGCGTTCCGTCAAAGTCAAAAACAGCAATTTCTTTCGGCTCAGAAGGCATAAATAATCGCAATTAAATAACACATCCAGGTTATCACCGTTCCCAAAAGTATAGGGTCTTTGAATAAAAGTGTGGTGGGGTCTCCTTCGCCCTCGTGCAATTGCATTTCGCTGATTTGAATAAGCCGAATAATTCCTAGAAACACGAAAAGAGAGCTATAAATCAAGTATTCAGAACCTAAATTCTGCATGACTTTTGGGTCGATTGAGTACAATAAATAGGCGGTGATGGTAATCGTAGCAGCAATATACACTAGATTGTTTAAAAAGGAAATACTGTAAGAAGCAAGCACCGCTCGGTGTTCTTTTGCCCGGGCATCCAATTGTAGAATTTCAGCTTTGCGTTTGACCACTACCATTAGAAAGGACAGAAAAAAGGTTACCACCAAAATCCAATGCGAAGGCGTTACAGCTAAGATGGCACAGCCGGCCAATACTCGAAGGACGAAATTCATTGCAACAACAAACAGCTCCAATAGAGCAACGTTTTTAAGCCAAAAAACATAGAGCAAGTTAACGGTTAAATAACTTACCATTAGCCCCAAGAATGAAGTAGGAAGGGCAGAGAAATAAAAGAGCATTAAGGCGGCAAAAAGTACGGCCGCCGAGGCAAGCAAAGCATTACCTCGAGAAACCTTTCCGGAGGCAATGGGCCTGAACTTTTTTCTAGGATGAAGCGCGTCATGTGGGGCATCTTTGAGGTCGTTATGCAGGTAAATAAAAGAACTTGAAAGCGAAAACACGAGGAATCCAATAATGAGATGAAGCATCAGTTGTTCATCAAGGAGTTTAAGGGAAAAAACTGCGGGTAAGAAAAGAAATCCGTTCTTGACCCAGCTTTTGGCGCGAAGTAATTGCAGGTACGTTTTCATGGCTTTTTAACAAGGGTTTTCCACCCGGTAAATGAATCTCCCGGAAATTCTCTGTAGGTTCCTTGAGGATCAAGGGCATAATCGGGGGTAATGTCGTAATATTGTATTTTCAATTCAAAAGACTTCATCCATCCCCGTTGAATTTTAAGTGTTTTGCCGGAGCTTGCTTCTAAGGCGCGTTCCAATGGAATGGACTTTTCACCCACCCAGCGCCAATTTTGATCTACAGCGATTAGACTGTTGACTAAAAACAACACCATAAAGACGGAAGTGGTCCTTTGAATCCACGGATTATTATCCATCAGCAAACAAAGGCAAACAACCCCGAGGCATAAGAGTGTTTGAGGAGCGTACCGCAAATTCCAAAATTCCGGTTGTATCGCCATTGATAACAAGAGCCCAAAAATAAGCAATAACCATTTCCAAGACGGTTTCCGCCATAGAAACAAGAGCATCAAAGGAACGAAAAGGATCCAGAGCTCTGCTTCAAAAGGACCAAAAGGACTCATTTCTACGGGTTGATGGTTACGGTAATATGGCACAGAGGACTTTATTACGTCATATTTGAAGAGCGGCTTATCTACCGAGGGGTGATCGTGGTCGGTAAAAAGAGGCATTGAACCATGCGATTTCAAGGCCTTCTCGAATCGATTCATCGTAAAAAAATCTTTTGGATATTGTACTTCTGCCACCTCTTTACCCACGTTGTTTTTTCCCATCAACGGAAATAAAGGATGTCCTTTTTCCATCGTATTGCGAACATAGGTGGGATATCCAATGATAAAAACCCCCAATAGAACCATTAGACTCAGATTAAGGATCAATTTTACAGGGATTGATCGGTCAATTATGAGTTTAAAAACCATTCCAATACCACAAAAAACCAGCGCATAAACCAGTCCTGTAAACTTGAGGTTCACCAAGAAAATAAAACTAAAGACGAGCCATATAAATACCTTTTTATCAAACATTAAGTACTCGATCCAAAGCAAAAGAAAAATCCCTAGAAAGGAAAAAAGCACCCCATCAACATAAAAACTGAAGATTTGGCCTAGGGTGATGGTAGAAATGCTCATCATCAAGGTAAGAATAAGGCTTTTGAAAAAACCTAAATTCACTCTGTATTGAAGAAAGGAAAAAAGGAGGAAAGCAAAGGAGAATAAACTGATGAGGTGCAAGGACTTCCCAAGCTCAACATTTCCGGATAATTGGAAAATTCCCGATTGAAAAACCCAGGAGGCCTTAGGATAGGAGTTCACCCAACAAGCCTTTTCACCAGAAACGAGGGAATCGACCAAGGCATGATCCCAGACAGGATTCCAACCATCCGACAAGAACATAATCGCATCTTGATGGTACCATTGTCCGTCGAAGGAAACATCAAAATACAGGTTGGAAATCAACAGGGAAAAGGCCAAGCAACCAGCGGAAATTAAAACCCACATAGGAGGAACATTGCTGTTTCGACGAACAAGTCCTATCAGGATAAGGGCGCCTATAAAAGCAGGAATTAGTATCCAACCCTGTACCGAAATACCCAAGAACAAAAGCAGGATTGAAATCGATAAATAGAGTGCGGGAAAAAGAAACAAAACCAACCCTGCTGCGTATAGCTGTTGCTGTAATGACTTCATGAAGCCGAAGTTAAGCGGTTTAGGCGGTTTTTTAATGTTAAATTGGTGAATTAGTTTTGAAGGTATCAATAAAATGAATTACTTTTCGTTGAGTAAATATGTGGAATAAGGCCATTTTAGGGTGTTTTTTATGGATTTCCTGGGGAGGCTTTTGCCAAATTGAAACAGGTTCTTGGCGCATGCACACAGCAACCATGCGCGCCATCGATATTGCCTCGGATAATGCTACGGTTTTTGTGGCTTACGAAAACGGCTTACTCCGTTATCACCTCGAGTCCAAAGAAAAAACATTGCTCAACAAATTAAACGGTTTGTCGGATATTTTGCTGTCCAGTTTATTTTACGATAGTGTCGGCCAGGCCTTGTATATAGGATATAAAAACGGGAATATCGATCAAATTATTGGAGATCGAATTTACAATATTCCCGCTATTCGATTGGCTTCATTTTCAGGCAGTAAGAAAATTAATCGATTTTACCGAACCGAAGAAGGAATATATGTATGCACCGATTTTGGGGTGGTTCTTTTAAATCCCGACAAAAAAGAGATTAAAGACACCTATTATCCAACGAATGGGGAAGAGCCAATTGTTGACATTACTTTGAAAAACAAAACGCTTTTTGCGCTTTCCCCAACACGATTGTTCACAGGCATGGAGGCAGATCCACTTCTCCCAGCTCCACAAGGATGGACCCATGATGTACGGTTACAGGAATGGCCTTATGGAGTGTATGCCGCGATTGAAAAAGTAAATGAAGATATTTTTGTTTTGGCGAGATCTACTGAATTTGGGAACGATACGGTTTTAAAATTAATTCCTACAGAGTTTGAAGTCTTTCAATATTATTCCACCTCTTTAGAAATTGCCAATTTGGGCCAGCATAATAATTTACTCGATGTTCTGGCAGACGGAGCTCTTTTATCCCTTGATGCACAAGGTGGTTTACAAGAAAGCGTCCTGAGTTTTTACTTGGGGATTTATTTTAGGCCCAACCAAATGGTGGTTTTACCCGATGGAAACAAGTGGATGGCCGATGAGTTTTCAGGTCCTATTCGTACTATTGGTGAGTATTCCTATGAGAAAATCACATATCCCGGTCCGCCGAGAAATGATTTTTATTCCATGGACTGGAACAAGGGAAAATTAGCGGTTGCGAGTGGGCGTTTAGAATTTAAAAGCCCGGGGTTTTTACGTCATGGATATTATCTATTCGAGGACGAAGATTGGTCCTACAACGATAATTCAACCTTACAGGAATGGCAAAACATCGATATTCATGATTTTATTGACATTGCGGTAAACCCCAAAAACCCCGATGAGGTCGCGATTTCAACGTATTCGCGCTTTCCTCTATCCATTGTTGATACCAAAACCAACAGTTGCTCAGTGTACGACAGCGGCAACAGTCCCATTCAATTAAGCTTTGCGGGGAATGGCTGGGCTCTCGCCTCGGACGTGGCCTATGATTCTAAAGGAAATTTATGGGTATTGAATGGATGGTCGGAGCGACCTTTAGTGGCTAGGCAAGCCGATGGAACCTGGTGGTCTTATGATTGCGGGGTGGACGCAAGGAATAAATACACTACTAAAATGGTATTGGACAAGGACAACAATGTGTGGTTCGCAACCGAAACCAGTGGGGTTTTTGGGTATAATTATTCAAAAACCTTTGACAATACAGGCGATGATCAAAAAATCAATTTATCCAGTGGTGATTATACGGGAGCCCTGCCGGCGGAAAATATTACGGCATTAGCGGTGGATTTGGACGGAGAATTATGGATAGGAACCGATGCCGGATTTGCCGTCTTGTACAACCCTTCGGGCGCTTTTAATGCGGCTCCAGGAGACTATAACGCTCAAAGAATAAAGGTGAGATTTGAAGGAAACGTGGAATACATGTTGGGGTCTACACATATCACGGATATTGAGGTAGATGGAGGAAACAGGAAATGGATGGCGACTTCTGGGGCAGGTTTGGTCTTGCTATCACCCGATGGTTCTGAGATTATTCGACAGTTCACTAAGGAAAATTCGTCCTTAATTTCAAACAATATTTACGACATTAAAATCAATCAAGAAACGGGAGAACTATTCATTATTACCGACCTTGGTCTGGTTTCCTACCGTTCAGACGCTTCGCAAGACGATGCCGATTATTCTTCCACGAAAGTGTTTCCTAACCCCGTCAGGCCTGGCTATGACGGATTAATAACGATTCAAGGAATCCGCTATGACTCCGATGTTAAAGTTACCGATGTTGCGGGAAATCTGGTTTTCAAAACAACCTCAAACGGTGGAACTGCCACTTGGGATGGCAAGAGAATTGACGGCAGTCAGGTAGAGACTGGAGTTTATTTAATCTGGACATCAACAAATCAAGGAGGATCGAAGAAGGTTGGAAAAGTTGTTGTGGTGCGCTAAGTTCTTCCTATTTTCCTGTTACTTTTGTAAAAAAAAATCATGTATCCAATAGAAATAGTACAACCCATGAAAAACGACCTAACATCCGTTGGGTTCGAAGAACTTTTAAGCGCTGAAGCAGTCGATCAAGCGATCAAGGCCTCAACGGAAACGTTGTTACTCGTGGTAAATTCCGTTTGTGGTTGCGCAGCAGGAAACATGCGCCCGGGAGTCAAAATGTCTTTAAACCATACCAATATACCCGCGAGACTATGTACGGTTTTTGCAGGCTATGATACAGAAGCCACACAACAAGCGCGCAAGTACTTTTTGCCCTACCCTCCATCGTCGCCTTCAATTGCTCTGTTTCATAAAGGAGCGTTAGTACATTTTATTGAGCGACATCATATTGAAGGGGTAAGCGCAGCTTTAATCGCAGAGAATTTGCAAGCAGCCTACGACGAATATTGCTCGTGAAAAAGGGGTTTTATTTAAGTTCTTGTTCTACGTGCAAGCGAATTATCAAAGAGATAAATTTTCCTTCTGATCTTGAGTGGATTGACATTAAAGAAAACCCAATCAATGAAAAAGACCTGGATGCAGTTCGTTCAAAAATGGGATCATACGAAGCTTTGTTTTCTAAAAGGGCGGTTAAATATGCTGAAACGAAACCATTCTTAGTGGATGAATCTGCCTATAGAGAAAGGTTGCTAAAAGAGTATACTTTTCTCAAAAGGCCAGTAATTGTATATGACGATTTTATAAGTGTTGGAAACGACGCTAAAACGATTCAACAATTGACCTTGAAGTTTAGCGCTTCAAAAACTTAAGCAGTTTACGTTCGTTTCTTAAAATCAAAAGGATATAACCGAAAATCAGCAGGTTTCCAACGAAAAAAACGCTGAGGTTATAATCACGTAGGCGGATGTTCATGCCTAAACGGAAAAAGCTAAAAACGCTGTAAATAAAGATAGCAGCGCCGATGTAAAGAAAAAACTTGCGGGTATTGTAGGGAATCGGGTAATGTTTTTGTCCAAGGTAGTAGGACAAGGTCATTTGAGCCGCGTAAGCAATTAAAGTTGCCCAGGCACTGGCCACATATCCGAAAGCAGGAATAAATAAGAAATTAATAGCAAGGGTAATACCCGCTCCAAATAAGGCGATGTAAGCACCGAATTTGGTTTGATTGGATAATTTGTACCACACACTTTGATTGTAATAAATCCCTAAAAACACATTGGCCAATAATAATATTGGAACAACGTCGAGCCCCTCATAATAAGCCTCATTTCGAATAAACCATTTGAAAGCCCCTATATTGATAGAGACCACTAAAAACACGATGCAGACAATCGCTATGAATACATTCATAACTTTAGAAAAAACCGCCTCTCGATCAAGATTTTTTAATTGAGAAAAGAAGAAGGGTTCTGCGGCATAACGGTAGGCCTGCAGGAGAATACTTACGAGCATGGCTAATTTATAACATGCGCTGTAAATACCTACTTGGGAAGTGGCATACTCAAGAGAATTGGGGTCGGATGGGTGGTACAGCAATTGCTTTAAAAGTATGCGGTCGATGGTTTCATTGATGATTCCAGCAAAACCCGCAATAACTAAAGGGAGAGCATAAATCAACATGGATTTTACCAAGGGCCAATCAAAAGTAAACTTAAGGGGACGTAGGATATCGCTTACCAAAAAGAGCTTTACTGCGGAAGAACACAAATTGGCAATTAGAATGAAGAGAATGCCTTCTTCTGGGCGTTCAGGATTAAAAAACCCTAATAAAAAGATTAAATTTAAAAGAATATTAGTGCCGATAGCGCTGAACTGAATCAATACAAATTTTCTAGCACGGTTTTCTGCCCTTAGCTTTGCTAAGGGAAGGGATGCAACGGCATCAAGGCACACAATTGAACCTACAATTAGGATGAACTCAGCGTGGTCTTCATACAGCATCCATTTCGCTATTATGGGATTGCTGAGGTAGATTCCCAGAAAAAAAAGAATATTTAAAAATAAGACCGGAAAGAAACTGTTATTAAAAACATGGTCGGGTTTATCATGGTTTTGAATGAAACGAAAGTATGCTGTTTCCATTCCCAAGGGAAGTAAAACGACAAGAAATGCGATGTAGGCATAAAGATCGGAGAGAACGCCGTAATCTGCGGGCTTTGCAAAAACCGCGGTATATAATGGAACCAAAAGATAGTTTAATAATCTACCAAGAATACTCGGAAGACCATATAGTGCCGTTTGACTAAAGAGTTTAGAAATAGGTGAGGCCATTATCCTCTAAAGTTGGCTTTTTCTTTTCTAAGAAAAGCTTGGGTTCCCATAATAAATTCGTTGGTACCAAAACAAGAGGCGAAAGAGTCAATTTCAACCTCGTAGCCATTCAATTGGCTATTAAACCCTGCGTTCACGGATTGAATCGCTTTTTCAAGGGCATTTGGAGAATTCTTTAAAATTTTCGACGCGATTGAAGTGACGGAGGACTTTAAATCAGATGGCTCTACTACAGCATTCACCAAGCCCCAATCTTTCGCTTGTTCTGCTCCAATCATTTCCCCTGTAAAGATGAGCTGATTGGCTCTACCTCGACCAATGAGCAAAGGGAGTCGCTGTGTACCTCCGTACCCAGGAATAACTCCCAACGAAACCTCAGGAAGCCCCATTCGCGCATTCGAAGAAGCGATTCGAATATGACAAGCCATGGCTAGTTCGAGGCCTCCACCTAGGGCAAAACCGTTTACGGCCGCAATAACAGGTTTATTCATTTGTTCGATAAAATTGAAGAGCTGATTTTGTCCGCTAAGGGCTAATTCCCCTCCTTCCGACACAGAGTAATCTGCAAATTCTTTAATGTCTGCACCCGCTACAAATGACTTTTCTCCCGACCCAGTGATGCAGACTACGCCAATGGATGAATCGTTACGGTAAGCGGTTAACGCTTCGTTTAACTCAGCAATTGTCGTTCGGTTTAACGCATTTAATTGTTCAGGACGATTAATTATGATCCAACCAACTTGTTGTTCTCTTTCGGTAATGATATTTTGTGACATCGATGAATTTTTTATAAAAATAAAGGTTTTTTCGCAGGTTGATTCCACGTTGAACAAGGACTCATCCGACATTAAACGAATAACATTCGAACAAAAACGAATAATAACCAACTCCTATACGTTATCGCTCCAATCTTTGCAAAGATCAACGAGGAAAACCTCATAAACCAATGTTAAACTTTAAAAACAAAAAAATGATGAATCAATTAAGAAATAAAGTAAGTCTTATGGGGCGCTTAGGAAGCGCTCCAGAAATTAACAACTTCGAGTCTGGTAGAAAACTAGTCCGTTTCTCTTTAGCCACAAACGAGAGGTATAAAGATAAAACAGGAGAGTGGCAAGAAGAGGTACAATGGCATACCATTAACGTTTGGGGCAAGATTGCCGATCGGGCAGAGAAACTCGACAAAGGACAAGAACTCCTATTGGAGGGAAAGATTGCCTACCAATCCTATGAAAACGCGAAGGGGGAGAAAAAATACAGTACCGTTATAGAGGCCAGTGACTTTATGTTGTTGAACAAATCTGCATTAGAAGTAAAGTAATGAATTATGTTTCTTTAATCGGCACGATGGAAAACTTTCCTAAAATGGATGAAATGAACGGCGGAATACGCTGTTCTAGATTTAAGCTTGTTACCCAAACAAACATGCTTGATAGGCAAGGAAAGGCCAAGAAAATTCAGCAAAAGCATGATGTGTTCGCATGGGGAAAATGGCAACAAATAATCCGCCAAGTAGGTGAGCCAAATTTAAAAATTGCGGTTGAAGGAAGGTTGGTTAACCGATACATTCGATGGAATGGGCGGCCCATTAAAATTACCGAAATTGAAGTAAATGATTTGTTAGTAATGTAAAACATACGCGGGATAAGTGTTGTACTATTAGATCTTGCGCTTATCCCCTCAATTATAGATAAAAATGAATAATTATGTGACGATCGTTGGAAGTATATCGCGCTGCCCATCAGTCATTGAGTTTGAAGATGGAAGTAAAGTCGCTAGGTTTTTGGTTACGACGCCGAAGGTTTATCGAAAGAACGACGGAAAGTATAGTTCCCGTTTGGATTGGCATCGTGTTTTTGCCTGGGGGAATATGGCCTCGTTTGTTGAGAATCATGCGGAAGTTGGGAAGAAGGTGGCCATTCATGGTCGTCTAGTGAACAGGAAGTTCTTGGATCAACAAGGTAAACAAAGGAGTTCGACTGAGGTAGAACTGAGGCAAATCATAGGCCTTTGATTTTATGGAAAAGAAAGCCCGGATTACCGGGCTTTTTTAATTAAAACCGATAATCATTGAAAATAGGAGAACGAATTCCTATGGTTGGAGTAAATGTAACATGCGTAAGGTTTTTGTTTCGAGAATAAATAAGGAATAGCTCTCCAAATAATTCAGTAAAATTCAATGATTTAAACGTGAAGGATAGAGAAAATCTGGATTTTAAAAAAGTAGTTTTGTTTCCTTGAAGTAAAACCACGCCAACATCAAATGGACGGCTGGTGTATGGCAGAAAGATATTACTTCCGTAATTAATGGCAGAAGTATCTATTCCTTGACTCCCGATGGAAAATTCACCAAGAAAAGTCCAAGCGTTTTTTGCTATTTTGAATTGAGAAAACACCTCTTTGAAATTGGCGCCTAATGGATGGGCGAGTACTTGGGATGCATGTGTGTAACTTAACGCATCACCTAGATGGGCATATGTATATGGTCGAGCGGCGTTAACCTCAATTCTCCATTGATATTTTATGTTTTTTCTCAGGCCGCGGCATTTAATTCCCAATTGACCGGCATATTTATTGCCCCAATATTGGGATTTATTTAAAAGGGCGCTTAACAAGAAATCATCAAGCATAAATTGGCCATATAGCTTGATATTAGTAGACAACCTAAAGGAAGCCCCCAAACCGATCAGAACATTATCACCCGAACCTATAGCATATTCTTGGGGGCGGATCACCATAAAGGGATTTAAATACGAGGGGTCAAAAGAACGGTTGGTAATCGTATCACCGCTATTGAATACCACGGATTCAAAAAACTGAAGGTCAATTTTCTTTCCAATGGAGCAATTAAAAAAATGGGTTGTTTGGAATTTGTTTTGACCGGAATTATTCCATAAATAAGCGAGCATCGCCTGATAATTCAAGGGCCCAACATTAAACCGGGTTGAAATAAAGGGGTACGGTTTTCCAAAGTCAGAAAGAAAAAGGGAGCGCGCTCCTTCCCCGTAAAAATTTCGGTCGAACCCGATTTGTGCGTTAAAATACTTGGAGGGCTTAATTCCGAGACGAACTCCAGGATCTACTTGAAACAAGGACGGTTTTAAAATATTTACTCCGTTTGCATTGAATATGGAGTGGTTGGAATAAAGGCCAATAAATGAGCTAAACCGCATAAAAAACATCGATTTTTCAAGGTCTATATGAAGCCCTCCTCGCAATTTGCCTTGCACGGGGTTTTCCGCTTGAAATCCCATGTCCATTAATGGAATAAGACGTTTAAAAGATCCGGTAATGGGGGTTGCGTGTATTGCCGGAAAGACGGGAAATCTATCGGGTTTTCTTAAACTATCGTGCGGCGAGTCTTGATTTAAGAATCCAAGGGATTGTGCGTGCACCCCCGCATTAATCCCCAAAAAACCGATCAAGAACAATAATCTAATATACATGATGATTGGGGAAGAGGGCTGTTTTAACACCAAAAGTGAATAGCGTTGTTTTTGACATGATATTTCCATAGCGGAGATCGCACAAGGAAAAAACAACGCACTGCGCAGCTGGATTAACCATAAAACCCATTTCTACTACGGCATGCGCCACTTGGTTTTCTGGCGAAAAAGTTTCTTTGAACAAGATATTTTTACCAGCACTAGCCGTATAATATTGCAGGATAAGATCGACGTATAAACGCTTGTAGCCCAACCTGCCTGTTAACAATAATTCCCTCGTACCATTGCCCATTAGGGAACCTAAAGGAAGGTTATTGTTTGTAAAACTTAAGGCATAGTTTTCGCCGTAAAACGAATCACCGACTCGTAGAAAAGCCATATTCAGCCTTAAAGTAAGGGAGTGTTTTAAAATCGGTTGAAAATTTACACCGAGTTGGTAGCTAAGGGCTTTTTTCTCAAAGCCCCGTAAAAACCCCTCACCGTAGATTACAAAATTAGTAATGGGCTCAATTCTACCGACAACCCCCCATTGTGGTAAGGAAACACGGGTTTTAGCCAACCCGTCTAGTCCAGGTAAAGGAATCCAATACCATGATGAAACAGGACGCTCCTGAATGCTATCGCCTCCTTCCCAAATCGTTTGGTAGACGATACCTGCGCTGTATTTTTTACGTGAATATATTAGAGCATTCATTGAATATCCTTTTTTGTAATAAGGACTTTCTACGTTGGCATATTTTGGTTTTCGTATGAGATCAAACAATCGGCCTTTCATGAAAAGGTACTGAAGGTGCGGTTTAATTTTAATGGAGCCTCCAATTAGGGCGACTTGATTGTGGTTAGACCAAAATAAGGACCGAAATCCGTCACCAAGTCGTAGATTTCCATTTCCTCCAATCAAGGAAATACACTTAGATATTTCCCACTGCATGCTTCCTTGAGAATACGCATAGTCGAATCCGGAGCCTTTAAAAGCCTTGGTTCTTCCCCCTCCGGGAACCATTCCGTTTTGCTGATTATACGCGTTGGCGCCGGGATAAAATTCGCCGTGTGATTCAATGAAAAAGGTTTGGTATTTTGCTAAAAAGGCTTGATTTTCCATAATCATAGCGAAGCAAGAAAAGCGCTTGTACCCGCCCGTTATCAATAGGCCTCGAGAATTTTGATGTTTCCACCCATCCTGTCCGATTTCTTTTCCAGCCCAAAACGTAAAAATGGGTGTAGCACTTACCATTGCATTAAGGCTGTCTTTGTAGGAGAGAAGGTAAAGCGAATCGTACTTAAAAAAACCTTTTTTTTTCTGAGACGTATTCCATTGTTGCAGCCCTAAGTCAAGCCAACTTTTCGAGGTTTTTTGAAGGTTGTTTGGTTGATAAACGAGATTTTGTCCCAGCAATGGCCAAGAAAATAAACTCAAAAACAGCGCAACATAAACCCTAATTTTCACAACTCGAATTAAAGCACCATCTCGGGAACAGATTTCGGAATAACGAGCGCCCCTTCTGTTTTGGCTACAATTTCTTCTACAGATACACCGGGGGCTCTTTCCAAAAGATGAAAAGAACCGTTTTTGATTTCAAGAACCGCAAGTTCGGTCACTATTTTTTTGACACAAGCGACCCCTGTAAGCGGGAGAGAACAGGTTTTCAGCAATTTTGATTCACCGGCTTTGTTGCTGTGCATCATCGCCACAATGATGTTTTCTGCCGAGGCAACTAAATCCATGGCGCCGCCCATGCCCTTAACCATTTTTCCGGGAATCTTCCAGTTGGCAATGTCGCCGTTTTCAGAGACCTCCATTGCTCCAAGCACCGTAAGCTGTACGTGTTTTCCACGAATCATAGCGAACGAAGTGGCAGAATCAAAAAAGGCCGCGCCGGATTTTACCGTTATGGTTTGCTTTCCTGCATTGATTAAATCAGCATCTTCCTCTCCATCAAAGGGAAAGGGGCCCATTCCTAATACGCCGTTTTCCGACTGAAACTCAACGGATAATCCTTCGGGAACATAATTCGCCACCAAGGTGGGTATTCCAATGCCTAAGTTAACGTACCAACCGTCGCGCAATTCTTGTGCGATGCGTTTGGCTATACCAATTTTATCTAGCGCCATAATTATCGTGTTCTTACGGTTCGCTGTTCAATGCGCTTTTCAAAGACTTCTCCTTGAAAGATACGCTGAACAAAAATTCCCGGAGTGTGAATAAAATTTGGGTCCAAAGTTCCTGCAGGAACAAGCTCTTCTACTTCTGCAACGGTGATTTTTCCGGCCATGGCCATCATGGGGTTGAAGTTCATGGCGGTTGCTTTGTAGATAAGATTCCCTTCAGTATCTCCTTTCCAGGCCTTTACAATCGCAAAATCTGCAGTTAAGGCGTGTTCAAGTATATGTGGTTTGTTGTTGAACATTCTAACCTCCTTACCTTCTGCTACTTCCGTTCCAAAACCAGCAGGAGTGAAAAACGCGGGAATACCAGCTCCTCCTGCTCGGCAACGCTCCGCCAAGGATCCTTGTGGAATTAAGTCGACCTCTAATTCACCGGATAGCATCTGACGCTCGAACTCATCGTTTTCTCCTACATAAGAGCTGATCATTTTTTTAATTTGTCTCCCTTGAAGCAACAAACCAAGGCCGTAGTCATCTACCCCGGCATTATTGGAAATGCAGGTTAAATCCCGCACCCCCATTTTAACGAGTTCTTTTATAGCGTTTTCAGGGATTCCACACAACCCAAAACCGCCAAGCATTAGGGTCATCCCACTTTTGATGCCCTTTAAAGCACCTCCAACATTTGGTACAACTTTATTCATAATTAAAATCCTTCTGGTTCTCCAAAATTGTGAGGAGCATCTGTTTCATCGACATCTTCTGGGTTCAGAGCTTCGGAGCAATCATATAACTTAGGATCATAATCTGGAGGTTCTTGGAACCCTTTGTTGATTGACAAAGATAAAACAGGGTCGGCATAGGCGCCCTTCATATAATATCCATAAATAGGCAGCGCCATTCTTGCTCCTTGTCCCCAATTCATGGATTGAAAACGAACGGAGCGATCCTCTGCCCCAACCCAAACTCCGGTAACGAGGTCTTGGGTAATTCCAATAAACCACCCATCGGAGTTGTTTTGGGTCGTTCCAGTTTTACCTGCTGTAGGAGGAATAGGGCCGTATTTTCCACTTCTTAAACTAGCACCGGTACCCATGGTTATTACGCCTTGCATCATTTTTAAAACCTCATACGCAACCGTAGAATTTAGGGCCTGATCGGATTGTGGCGAGGAGGAATATATCACTTTTCCGTTCCGGTCTTCGATTCGTTCTATGGTGGTTGGTCGGGTGTAAATCCCTTTGTTGGCAAAGATGCATTGTGCAGCAACAAGTTGGAATAAGGAAAGATCCATACTTCCTAAGCACATGGAAGGAACCACATCGTTCGGATGGAGGTTAATCTCCATTTTACGAAGCAGTTTTTCAATTTCAAAGGGGCCGCCTTCTCGTAATACAGGGTTGAATCTTCCCATTCGAGCCATAACTGCTACCGTCGTTGGATTGGAAGATTGCGCTAAGCCCATTTTCACGTTTCTTGCGATGGATCCCTCAGGACAATATTTGCCGACAACCTTGTTATTTGGATCCACTAAGTCGACACAATATTCTCCAGAATTAAACGAGGTACAGGGATTAACAACTTTCAGCGCAAGCGCGGTCGCGTACACAAAGGGTTTTATGGTAGAGCCAACTTGACGTGCTCCTTGTTTGACATGATCGTACGAAAAATGCTTGAAGTTTGTACCCCCAACCCAGGCTCGCACATATCCAGTTTGAGGGTCAATGGTGATGAGACCAGCATGAAGAAAAGCTTTATAGTAGCGAATGGAGTCATTTGGAGTCATCACGGTGTCGATTTCACCTCGCCATGAGAAGACAGACATGTTCGTGGGAACTTCGAAGGTGGACAAAATTTCTGATTCCGAAAGGCCTTTTTCCGCTAAGGCTTTGTAACGCGCGGAGTTTTTTCGAGCGCCGCGCAAAATTTGGGCGACCATGTCTTTAGAAATGTCATTGGAAAAGGGGTAGTTTTTCAATCCGCGATTGTTCGAGTTGAAGGCCGGTTGTAGGGATTCTTTGATGTGTTTTTCTACCGCTTCCTCGGCATGTTTTTGCAGTCGAGTGTTAAGGGTCGTATAGATTTTCAACCCATCTCGGTAAATATCGTAAGGCTGTCCATCATCTCGAACGAATTTATAGGTGCCATCGCTGTTTTTTGAGTTCAGCAAATCAGTTACTTCTTTTCGCAAAACTTCTCTAAAGTAGGGAGCGATTCCTTCTTTATGATCGACTACTTGAAAATTAATTTTAAGCGGTTTTTTGATCAGACGTTCGTATTCTTCCCGAGACAATTTGTTTTTAATATCAGAGTTTCCGTCTGAGGAATTGCGGTACCACTGAAACAACACTTGGTTTCTTCGTTCAACTGCTTTTATTGAGTCTTTTTCTCGAGCTTGTTTTACCTCCTGTGAAGTGACCGCATCAATGGAGACTCTTTTTTTCTTGCTGATTATTTTACGATAGGGTTTAATCGTGAATGCATAAGGATTGAACAATGAAGGATTTTTACACATCCCCACGAGCATAGCGGCTTCTTCAGGAGCAAGATTTTTGGGGTGTTTGTTGAAGTAAACTTTTGAAGCATTGTATATGCCCACGGCATTGTATAAAAAATCAAATTGATTTAAATACATCGTAATGATTTCTTCTTTTGTATAACGCGCTTCGAGCCGAACGGCAATAATATTTTCTCGGGCCTTCTGATTTATTCGGGTTAAGACCCCGGCATTGGGGTTGTCGGTGAATAGTTTTTTAGCAAGTTGTTGGGTAATAGTAGAAGCGCCGCCAGAACCACCGAGAGAGCTAAAGGAACGGGCTAGAGCCCTGAAATCGACGCCGCTATGGGCATGGAATCTTTCGTCTTCCGTGGCCACCAAAGCATCAAACACAAAAGGAGAAATATCGCGATATTCTGCATTGGTTCTATTTACTTTCCAAAGGCGGCCTATGGTGTCTCCCATTTGACCTAGAATCAATGATGCCTGTAACTCTGGCGGATTGTCTAACATGGAAACTGGAGGTAATTTATCTTCCGTTTGCATGACAAGTAGTCCGAAGGTTAACAGCAGCGGCAATAAACCGATAAACCAAAGCACGAGGGTAAAACGCTTCTTGAAAACAACCGTCAACATAACTTATTTTTTATAAAAGTAGTATTTATCTTAGTACGTCCTTTCTGTGGCTATCCAGATTTAGCAAAATGAAAAACATTAACGAAAAGGATAGTAAGGAGGAGCCTCCATAGCTCATGAGAGGCAAAGGAATACCAATAACAGGCGCTAATCCAATGTTCATTCCAAGATTAATGGAGAAATGGTAGAAGAAAATGAAACCAACACAATTGGCGTATACGCGCGAAAAAACCGATCGTTGACGTTCAGCAATTTGAAAGGTCTTGAGGATAATAAAGGTATTTAATACAATAAAAACTAGAGAACCAGCAAATCCCCACTCTTCGGCAAATGAACAAAAAATAAAATCCGTTTCACTTTCCGGAACATGATTCGTTCGGGTGCCTGAAATAGATGCTTCAAAAAGGCCTTTTCCAAATCCTCCTCCAGAGCCAACAGCGGTCATGGCGCGGTTGCGATTATAGTCGGAACCATTAGGGTCCTCGTCTAAGCCAAGTAAAAGCTCAATTCTTTTCTTTTGATGAGGTGCTGCAACTTTTTCAAAAAACAGGGTGATGAAGCCAATAAAAAAGAAACAAAAAAGTGTTGAGCTTATGAGAATCGTAAAGCTTTTAACGCGCGTTCTTCGATAGCCAAAAAGCCAAATACCCCCAGAAATTAACATAAAAAGAAGGGAAATAACAACATACAGCAAACCGTATCCCGAAAGGGGTATTCCCACAACAACAAAAGAACTGCTGGACAAATACAGGGTTAAAAAGCCAAGGAGGGTTATGAAAAAGAAAAAGGGGATAAAATGTTCGCCTAGCCAAGTGGATTTTAAAGGGGTTTTAATAAACCGTCGAATAAGGGGTATGATAAGCGGATCGAAGGAAACGCCTTCTCGATATAGAACAAAGAAAAAGGAGCTGAAAACAATTAGCGTTCCAGCATCGGGCTGCAAGAAAATAAGGAAACTTGGGACCATGATAATTCCCATAAATTGAAAAACGCCTCGAATTTCTTGAAGCTTTATATTCTGTTGTTCTACCCATTTCGCCAAGAATAGCGCCGTAGAAATTTTAGCGAATTCCGCGGGCTGTATCCCGAGACCAGCAAACCCCAACCAAGCTCGAGCCCCATTTACTGGGGGCATAAATAATACTAAAACCAGTAAAAAAAGGGTAAAAAAATAGAAATATGCGGAATAACCACGAAAATACTCTGCATCAAAAAGGAGCACAAAAAAACCAATAAATAAAGAAGCTAAAAGCCAAAGGGTTTGTTTACCGTATTTTGCTCCCCAATAGGAAGTATCTACAGCGTCATTGAATGTTGCTGAATAGACCGTAAGTATACCAATAGACATTAGGAGTATTAGCGCAATTAACAGCCCTAGATCAATTTTATATACGGGGTTTTTAATTTCTCTCATAGTATTCTCAAGGCTTAATTCCCGGCAAGAATTGCGTTAATAATTGAAGCCTCTTTTGATGGGTTGCAGATTTTTTTACGCAGGTATTTTTCAAGCATTAGTCCCGCGATCGGCGCAGCCCATTCGCCTCCTGCGCCTGAATTTTCCACAAAAACAGCAAGAGCGATTTTAGGATTTTCCATTGGGGCAAAGGCAATAAATACGGAATGGTTCTTTTTTCCTTTACCGTTTTGAACCGTTCCCGTTTTGCCACACACTGTAAAGTCTTCGCTCCGAGCGTTTTTCCCCGTGCCTCCGGGTTCATAGACCACTCTTCTCATTCCTTCGATCACCGGTTCAAAGTGCTTAGGGTCAATAGGGGTCACTTGTTTTTTAAGATATTTTGCTAATGGACCTTTCGCTCCAATGGATTTTACAAAATGGGGAGTAATGAACCATCCGCGGTTGGCAATCATTGCAGCAATATTGGCCATTTGAATCGGGGTTAATTTTACTTCTCCTTGGCCGATTGATATAGACCGGATCGTCGAAAATGCCCAAGCATTTTTTCCTAGGTACTTATCGTAGTATTCAGGATTGGGAATCAAACCTCCTCGCTGACCGTTAATGTCGATATCAATATCTAATTTGTGCCCCAATCCAAAAGCACGCATGTAAGAGGACCATTTTTCCAAACCAATAGAAGCGTCTGCGTATAAATTTTTGGATTTATTGGGCTGTATGACGCGCCTTACAGCAGCATAAAAATAGGGGTTGCAGGAATATTGAATCGCTTTAATAATGGAAGAAGGTGCCGGGTGGTTATGACAACCTACCACAGATTTATTACAGCTAAAAGAACTATTGATAGATACAGCATTTTCCTGCAAACAAATCAACGATTGCAGTAATTTAAATATAGATCCTGGTGGGTATTCCGCTTGAAGTGGTCGCGCAAAAAGAGGCAGGTTGGGGTTTTGGCTTAGTATAGGATAATTTTTACTAATGGTTTTTCTTCCAGAAAGCAAATTAGGGTCATAACACGGCGCCGAAACCATGGCTAAGATTTCTCCAGAGCTTGGTTCAATAGCAACAATACACCCTTTTTTATGGTTCATCAAAAGCTCTCCATAGGCTTGTAAGTCAATATCAATTCCCGTGATTAATTCAGGAGATTGCTCCGCTTGTATATCATATTTTTTATTAGCATAGGGATGAAGCACATTGTTGGAGGCGTCGGTAACAACATAATGAACTCCTTTGACACCCCTTAAAATGCTTTCATAGGAACGCTCAATACCCGAGCGACCAATGTTCATTCCGGGGCTGTAAAAGCGATCTTTTACGATTTCTTCACGGTTCACCTCGTTGAGGTACCCAAGAATGTTCGCAGCATTAGGATATGGATAATATCGCTTACTTGACGGAGCTTCATAGAAACCAGGGAAGCGCATTAAATGAGGTGTGATTTGAGAAATTTCACTAAGACTCAAATCTTTGAGAAAGGGATACGGTTGGTCTTTTCGATAGTTTTGTTCAAGTTTTCCAGAGGACTTGTTCTTGTAGACCCCTTCGTTAGCAACAATGTCCTTGAATCGCTGAGCGACTTCTTCTTTAGTCCAACCAATAAGTTTAGCAAACGCAATGGTATCAAACGAACCCATTTTTGACTCAACCATCATTAAATTATAGGTAACATGGTTGATAACCAGGGCTTTTCCATTTCGATCTTTTATAATGCCTCTAGGAGGCACAATTTCTTTTCGCTTCTCCGCGATTTCTGTTGCCCTTTTTTCCCACGAAGAATCCAACAATTGCATGTAAACCAATTTAATGGAAAAAGAAACAGAAGTCAATAATAACAAGCCAAGGGTAAGATATTTTCGGTTTTCCAAACTCATTTTTTGGCATTAACTCCTACGTAGAAATATTGAAAAAGGAGAGTGAAAGCAAGGGAATATAAGAAGGAAGAGAAACTATTTCGTAAAATGAGGCCTATCTCAGAAATTCTAAAAATTTCAAGTAGAAAAAACCAGATAAAAAATGAAAAAGAGAGCAAAGAATAAACAGATAAAAACCAAACCCAACCCATTTCCCGAATGGAAGGGGTTTTTGTTCCATCGTATTCCTCTTTTGAACGAAACCAGTTAAATACTATTGGCCTCATAAATGAAAAGAAAACAAGCGCAGAGGCATTTAGCCCAAAAGTGTTCATGAACATATCTAAAATCATCCCGAGCGTAAAACCTATAATAAGCAAAAGGAAGGGAGGTGTATCAAAAGGGAGGAGCATAATAAACAGTGGGGCAATAACCAACTGTCCACCAAAAGGTAAATCAAGTTGATTCAACACAAAAACTTGAAAAACAACCACCAATAAGGCATACCAGAAATAACGAAGGAAATATAACATGAGTTAATTGGTATCGGTGGGTATTTTATTATTCAAATCTACAAGTTCTTGTTTTAAAGGAGAAACCACGACATAAACAGCGCTCAAATTTCGATAATCTTCCCAAAAAGACAATTCTAGATTCCAAAGGGATTGTTCTTCAATGGGGTACTTTGCACTTACTCTTCCAAGGTAAATACCTTTTGGATAAATACCATCTCCTCCTCGAGTGTACACATTGCAACCAATGGAAACTTTATAATCCCGGGACACCCCTGTGATAGTACCTTTTGTGGGGCTTTTTCCATCCCACTTTAGTATTCCAAGATATTGTTGTTTTCCAACAAGAACGTTCGTGTTATTTTCATGGGTTAATACGGTTTTCACCAAGCAAAAGTGTTCACCAACATTATAGACAACCCCAACGACCCCTCTCGGTGAAATAACCCCCATGCCCGGCTTGATGCCTTGTAAGGACCCCACATCAAGGGTAAAATAGTTATTGCGTTGGCTACAAGAACTTTGAATTACAGTTGCAGAAATATAAGTGTATTGTTGATGAAAAATGGAGTCATTGACCGAGGCTGAGTCTCGTTGAAGGGCGTATTGACTGTTTTTTAAGGCTTTTCTTAACTCTGCGTTTTCGCGCGCTAACCGTTCATTTTCAACGTCTAAATCAAAATAACTAGTGATATCATGGCTCCATTCTAATACCGTTCCGGAAAAAGAGGATGCACCGCTAATAAAAACGCTGTTGGGATATACTAAGGTTTGAAAGTATACCACAAAACATAAAATTTGTAAGAAAAGAAATAAAAAAAACAACCGAGCTCGCCTAAGAAAGGCCAATAATTGACTCATGTAGCAAAAGTAACAAAGTCAGCGTTAATTACAGGCTTAATCCTTAATGAGAAATTGATATTTATCAATGTTCTTTAAAGCAATACTTGTTCCAAGAGCTACAGCGCGCAACGGATTATCTGCGATGTGAACTGGAAGCTTCGTTTTTTCTTGAATACGCAAATTCAATCCCCGCAGCATTGAGCCCCCCCCAGCTAGGTAAATACCTGTTTTATAAATATCTGCGCTTAGTTCAGGGGGCGTTGAAGCAAGGGCACTCAAGATAGCCTCTTCAATTTTGGCAATGGTTTTATCCAAAGCAGAAGCAACTTCGTCGTGAGTAATAAGAATTTCTTTTGGTATCCCCGATAGCAAGTCTCTACCTCGAACCGCAAATGGCGGTGGTGGATCTTCTAGCACAGGAATTGCTGCGCCTACTTCTATTTTAATCTGTTCGGCAGTGCGCTCGCCAATCAAAATATTGTGCTGCCGGCGCATGTATTCTTCTATATCGTTCGTAAAGTCGTCTCCAGCAATACGAATGGATTTATCAGAAACTATACCTCCTAAGGCAATTACAGCAATTTCCGAAGTGCCTCCACCGATATCAATGATCATGTTTCCGGTAGGCTCCTCTACGTCAATTCCGATTCCAATGGCAGCAGCCATAGGCTCATGAATAAGATAAACCTCTTTTGCTCCTGCGTGCTCTGCGGAATCGCGCACGGCACGTTTTTCAACTTCTGTAATACCCGAGGGAATGCAGATGACCATCCTTAAGGTTGGCTTAAAAAAGCCGCGGCCAGGATTTATCATTTTAATCATGCCCCGGATCATTTGTTCCGCGCTTTGAAAGTCTGCAATAACCCCGTCTTTTAAGGGGCGAATGGTTTCAATAAGTTTGTGTGTTTTACCGTGCATTTGTTGGGCTTTTCTACCTATTGCTACGATTTGACCGGTTTGGATATCTCTAGCAACAATGGAAGGCTCATCCACCACCACTTTATCATTCCATATAATTAACGTGTTTGCTGTCCCTAAATCGATAGCAATCTCTTGTGTAAGAAAACTAAATAACCCCATTCTGCTCTTGCTGTTTAATTGAGTTCGAAGTTATGGAAATTCTTTCAAAACAAAAATTAATGTTTGAAATGGCGGATTCCTGTAAAAACCATGGATATTCCTGCATTGTCACAGGCATCAATGGATAATTGATCTTTTATTGATCCCCCTGGTTGAACAATGCTGGCTATTCCTGCTTCATGCGCAAGCAAAACACAATCGGGAAAAGGGAAAAAGGCATCGCTGGCCATTACAGCGCCGTGGAGATCCAGGTTAAAATTTCGTGCTTTTTCAACGGCTTGTTTCAATGCATCTACACGAGAGGTTTGGCCCGTTCCAGAGGCCAATAATTGTTGGTTTTTTACAAGTATAATGGCATTCGATTTTGTGTGTTTTACAAGAATATTGGCAATAACCAAGTCGGAAATCTCCTCAGCGGTTGGAGTGGATTTCGTTTGAACACTGAAATCGTTTTCGGAGGGCTTGTGATCGTTGAACGATTGTACCAATTGACCCGTCAATGCAGTTCTTTTTTCCACAGAAGGAGGGTTGAAGTGCTTGGACTTCAGGATAATCCGGTTCTTTTTTTCAGCCAATAATTCCAAAACGCCGTCCTGATAATCCGGGGCAATTAATACTTCAAAAAACAAGGAATGCATCGTTTTAGCACAAGCAAGAGTAATCGGTTGGTTGGAAATTAATATTCCACCAAAAGCACTTAGCGGATCAGCCTCCAATGCACGTTGATACGAATCAAGCACCGAATGCGAAACTGCTAAGCCACAGGCGTTGGTGTGTTTTAGGATGGCAAAAACGGGTTTTTCCGCAGGAAAATCATGCATTAAACGGAAAGCAGCATCAATATCTAAAAGGTTATTATACGAGAGCTCTTTTCCATTAAGTTGAATGAAGGCCTCTTCAAGGTTTCCTTCGAAACAAGCATTTTGGTGGGGATTTTCACCGTATCGTAACGAAACACCTTCTGGGGCGATTGAGGAGGTAATGTAGTGTTGAATTTCTTGGTCGTAGATGCTAGTGCGTTGAAAACCAAGTCCCGCGAAGTGGCGTCGCTCCTCCAATGTGGTATTACCTTCGTGCAATAGCAGCAGGCGTTCTAACTCTGGGTATTGATTTTTATCGGAAACAACGACAACGTCGTGATAGTTTTTGGCAGCAGCGCGAATGAGCGAAACTCCGCCAATGTCGATTTTTTCAATAATTTCTTCATGGCTTTTAGACGCTTTCAACGTTTCTTCAAAGGGGTAAAGGTCTACGATTACTAAGTCAATCGGTGGAATGGAATGTTGTTCCACGGTATTAACATCACTGCTCAATTGACGTTGGTATAGTATTCCACCAAAAACATGGGGATGGAGTGTTTTCACTCGCCCACCTAAAATTTCAGGAAAGGAGGTGATGTTCTCAACGCCAATAACCTCAACCCCAAGCGATTCAATGTGCTTTTGTGTTCCGCCAGTGGAATATAAGGTTACGCCTAGGTTTGATAACAAACGAATCAAGGAGTCAATGCCGGATTTGTTAAATACGGAGATAAGCGCCGATCGAACGGTTACTAAGTGGTCCATCTATATCAAATACTATACTATCCTGAACACGCTTCGCAAGCATCCGGATTCTCCAAAGAACAGGCTATTGCAGCAAGATTTTCTTCGCTGCTAGCATTAACGGTTGGCTCCTCTACTACTTTTTTGTCAAGGGTGAACTTGATCGCATCTGTCGCGGCCTTTGTTCTCAAATAATACATTCCGGTTTTTAACCCTCTTTCCCATCCATGAAAGTGCATAGAGGTTAGCTTGCCGAAATTGGCGTTCTCCATGAAAATATTTAAGGATTGGCTCTGGCAAATAAAAGCTCCGCGGTCCGCGGCCAGATCTAGAATGGTCTTTTGGGAAATCTCCCATGCCGTTTTATAAAGATCTTTGATGTGCTGAGGTATTTCCGGAATGTTTTGTACCGATCCGTTGGCCGCCATAATTTTTTGCCGCATTTCTGGATTCCAAAGCCCCTCTTTAACTAAGTCTTTTAAAAGGTGTTTGTTAACAATGATGAACTCTCCAGAAAGAACTCGTCGAGTATAGATATTGGAGGTGTAGGGCTCAAAACACTCGTTATTTCCGAGGATTTGGGCTGTTGAAGCCGTGGGCATTGGCGCAACTAAGAGGGAGTTTCGTACGCCGTGGGCAATAACTTCTGCGCGTAATGCATCCCAATTCCAGCGAGCAGAAGGATTTTGACCCCAAAGATCGAATTGGAATTGACCTTGTGACAATGGAGATCCTTTGAACGTAGAGTAAGGACCTTCTTTAATCGCAAGATCTTTTGAAGCGGTCATCGCAGCAAAGTAGATGGTTTCAAATACGTCACGGTTCAAGGTTTTTGCTTCGGCTGACTCAAATGGATAACCTAACATAATGAAGGCGTCTGCTAGTCCCTGAACACCTAATCCGATAGGTCGGTGACGCAAGTTGGAATTTTTAGCTTCTTCTACCGGATAATAGTTCTCGTCGATTACTTTATTCAAATTCACCGCCGCTTGGTAGGTTACCTCATACAGTTTGTCGTGATCAAACGTTCCATTTTCCGTCACGAATTTAGGCAAGGCCAAGGAGGCTAGATTGCAAACAGCAATTTCATCGGGGGAAGTGTATTCGATGATTTCCGTGCACAAATTAGAGGATTTAATGGTGCCTAAGTTTTGTTGATTCGACTTCGCGTTCGCCGCATCTTTGTATAACATATATGGCGTTCCAGTCTCAATTTGCGATTCTAATATTTTAAACCATAAATCTTGAGCGTTGATGGTTTTGCGTCCCTTTCCTTCTTTCTCATATTTCATGTAAAGCTTTTCAAAGGCCTCGCTGTGAACATCTTCTAATCCAGGACACTCTTTAGGACACATTAGTGTCCATGTGCCGTTCTCTTTAACGCGCTTCATGAATAAATCGGGGATCCACAAGGCGAAAAACAAGTCTCTTGCCCGCTGCTCCTCTTTACCGTGATTTTTCTTTAGGTCTAAGAAATCAAAAATGTCTGCATGCCAAGGTTCTAAGTAGATGGCAAAGGAGCCCTTTCTTTTACCTCCCCCTTGATCTACATAGCGCGCAGTATCGTTAAATACCCGAAGCATGGGAACAATACCATTTGAAGTCCCATTGGTGCCTTTAATGTAAGAGCCTGTTGCCCTAATATTGTGAATAGATAAACCAATTCCTCCAGCGGATTGAGAGATACGTGCACAAGAGGACAACGTTTCGTAAATGCCTAAAATGCTGTCGTCTTTCATGGTAAGCAAGAAACAGGAAGACATTTGAGGCTTTGGAGTCCCTGCGTTGAAAAGGGTCGGGGTAGCGTGGGTAAACCATCCTTCTGACATCAAGTTGTAGGTAACAATTGCTGAAGGGATATCGTTTTTATGGATTCCCAAAGAAACCCGCATCAACATGTGTTGTGGGCGCTCAGCAATTTTATGGTCCAACTTCATTAGGTAAGAACGAATGAGTGTTTTAAAACCAAAGTAATCGTATTTAAAATCACGGTCGTAAATGATGCTGGAGTCTAATAATTCTCGGTTTTCTTGCACAATCTTATAGACATCTTCAGCCAACAAAGGCGCAGGCAATCCAGTTTTGGGGTCGATGTAGTGAAACAAGTCGGACATTACTTCCGAAAAAGATTTTTTAGTTTCCTTGTGCAGATTTGAAACCGCGATTCTTGAAGCAAGTAAAGCATAATCAGGGTGTTCGGTCGTTTTTGCAGCCGCAACCTCAGCGGCAAGGTTGTCCAGCTCTGGGGTTGTAACCCCATCGTACAAGCCCTCAATAACTTTCATCGCAACGGATTCCGGAGAAACAATAGGATCTAGTCCATAGCACATCTTCACAACACGCGCTGTGATTTTATCGAACTTAATAGCTTCTTTTCTTCCGTCTCTTTTAACTACGTACATTTTTTACTAGTATTTTTTTTAACAATTAACTTAAAATTCTTCGTCTAAACTAAATCTTGGTGTTTCTTTATCCGACAGGACACTGGCTTTTTGGTATTCACCAACCCTTCTCTCAAAGAAATTGGATTTACCTTGTATGGAGATCATTTCCATGAAATCAAAGGGATTGGTTGCATGGTATATTTTTTCGTTTCCAAGCTCAACCAATAAACGATCTGCAACGAATTCAATGTACTGGCTCATTAAATCGCTGTTCATGCCAATGAGCTTCACCGGTAAGGCATCGATAATAAATTCTTTTTCGATTTCTACGGCCTCTTGAATAATTTCCGCAACTTGGGAGGCAGGGAGTTTATTGACCAAATGCTGGGTGTAAAGAAGACAGGCAAAATCGCAATGAAGACCTTCATCCCTGGAAATAAGTTCGTTGGAAAACGCAAGTCCAGGCATCAAACCTCTCTTTTTTAACCAAAAAATCGAACAGAATGACCCTGAAAAAAATATGCCTTCTACGGCGGCAAATGCCACTAAACGCTCAGCAAAAGAGCCTTTTTCAATCCAACGAAGAGCCCAGTTAGCCTTTTTTTGAACACATTCTAAGGTGTCAATTGCATTAAACAACTTTGATTTTTCCGCAGAATCTTTAATGTATGTGTCGATTAATAACGAATATGTTTCAGAGTGGATATTCTCAATCGTTATTTGAAATCCGTAAAAAAACTTGGCTTCTGTATATTGAACCTCAGACAGAAAATTTTCTGCCAGATTTTCATTAACGATGCCATCTGAGGCGGCAAAAAATGCTAAGACATGTTTAACGAAATGCCTTTCATCGTCGTTTAATTGCCCCCAGTCGGTGAGGTCTTGTGATAAATCAATTTCCTCCGCCGTCCAAAAGCTCGCCTCTGCGCGCTTGTAGAAATTCCAAATATCGTCATGGACAATTGGAAATAACACGAAACGATTTTTGTTTTCTTGTAATATTGGTTCCATGGTTTATGGTTTCTTTTTAAACATTTACACTATAGCCGACAAGACTGACTCCCCACTAATTGAGGACCAAATCAAGCCATAAATACACCTTAACCTTTCTTGTTACAGAAGCAATTTACTTGCCTAAAATTCGTTTTAGAAAGGTTTACAAAGTTTCAAAAAAAAACACCTTCTAAAACCCTTCAAAAAAACCATTAACAAGAAACCTTATCTAACAACACGCCTCAAAGCCTTAACAGTGTTGGCCCCCGATGAATTATTAACAGAATTAAAAAGTTATTAAACTCTTTTAACCCTGATTTTTGATAACTGCGAGAAACCAAACAAGAGGCTCAAATCCTGTATGAAGTTCAATAAAAATACCGTACTAATTTTCTCAAAAAGAAATCGTTGTAAACAGCCTTTTGTTCAAAATCAATGAATATGAATGGTCGTAAAATATGTTGGATGAATTCTGTTTTTTCCAAGTTCATTTCTTCGGTGTTTTTAGATCGTTGTTTGCATTGCACCATCGATCTGGCACAAGGAGAATCTTTTCTTTGTTGCTTTTGCGAAGCAATGGTCGTCCGGCCATTACCTACAACTCAAGTAGAGGACTCCCTTACAGCCATAACTTCGTTTGTTGGGGCGTCGTTGAAAAAAGATGGACCAACTGAAACGTTGGTACATGCCTTGAAATATCATTCAGGGCGCGGCATAGGGCGAAAATTAGGATTGGAAATAGCATTAAACAACCCGAACATTATTTCTCCAGACGTATTGATTCCGGTGCCAATTCACCATAAAAAGCAGTTCAAAAGAGGATATAATCAAAGTTTATCCATCGCTGAAGGTTTGGGGGAGAGGCTCGGAGTTCCAGTTTGCAGTAACGCCGTGAAGAAAATATGCAATTCAAAGAGCCAAACAACACTTTCCCCAGAAGAAAGAAGACTCAACGTAGAAAAAGTTTTTTCTTGGAAAAAGGGCCTTGACCCCAGGATACGCCATGTAGGTATTGTAGACGATGTAATAACTACGGGTGCAACGGCATTAGCATTGGCAAAACTGTTAAAGACCCATTATAAAGAGCTTGATATAACTATCTTTGCTGCAGCAATGGCACAAGAATGACAGCACAAAAAGTTTTAGTGGTTGGCGGGGGCATCTCGGGTATTTCCATTGCGCACCAACTTGAAAAGAGAGGGGTGGATTATGTTGTGATGGACGATGACTTGAACCATTGTTCAAAAGTCGCCGTTGGAATGGTAAATCCCATGTCTTTTCGCAGGACACTTTTAACTTGGAGGGCCCAAGTGTGCTTTTCAGAAGCGCTAACATTCTACAGGGAGGCTGAAAATAAATCGAAATCCAGTTTTTGTCATCAGCATACGATTCGCCGTATTTTTTCCACCCAAGAAGAAAAAAACCTTTGGGAAGAGCGACTTGACAACGAGGAGTTTAAATCCTTTTTATGGCCATTAACGGTTGAAGACAACGATTACGGGGCCTTTGGTTCCGGAAGGGCTAAAGGGTTTTGGATTGATGCACAACAATTCATCAACAGCCAACGCGCCTATTTTGAGAATAAAGGAAGGTGGGTTCAAGAATCCTTTTTACAAGAAAAATTTGATCCCTTATCGGGGACCTATCAAGGCAACATCTATGATGCAGTAATTTTTTGCCTTGGATACCGCAACGATGAATTGCCTTGGTTTAAGGACGTGGCCGTTCAAAAAACGAAAGGCCAAGTCTTAACTGTGAAGTGGGATAATTCGGTACAAGCAGAATCCATCCATTCCAAGGCGTACGCGCTAGCGATTGGCAACCAAGAATTTAAGGTGGGTTCTACCTATGAGTGGAACGATGCGACAACGCATCCTACGGAGGAAGGCAAAGAGAGAATTTTAAAAAATTTTCAGTCTATTTCTAAAGATTCTGTTCGCGTGATGGCGCATGAGGCGGGTATTCGACCCACGTCCATCAACCGAAGGCCATTCGTGGGAAAGCATAGGAAATTTGAGAAGCTTTTTATGATGAATGGTATGGGCACAAAAGGATATTTGTTGGCGCCGAGATTCGCAAGAGAACTTTTGGATTTTTTGTTTTGCAACGAACCATTACCCGAGGAAGTTAACCCTTACAGAAATCTTGATTCTTCAAACTAAAGCGAAGAATTAATGCTTAATTTTGTTCATGAAAGAACCAAGTTACAAGGAAGCTTTTGAAGATTTACAACGAATTGTTGAAGAAATGGAACAAGGAGAAATCGGCATAGACGAATTGTCGATTAAAGTGCAAGAAGCAGCAAAACTTATAAAGTTTTGTCGAGCTAAATTAAAAGCAACAGAATTGGACGTAGACCAAATTTTAAAAGACCTAGAGGAAAACGAGAACACGAATCCATGACAGATCAACGGTACCAACAAAGGGGAGTTTCGGCGGGCAAGGAAGACGTACATCATGCCATTGCCAACCTCGACAAGGGTTTATTTCCTCAGGCTTTTTGTAAAATTGTTCCAGATTATCTAACACAAGACCCGTCCTATTGCGTCATAATGCATGCCGACGGGGCGGGTACAAAATCGTCCTTAGCTTATGCGTATTGGAAGGAGACAGGAGACCTAAGTGTATGGAAAGGCATTGCACAAGACGCGCTTATAATGAATATAGACGACCTGTTATGTGTGGGAGCCACAGGGCCGATTTTAGTTTCCTCTACCATTGGAAGAAATAAACATCGAATACCAGGAGAGGTTATTAAAACGATAATTGAAGGAACTGAAGAATTGCTCGCTCAACTGAGGGATTGCGGCATCGAAGTTTATTCTACCGGGGGAGAAACAGCCGATGTTGGTGATTTAGTTCAAACCATAATTGTTGACTCCACGGTGGTTTGTCGTATGAAGCGTAGTGAAGTTATTAGTAATCATACGATACAGCCCGGAAATATCATTGTTGGGCTGGCATCTTATGGCCAAGCAACCTATGAATCGTTTTATAACGGTGGCATGGGCAGTAATGGATTGACTTCAGCAAGGCATGATGTGTTTAACAAATCCTTAGCAATAAAATATCCAGAAACGTTTGACGCCGCGGTTCCGGAGGAATTAATCTATTCAGGAAGCAAGGAACTCAGGGATCCGGTGGAAGGAACGACCCGAAATACTGGACAATTGGTTTTGTCCCCTACTCGAACGTATGCTCCGATAGTGGCCGAAATTTTAAAAAATCACCGAGATAAAATTTACGGAATGGTTCATTGCTCGGGAGGGGGTCAGACAAAAGTGCTACATTTCGTCAACGATTTAAGCATTGTAAAGAACCGACTTTTTGAAACACCTCCCCTGTTTAAGATGATACAAGAAGAATCGAATACGGATTGGAAAGAAATGTATAAGGTTTTTAATATGGGTCATCGATTCGAAATCTACACCGATGAATCAACAGCCGAGCAAATAATTAATATTGCCTCGGGGTATAATGTTCCTGCAAAAGTTATTGGACATGTAGAAAAAGCAGACAAGAAACAGGTTGTTATAGACGGACAGCACGGAAAGTATATTTATTTCTAAGGCCTTTTTTGCCCTTTTTTTTTAAGATACCAAATGGATTTCCTATTTTTGCCGTCCAATCGACGAGGTGGGATGGGTGAGTGGCTGAAACCAACAGTTTGCTAAACTGTCGTACGGGTAACTGTACCGCGGGTTCGAATCCCGCTCCCACCGCAACAAAGTGGAGGATGAGAGGGATGAGAAACCGCAGGGTTCGTGCCGAAGCTTCACAACGGT